>CAIZZE010000042.1 GCA_903937405.1 uncultured Alphaproteobacteria bacterium | reverse complement strand
TCGCCAAAAATCAGTTCTCCGCCTTCATGCAGGCGATTACTTTTAACTTTAAAAGATTGGCAGTTCTAGCTGGATCAGCTCCGCCGCCAATCATCGCATGACAAGGGATAGCCGCGTCCAAACCACGTAAAATCAATAAAACCCACAAATTCCAAAAAAATCAGATCAAAAAACTTGAGCTAAATTTTTTTGAGTTGGATTTTTTGGGAAGTTGGGTTTGCGACAGTCTCATGTTGGATATGTAGGTTGCGGAGATCCTTCAGGTTTTTTGGTGGAAAAAAGATGAGTGCCGTATTCTCCATTGAGTTTATCGCGAATATTTTCACAAATTTCTTCAGATGCACCAGAGCTTGTGTGAAAAGCTTCTAAAATTTTACCCATCTTCTCGCTTTATGATATCGGGTTCACTATTTATAGCTTGTGCCATCATCATCAAGCAGGCTCCTAGGTTGGCATCATCTTCTACCAAAGAATGCTCGTCTTTGTTATCAAGTAATTTAGAGAATGCGTTAAAATTATTTGCCATAGCGCATTCGAACATTTCTTCCAATAACGCCTTATTTTCTGTAGAATTTTCTTTTTTCGGCATAAAATTACCTAAGAAAATAGTGATGAGAGACGTGATTTGAAATTAAAAACTTAATTCAAATTTAAGAGATATTCCAGAGCGATTTTTGATGCTTCTTTTTGCGCTTCTTTCTTCGATTTTCCTTCAGCGCTGAATTCTAATTTTAAGTGTAAAATTTTAACCTTTGAGACGAAAAGTGGCGAATGATCTGCGCCACCTGATTTGACAGTGGAATATTGCGGTAGCTGTTTTGATTCTAATTGGACTAATTCTTGTAATTCTGAAACCGGATCTTTTGGCGGAGTAATATTTTTCTCCAACGCATCTTGCCAAAAAGTCATAATAAATTTTTCTGCTTCTTTGTAACCAGAATCTAAATATAAAGCTCCAACTAAAGCTTCAAGTGAATTCTCTAAATTTCTTTTATTAGTTTTTCCGCCCATATTTTGTTCGCCGCGGCTGATTTGCAAAACCTCCTCCAAGCCAATTGCTAAAGCAATTTCTGACAATGATTCGCCCGAAACCAACGAAGCTTGGCGTTTTGAAAGATCGCCTTCCATTTCATACGGATATTTTTTCATCAAAAATTCGGCAATTACTAAAGATAAAACTTTGTCGCCTAAAAATTCTAAACGCTGATAATTAGGTTTATTTTTATTTTCTTTAGAAAGACTCGGATGCGTTAAAGCCTCTTCCAGTAAAGCTTGATCGCTGAAATTGTAATTAATGCGATTGCAGAATTTTAAAAAATCAGGATTCATTTAATTAACTTTGGTAAAAATTCTGTTAGAGCGAATTGAATTTGGCCAGTTCCAAAATTGCCAAGTTGGCTTCGAGTTGGAAAAGAAAATTATGGTCGCTTTTCCAACCAGATTTTCTTCAGGAACATAACCAACTTGTGATAAAAAACGGCTATCTTGTGAATTATCACGATTGTCTCCCATCATAAAATAATGACCCAAAGGAACTTCATAAATTCCGGTATTATCTTGCGGCGTTTCGGTGTTTTGATCTAGAGTTTCAACGGTTTTTCCTTCCGGTAAAGTTTCAAGAAATTTTCTGATTTCAACCTTTAAAGACTCGTCACTTTCGGTGAAAACACCATCAGCAACTTTTGAAACTTCGGCATTATTGATAAAAAGCACGCCGTTGCGCATTTGAATTTGATCACCCGGAAGTCCGATAATTCTTTTTATGTAATTAATGCTGGTCTCAGTTGGCAAGCGGAAAACCGCAACATCGCCGCGATTTGGTTTGTTTTTTTCAAAAATTCTGCCTTCAAAAAAATCAATCCCAAAAGGAAAAGAATAGCGGCTGTAACCATAAGAATATTTGGCAACAAAAATATAATCGCCAATCAAAAGACCCGGTTTCATTGAGCTTGATGGAATATGAAAAGGCTCGAAAAAAATCGAGCGCACAAAACCGGCGCAAAGTAAAGCGATGATTAAGGTTTTGACAAATCCCATTGGAGGTTTTTCGGCTTGTATTCCATTGGCTTGGATTTCAGTTTTGCTCATTTTATTTTACAGATTCTTAATTAAATTTTTCCCTTTCATATCTTGCGGTTGCTCAATTTTCATCAAGCTCAAAATCGTTGGCGCAATGTCATCCAAAGCGCCATTGTTCAATTTTAATTGGGAAACATTTTTTCCGATCAAAATTAATGGAACAGGATTTGTTGTGTGAGAAGTATGTGGATGATGATCATGATCAAGCATACATTCAATATTGCCATGATCTGCTGAAATTAACATCAGACCATTTTTTTCGAGAATTATTTTTTCTAATAAACCAAGTTGACGATCAATCGCCTCGCAGGCTGCAATTGACGGATCAAGCATGCCGCTATGTCCAACCATGTCGGGATTGGCGTAATTCACAATTATGAAATCAAATTTTTCGCTGGCAATTGCTGCGCATAATTTTTCACCAACTTCATTGGCTGACATTTCTGGCTTTAAATCGTAAGTCGCAACTGCCGGAGATTTTACCATAATTCTGCTTTCGCCCGCAAGCTCTTTTTCTTGCCCGCAGGAAAAGAAAAAAGTTACGTGAGCATATTTTTCAGTCTCGGCGATGCGCAATTGCGTAAGGCCGCGCGCCGATAAAATTTCCGGTAAGGAATTTTTTACCTCAATTGGCGGAAATAAAATTTGATAAAAATTATTTAATTTTTCGGAATATTCGGTGAAAGCTAAGCGATGTGAAAAATCGATTTTTTTAGCTTCAAATTCTTTGAATTGAGGATTTAAAATTGCATCCGACATTTCGCGGGCGCGATCAGCGCGGAAATTAGCAAAAATTAAAGCATCACCATTTTCAATTCCACTATAATTGTCAATAACAGTTGGCAAAATAAATTCATCGCTAATTGATTTTTTATAAGAATTTTCAACTGCTAAAACTGCATCAGAATTTTTTTCACCAATTCCAAAAACAATTGCGTCGTAAGCTAATTTTACACGATCCCAATTCTGATCGCGATCCATGGCGTAGTAGCGACCAGAGATTGTAGCAATTTTAATATTATTGATTTTTCCCAAATAAATTAAAGCACTTTTTTGAGCAACATCGCGGCCATCTAAAAATGCGTGAAGCAGAACTTTAACACCATTTTTTGCTAAAAATTCTGCTAAAAAAATAATGTGATTAATATGTGAATGAACGCCGCCATCAGAAAATAATCCTAGTAAATGGCAGGTTTTTTTCGATGTTTTTAGATCAGAAATTAATTTTTGTAATTTTTCATTTTTCTCCAAACTGCCATCGGCAATTGCATTATTAATGCGCGGCAAATCTTGAAAAATCACGCGCCCAGCGCCAATCGTCATGTGACCAACTTCCGAATTGCCCATTTGTCCTTCAGGCAATCCAACCGCAAGGCCTGAAGTTTCAAGTTGTGAATGCGGATAAGTTTTGAAAAAACGTCGGTAATTTGGCAAATTAGCGCGCGCAATAGCATTGAATTTATCTGATTCATCACCAATTCCCCAACCATCAAGAACGCACAGTAAAACTGGTTTATTATTTAATTTCTGATTCATGAATATTTATGAAAACTTAAGAATTTCTGAAATTTCAATTTCATTTTTTTCGCCACTTTTGCGATCTTTAACTTCCACTTTTCCAGCCGCTGCTGATTTAGGTCCAACTATAATTTGAGTGGGAATTCCGATTAAATCGGCGATTGAAAATTTTTGTCCCAAACTGGCTTTTGTATCGTCGTAAATTACTTCAATATTTTGCTCTTGGAATTTGTTGTAAATTTCTTCGCAAACCTTGTCGCATAATTCGTCGCCCGAGCGAACGTTAATTAATGCAACTTGAAAAGGTGCTAATTCTTTTGGCCAGATAATGCCGTTTTGATCATGATTTGCTTCGATCGCGGCGGCAACAACGCGAGATGCGCCAATTCCGTAAGATCCCATATTTGGATAAATTTTTTCACCATTTGCGCCCATCACGCTTGCTTCCATAGCTTTTGAATATTTTAAACCGAAATTAAAAATATGACCAACTTCAATGCCGCGTCTTGATGCAAGCTGTTCGGCGGGAATTGGACATTTTTTAGCAACATGCATTTCATCCGCCATTGCGTACATACTTTGCATTTGCGCAATATCGAAATTTTTTGATTCTGATAATTCATCAAATTTTTTATCGTAATAAATCGCGCTTTCGCCAGTGTCGGCAAGCAAGTGAAATTCATGCGATAAATCTCCTCCAATTGCGCCGGTGTCGGCTTTCACTGCCATTGGTTTTAAACCCATTTTGCGGAAAATTTTGAAGTAAGTTTCATACATTAAGTTGTAAGTTTTTTTGGCTGAAACTTCATCAATGTCGAAAGAATAAGAATCTTTCATCAAAAATTCGCGACCGCGCATTAGACCGAATCTAGGACGAATTTCATCGCGGAATTTCCAGTGAATTTGATATAAATTTTTTGGCAAATCTTTGTAAGTGGTGACGTTTTTTCTGAAGATATCGGTGACAACTTCTTCATGAGTTGGACCGTAAAGAATGTCGCGATCGTGGCGATCTTTAATGCGTAACATTTCTTTGCCGTAAGCATCAAAGCGACCGGATTCAATCCATAATTCTGCGGGTTGAATTGTTGGCATTAAAATTTCTAAAGCGCCGGCTTTATCCATTTCTTCTTTGATAATTTTTTCAACTTTGCGCAAAACTTTTAGGCCCAAAGGCAGCCAAGTATAAATGCCGGAAGCAGTTTGACGAATCATGCCGGCGCGAATCATTAATTGATGCGAAACCACAGTTGCGTCAATTGGGTTTTCTTTGAGAGTTGGTAGAAAATATTGCGAAAGTTTCATTGTTTGAAGATTTGGTAATTCTATAAAAAGTTCTTGTAACTTTATTTTGTAAAACCAAATTGATGCATCTTCAAGTTTAAATAAAATCTTTTTTTCCAACTCTTAGTTAATGAATCGTTTCCCAAACCTTTCACATAGCCAGTCTTTCCTTACAGCGCCGATGTGTTGTTGTTGCTGTTGTTAATTAGCGCGCGCTCCTTTTTGTAAGTTTCTTTTAGTTTTAAAATTCCTCCGTCAGTCATGACAATCATCAAGCCATTCGCAGCATTAGTTCTGGTGTTTTTTGGTCAAAGCAATGCCTTCTCCAAAAACTATTCATCTACTTTAGAAAAAGTTAAACTTTTTCAATTAAAATCTAGCCAAACATTAAAGCTGGAAAAGGATGATAAAAAATCTTTCACAACGCTTAAAAGTTTTTCTGCTTCTTTTAGACAAGGTCCAAAACCGGTTTTAGTAAGAAAAATTATTCGTCCACTTTCATTGCCATTTCAAAATTCTTTCCAAGTTACTGATTTTTTAAGTGAATTAAAAATCTCCTCAAATTCTGATTTCAACAGCTTTCGTTCAGTGCTGTTTGGTTGTTGTCCTTCCTGCTGCTAAGACCTTCTTCTATTTTCCCCTGATTAAAAATTTATATTTGTATGAAATACCTAATTATTTTACTCACTTTGAGCCTAAACGCCTGCACGAAACCGGAATCTTTTTTTAGCAAGGATTGCATTTACAATAGCTGGAAAGATGGCGACAAGCATTGCCCGCGCTACAATGTGGTGAGTGTTGATCGATCTAATTACCAACCATATTATCAGCCGAATTACTATTATCCGCCGCAAGCAAGATGGCGTTAAGAAATTCTTTTTTTAATAAAATTTTGCGCCAGACGAATTGCATGAATATCAATCGAATGATCGAGATGCGCAATTGGATGAGTTTCGAAAGAAATATTATTTTCTTTAAGCATCAATCCAGCTTCAGCAAGGCTTGAGAAAGGCACCACCGAATCAGACTCGCCATGAATTAAACAAATTTCCGGTTTCGATAAAGTTTTTTCATTCACCATTTCCGGTAAAATCAATTTGCCGGAAAATGAAATTACACCAGCTGGTTTTTTATTTTGAATAAAACCCTGATAAAGCGCCATCATCGCGCCTTGGGAGAAGCCAACTAAAAAAAGATTTTCTGCGCTTAGTTTAAAGCGCTCAAGCTGTGAATTAATAAAATGCTGTAAAGTTTTATTAGCATTTTTTACTGACTCTGCCATTACATCAAGGCTTCTGCGTTCCATCCCAGCTCTTAATGAAAACCATTGGTAAGCATGTGGAAATCCGCCTTCCCAAGGTTCAATTGCGTTGGGAGAAATGAAATGTGCATCGGGTAAAATCTTTTTAAATTCATAAGAAAGATCGATCAGATTTTCACCATTCGCGCCGTAGCCATGCAAGAAAACCACTAGATATTTGGGATCTTTGGCATCAGAATATTCGTAAAATTTCAGGTTCGACATAGTTGCAATTAATCAGTAAAATAGGGGTTCCAAAGGGATATGCTTACTGTCAATAATCTTTCGTTTTTTAAAGATGACAAGAAAATCTTTTCCGATTTAGGTTTTTCGGTGGGCATTGGTTCGGCCTTGATAATCACAGGCCGCAACGGTTGCGGCAAAAGCAGTTTGTTGAAAATTATCGCCGGAATTTCTAAGGCAAAGCAGGGCGAAATTTTATGGGGCGGCAATAATATTGAAAATTTTCGTGATGATTTTAACGGCGACAGCCAATTTTTAGGGCATAAAAATTTCCTCAAAACAGAATTAACAGTTGCCGAAAACCTTAAATTTTATGCCAAACTTTCCGCCACCAAAGAAGCGCTTTCTTCGGCTTTAAGTTTTTTTCAGCTCACAAATTTAGCAGATGAAAAAGTAAAAACCCTTTCTGCCGGCTGGCAAAAACGCGTGATGTTGGCCAAGCTTTTATGTTGTCCGGCAACTGTTTGGATTTTGGACGAACCTTCAAGTAATCTTGACAAGGCGGGAAAGGAAATGCTTCATGGTCTGATTCAAACCAGAATAAAAGAAGATGGTTTGGTGATCATGGTAACTCATGATGAAATGTTTTTTGATTTGGGCCCGCGCTTGAATTTAGAAGATTTTTCTTTTTAACTTCTTTCATTAGCAATTTCTGCCGCAATCAACTTCGCCTGATTTAAAACAGTTTCAGTTGCTAATTTCTGCATATCTGGCGGATAGCCAAACTGGCGCAAAACTCTTTTTACAATAATTCTTAATTTCGCCTGAACGCTTTCTTTAATCGTCCAATCAATCGTAGCGTTTTGTTTAATTTTTTCTGCCAGAACAACTGCCAATTCGCGTAGTTTGTCTTTTTGCATCAATTCTCTGGCGCTGTCGTTATCTGCAACTGCGGTGTAAAAGGCATATTCAAAATCTGACAACCCCATTTCTTGCGGCTCTTTATCGGCTGTTTGAATGTCTTTACTCAGCTTAATCAACTCATCAATAACTTCTGCTGCGGTGATAATTTTGTTGTGATATTTCTTAATCGAATTTTCCAACATCGCAATCAAGCTTTTGCTTTGAACCAAGTTCTTTTTGGAGCGCGATTTTATTTCGTCGTTTAAAAGTTTTTTCAAAGTTTCTAAGGCCAAGTTTTGATGTTCCATGCCTTTAATTTCGAGCAAAAACTCTTCCGACAAAATAGAAATATCGGGCTTCTTAATTCCCGCCGCATCAAACACATCAACCACTTTGCTTGAAACCAAAGCCTCGTCAATCACTTGCCTAATTGCAGTTTCAATTTCTGCGTCGCTCTTTCCACCAGCTGAACTTTCAAACTTTGCCAATCTTGCTTTTATGGCTTGAAAGAAAGCCACTTCATCTTTTGCTTCCATTGCTTGGATCTGTGGAACTGCAATTGCAAAGGCTTGCGACAATTTTGCCACTTCATCAAGAAAACGCTTCTTGCCATTTTCTAAACCCAAAATGTGATTTTCTGCGCCCAAAATTACCGACAATTTTTTTGATGTATTTGCGTCAAAATATTCTTCATATTCAAAGCCATAAAACATCTGCGAAATAACTTCTAAATTTGTGAGCATCATCTGCACCGCTTGCTCTTGCGCAATTGCCGGATCACCTTTTCCGCCGCTGTCGCAGTAAAATGACAAAGCCTTTTTCAAATCTGAAGCAATGCCTAAATAATCAACCACCAAGCCGCCAGTTTTGTCTTTGTAAACGCGATTTACCCTTGCAATTGCCTGCATCAAATTGTGACCCTTCATTGGCTTGTCGATGTAAAGCGTGGTCATTGAAGGTGCGTCAAAACCCGTCAACTACATGTCGCGCACAATCACCAATTTCAATTCATCTTGCGGATTTTTCATGCGCTGCGCCAAATCTCTTCTTTGTTCTTTGGTGGTATGATGTTTCGCCATTTGCGGCCCATCGCTTGAAGAGGCGGTCATTATCACTTTAATTGCACCTTTGTTTAAGTCGTCGCTGTGCCAATCGGGTTTTAATTTAATGATCTCGGCGTAAAGCTCGGCGGGCGATGCGGCGCGACATTGAAACAATCATGCCTTTGCCATCAAAAACTTGTTGGCGCGCTTCAAAATGCGAAACAATGTCTTTGGCAATATTGCGCACGCGATCTTCGCTGCCAATCAAAGCTTCAAGCTGCGTCCATTTTGCTTTGGCTTTCCCAGTTTCTGACAAATCTTGTTTTTCTAAATCTTCATCCAGCTCTTCAACCAGTTTTTTGCCCTCATCGCTTAAGTTAATTTTAGCAAGTCGACTTTCGTAAAATATTTTCACCGTAGCGCCGTCATTCACCGCTTGGGAAATGTCGTAAACATCAACATAATTTCCAAAAACTGCCGGAGTGTTCACATCACTTCCTTCAATTGGCGTTCCCGTAAATCCAAGATAAGTGGCGTTTGGCAAGGCGTCGCGCATATATTTGGCAAAACCGTAAACCACTTTTTTACCAATCACATTGCCGCCGCCGTCTTTTTCATCAATGGTTTTGGCGTGAAAACCATATTGCGTGCGGTGCGCCTCGTCGGCAATTACTACAATGTTTATGCGGTTTGATAATTCTTCAAAAACATTGCCATCCACGGGCTGAAATTTTTGAATTGTAGTAAACACCACGCCGCCTGACGCCACCTTCAAAAGCTTTTTTAAATCTTCGCGATTTTCTGCCTGAATTGGATCTTGCCTTAGTAATTGTTTTGACGCGGCAAAAGTGTCAAAAAGCTGATTGTCAAGGTCGTTGCGATCAGTGATTACAAGAATTGTCGGGTTATCCAAAGCGCGCACCAACTTAGCCGCCGTAAACACCATCGAAAAACTTTTGCCACTTCCTTGCGTGTGCCAAATCACCCCGCCTTTTCTATTTCCACCTTCTGAAGTTGCCAATTTCACCGAATCCACCGCCTTATTCACCGCGTAATATTGATGATAAGCCGCCAATTTTTTTACCGTTTCAATTCTAACAATTTTGGTTTTTGGGTCTTCAAAAGATGATTTTTCAAAAACAATAAAACTGCGCACCAAATCAAGCAGCGTGGCCTTTCCCAGCATGCCGTTAATTAAAATTTCAAGCTCGCCAATTAATTTTGAAGCCAGCACTTTTCCATCAGCACTTTTCCAATTCATAAACCTGCTAAAGCCCGCCGACAGAATTTTCAGCATCGGGCGCAATGTCTGGCCCATAAAAATATTGATAACCTTTCTTCTCAAGAAGCGAGATGGCGAGGTTTTCGATTTGGGATTCGTTTAATTTTTCTTTCATTTTTTCACAATTGTTGACTTTTTAACAATAAGACTAACACTGTCGAAACTTCATCTACCATTGGGTAGACAGAATTGCCAAGCCGTTCTAATTCTAATTAGAGCGGATATTGGTTTTCCAATATATTCTCCATTTTTCAGTTATTTTATCGACTTTTGCTTGGTTAACTGGGAAAGCCGTAACAAAGTAAATCTTCGTTTTTGATTCCTTTAGAACGACTAAATATTTTGAATTTTTAGATAAAATATTGACCTTATCTCTTTCAGAATAAAACCAAATTACATCAGAATTATTGTCATTATTGGTTTTCGACGCCTCTTCTAAAATATATTTCAAATAAGGAACCGTTTCATACCTCGATAAATCATTAAATATTTTATGATTAGTATGACCCTCAACCACGCCCCAGAAATCTTTTTCTTTACAGTTCTCTAAAACAGAATTTCTAACAATTGGTTTATTGTTAAACTTCACCTCGCTTTGCCAGATTGAAAAATAGCAACAATAACAAGCCTCTATAAAGTCGGCAAAATCGTTATTAAAATCAGAAATTTTAAGTAATTTTATATCCACTAAACCTCCCTGTCGCCATTCCAATAAAAGATGTTAAATTTCTTTTCTTGAGGGAGTGTTTTTATTTTTAGGTTGCATTTTGAGAGCTTAGAAATGTGGCTCAATATTTCTAATTTTGCTTCACTGGTTTTTAAATCTTTGTTTAAATATGATAAGGCTCCGCAAAACAAATCTGCCATTTGCAACAGCTCGCTATCTTTTGAATCAACGATCTGCATTTTTTTAATAATTTTTGAGTCAAAATCATAAAGCTTGTTGGATAAGATTTTTTTGAGTTGTAGAATTTTTATCCCACCTCGTTTTTTCTCTTTGATGTCGATGTAAATATTATATTCATCTTCTTTTTTAAAAATATTGAGAAGCATGAAGTAATACATTTTGTAATACCAATCATCGTGACTTTGTGAATGTTTGTCGTGATTTAAGTTTTGCTTAGAAGCCACAAGCCCTCTAAAACAAAGATCGTTATTGCTAAAAAAATAGGTGATTAAGTCTTTATAAAATTCAATTTTTTTGGGCGAAATTTGGCTCCATTTAAACTCAAAGCTTTTAGAAAAACTGTGCTTCAGCTTTATTTCTCTTATATCAAGACAGATTTTTTTTAGTTTATTTTTAGGAAGCCAAACGCCACCCAAAACCATAACTGGCGAGTCATCATGCTCTAAGTGACAACTTTCATCGCAATAAATGTTAATAATTTCGTTCATAATTTATTGGTTATTCGTTTGTTGGTTTAATCTTATTTCGCCACTCATCAACTTAGGTAAAAGCTGGTCACGTGTTTTTTCTAAATTTTGAATTTGCTCGTTGTTAAGAATTATTTTTTCTAAAGTTGGAGTAAAAATTTTATCCATTTCTTTAATCTCATCATCACTTGGAACCAAAACCATAGAGCTTGAAAGATCAGATCTTTTAATATGTCCCATTGTTGTTGCCTTGCTTTCAGCAATTTCTATAAATTTTTCTAAATGATTTTTTGTCCACAAATAGATGAACCATTTTGGATATTTTGGAGATGTAACTTTGAACAAGTGCTGATTAAGGAGGCAATTTCTACCGCTATAAATTTTTACCAATAAACTTCCTGACCAAGAAAAAATAATATCGCCACTCTTTACAAAATATTCAGTTGGTGCATCTGTTGTTACCCAATCGCAATCTTCACCAAAGCCACCCCTCAATTCTTTGATTTTTAAAACTGGTAACTTGTCTATCTCGTTTTTTGGAGAATATTTTTGGCAAGCTAGTCCATTTAAGAAATCAGCTATTTTATCCAGCGGTCTTTCCCCCCAATCATCTTGTGCGTTGTCGATGAAGTGGTGGCGGAAGAGGGTTTCGGCTAGTTGTTCTAGGGTTTTGTTTTGTTTGTGTAGTAAGTCGATTTTGTCATCCAAACTTGTCAGCACCTCGGCAATTGCCTTTTGCTCGGGAAGGGGTGGAATTTTTACTGGGAAATTACGCAAGTCTCCTAATGTTATGTATTGTTGAGTAGAGCCCTTCAAGCAAGCATCTATCTCATTTTTTGCATCAGTTGATTTTAGATAATAATATATCCACTTCGAAAGATTTTTATCTCCAGTTTTAAAAAGTCCGACATTTTTAATCGCAAAATCTGGCTCAAAATCTACAATCACAGTCTCGGCGATTGTTTCAATCATTGAAAATAAGATATCCCATTTATCAACTTTGCTTCTCTTGTTTATCTGCTCAAAATCTTCTTCTGATATTTTATAAGCTGAAGAGAAATCAATTTTACCATTTTTGATATGCTTGGAAGCTATTAAAAACCTTCCTTCTGGCTTTTCTTTCGGGGAATCGTGAGTTCCATCTCTAACATCTGAAATATCGCTTAATTTGAATTCCGCCCAATCTTCTTCCGTCTGCAAAACAAAATACTTCTCTTCGATATTTTTCTTAAAATCGTCGGGAATGTTTTGCCAATTCATCAGCTGAACAATGAATGGAACATTGCTTTCATTAAATGCTTCTTTGGCATTTTCAATTTGAGTGTCGGTGGCCTCGAAAACCGCTAAGTCTAAATCTGATCTTTCGTTGGCTGTCCATTTCACCCTTGATCCATAAGCCCAAACTTTTTTATAGGGCAAAGTTCTTGCTAGAACGCGCTTGATTTCTTCCAAATGTTTCGGCTCAACATCGATGTTATCAACAATGTTATTTTTGATTATTTCCATTTTTGCTGAGTCATTGTTTCGTAAAGCGTGATGGCTTCTTCAATAAAATCATCAACTTGCCCAAAAACTTCGTCAGCTTTTTTGCCTGAATAGTCGTGGCTGGTGCTGGTTCTTTTGTCAGAAAATTCAATCCAAACTTCAGCATCATCAATAACTTTGGCGGCAAGAGCTTGTTTAAAAATAGCTTTTGGAGAGTTTGCTAAATCGGCAATTCCTTGATCTTGTTCAAGATATTTTTTAAGATGTTTCCAAGTGGTGTCGAAGCAAACTTCAAATCTTTGAATGCAAGATTCTTTGATTGATTCACGATCTGATGCCAAAAGCTCGGGGCGATTTAGCGATTTTTTATAGTCTTCATATCTCTCTTCTAATCTTTTTAGAGAGTCTCGAAATTTGTCGTAGTTAAGTTCACTCATATTTTTTAAATGTTTTTGTTATAAGGCCGCATTGTAATTTTTGCCGTCAGCGCTTTTGTAAATGATGATTTGGTTTTCTTTGTTTTTAGTCATGTTTTTTGGTGTTTGGTTTAGTGGATTTTTCTTCTCTTTTTAAAAGCATCACAACCAAACCAACCATTTTATCTTTTTCTTTGGGGTTTGATTCGGCGATTAAAATTGTTAAGCTGGCCAAGGTTTCGGGGCTTATTCTGTCTAGAAATTGCAGGCCGGATTTTCTTAAAAACCAGATGAAGGCAAAAGCTCCGGATCTTTTGTTGCCGTCGTTGAAAGGGTGATTTTTGACGATGAAGTAAAGTAAGTGAGCTGCTTTTTCTTCTAAACTTGGATAAACATCTTCACCAAAGGCGCTTTGAAAAACATTGCCCAGAATTCCTTCTAAAGTTCCTTGGTTTTTTTCGGTGGCAAAAATTGCAGTAGCTTCTTTTTTGACCATTAGCTCGGCCTTAAGTTTGGCGATGTCTTGTTCTAATTCTTTGGCATCTACGGCGATTGATTTTTTGGTACCTTGCTTTGGAAACTCGCCTTTATCAAAACTATCAAGCGAAAACCAAGTGTAAGAAAATGATTTTATTAAATCTAAAATGTCACCTGCTTTTAGGTTTTTAGAGTCTTGGCTAAGGGTTTTTATATCTTCAATTGCTTTGAGAAATTTTTGGTGATTTTGCGAAATAAGTTTTTTGTTGATGGCAACGCCGTTGGTTAAATATTTTTTCAGAGTTTTTGTTGCCCAAATTCTAAAGTTGGTGGCTTGCTTTGAGTTGACGCGATAGCCAACTGAAATGATGGCATCAAGGTTGTAATAACTTACTTTATAGTTTTTGCCGTCACTGGCAGTTGTTTCCAAAATGGAAACAACTGAATCATTTTCAAGCTCACCTTCTTTAAAGATGTTACTCAGATGCTTGGAAATCGCAGCTTTTTGAACCCCAAACAACTCGGCAATTTGGTTTAAATTAGCGAGAATGGTTTCGTCTTTCTTGTCCAGCTTAAGCTCAATTGCGCCGTCTTTGGCTTGATAAACTAAGGTTTGTTTTGTGATTTTTTTGTTTTTCATTGGTTTTATTGGTTGGTGCTGATGTTGATTTTTGAAAGATTGGTTAAAATTCTTTCGTTTAGTTCTGCCTCTTTGGCCATTTGTTGTTTCAGCTCGCCACGCAAAGAAGTGAATTTTTCGGCGAAGTCGAAATCGTCTTCGGCTTCTTCTAAGCCAACATATCTTCCCGGAGTTAGAACGTAGTCTTTGCTGGCGACTTCTTCGATATTTACCGATTTGCAGAAGCCTTTGATGTCTTGGTAAGTTTCATTTTCTTTAAGCCATTTGTGGTAAGTGGATGAAATTTTGGCGATGTCTTCGCCGTTTAAATCTTTAGTGCGGCGATTGATTAAATAGCCTAAATTACGAGCGTCGATAAACAGGATTTCGCCTTTACGCTTGGTTTTGCCGCGCTTTAAAAACCAAAGGCTGGCGGGAATTTGGGTGTTTAAAAAAAGTTTGGCGGGAAGGTTTACAACGCAGTCAACCAAATCGGCGTCGATTAGGTTTTTTCTGATGTCGCCTTCGCCCGATGTTTTGGAAGTAAGCGCGCCTTTTGCCAAAACAAATCCTGCCTTGCCTGACGGGCTTAGGTGATAAAGAAAATGTTGAATCCAAGCGTAGTTGGCGTTTCCCGCAGGTGGTTCGCCATATTTCCAGCGACCATCGCCGCGCAACAATTCGCCGCTCCAATCGGAAATGTTGAACGGCGGATTGGCAATGATGAAATCGGCTTTTAAATCTTTGTGGGCGTCGTTTAAGAAACTGCCTTCGTTGTTCCATTTAACTTGGCTAGAATCGATGCCGCGAATTGCCAAATTCATTTTCGCCAAGCGCCAAGTGGTTTGGTTGCTTTCTTGGCCATAAATTGAAATGTCGTTGATGCGACCTTGATGCTCTTTAACGAATTTTTCGGATTGCACAAACATTCCGCCCGAACCGCAGCAAGGGTCAAAAACTCGGCCTTGGTAAGGCTCAAGCATTTCAACAAGAAGCGCCACAACGCAGCGCGGCGTGTAGAATTGTCCACCTTTTTTGCCTTCAGCTAAAGCAAATTCGCCTAAAAAATATTCGAAAACATGGCCTAAAATATCGGCGCTTCTGGCTTTGGCATCACCTAAAGCAATGTTTGAAATTGAATCGATAAGTCCGCCAAGGCTTGCTGGATCAAGGTTGCCGCGAGCGTAAACTTTTGGTAGAACTCCTTTTAGTTGCGGGTTTTCTTTTTCGATTTCGTCCATCGCCGAGTCAACATCTTTGCCAATTTCTGGTTGTTTGGCTTGGCTTTTCAAAAAATTCCAACGCGCTTTGGCGGGAACGAAGAAAACATTTTCGGCTTTGTATTCGTCTTTGTCTTCAGGGTCGGCGCCAGAATAATCGCCATCACCTGATTTTAGTTTTTTGTAAAGCTCTTCGAAAGAATCAGAGATATATTTTAAAAACATCAACCCCAAAACAATGTGTTTATATTCCGCCGCATCAATGTTTTTCCGCAGCTTATCAGCAGTTTGCCAAAGTTGCTTTTCGATTGGTTCGTTGTTGGTTTTTGTCATGTTTTTTAAGAATTTTTAATCCAGTTCACTTCAAAATTCGCTGCTTCACTTTTTTTCAGAATTTTTAAAATCTGCGGTAAACAAAAATTCAACTTTTCATCCAATTGCCACGGAGCGTTGAAAATAAACATTCCGCAGGCGTGCATTTTGGTTTCATCTTCTTTTTGTCCAATATCAAAAGTGGCGTGCAAAATTTTCTCAAATTTTAAATTTCCCATCGCTTTATGAAATTTCGCTAAAATTTCACCATCAGTTTTTATGATCGGATACCAAACTAAATAAGTGCCGTGAGCAAAGCGTTTGTAAGATTCTTCCAAGTTTTCAACAATTTTTTGGTAATCATCGGAAATCTTATTTTGGTCTTTTTCAAAAGCAGGATCAATAACTATAAGGCCACGTTTTTCAAGTGGTGGAAGTTTTGATTTTAACAGCGAAAAACCATCAAGATTAAATAAAGAAAAGCGATCGCTTCCAGCAAAACTTTTGCGCAATTGGTAAAAATCTTCGCGGTTTAATTCATTAAAAATCGCGCTATCATCGCGACGCAAATAATCTTTAATTAAAACTGGTGAACCTGCGTAAATCTTGAGTTTTTCTGGTAATTCTGAAATTTCGCAGCGATTAATTTTTGCTAAAATATGTAAATAACGTGTCGGCAAAAAATCGGCAAAATTTTTCTGGGCTAAAAGTTTTTTTATACCTTCGTCAGCTTCAAAAGTTTTCAAAGATTTTTCATCAAAAAGATCGTATTTTCCAATGCCGGCATGAGTATCGAGCGCAAAAAAAGATGCAGGTTTTTCATGCATTTTTTCTAAACAAAGCGTGAGAATTACATGCTTAAAAACATCAGCAAAATTGCCAGCGTGGTAGATGTGGTGATAATTCATTATGATTATTTATTAGATTTTTCTTGTGATGAAATCGGGATAGATCCTGAAACAAGTTCAGGATGACAGATTTGGTAGATCTTACCTCAGTGTCATCCTGAACTTGTTTCAGGATCTATTATCAATTATATCAGCCAAATATCAGCCAAAAAACACGCCGGTGATTATGTAATTTAAAAGCAAAATCACGATTGATGCCGCCACAACAGCATTGGTTGTAGCAATGCCAACTCCTTCAGCGCCGCCTTTGGAATTATAGCCGAAATAGCAGCCCATTACTGAAATTACAAATCCGAAAAATGCTGCTTTTACCAAGCCCGAAACTACATCGATTGTTTCTAAAAATTTTAAAGTGTTGCTGATGTAAGGCCCGGGTGAAAATCCTAAAGAATGAACGCTAACCAAATAGCCGCCCATCACACCAATAATGTCGGCAATTAAAACTAGAAAGGGCAGCATTAAAACTCCGGCGATCACGCGCGGGGCGACTAAATATTTGAAAGGATTGGTCGAAAGCGTACGCAGCGCATCGATTTGTTCGGTAACTTTCATAGTGCCAATTTCGGCGGCCATTGAAGCGCCGACTCTTCCGGCGACCATTAGTCCGGCTAATACTGGCCCAAGTTCTCTGGTGATTGAAAGAACCACAACTGTTGCAATTGTGCTTTCGGCGTTAAAGCGTGAAAATCCAGAATAGCTTTGTAGCGCCAAAACTGCGCCGGAAAAAATTGCAGTCAAACCAACAACCGGCAAAGAAAAATAACCGATTTGCAAAAACTGGCGCAAAATTAATCGCGGATAAAATGGCGGCGTAAAACAATGGCGAACCGCGTTTAGCATGAATAAAACAATCTCGCCGAGCTTGGCTAAATTTGACAAAGTAAAATGTCCGACTTTTTCTAAAAGGGTGAAAATTTGAGCAGGCATAATTTATATTGATTTTGGCAAAAGGATAATTTTAATCAGCTTTGATGTTTAAGTTAAAAATCCAATCCAAATTTATAAAACTCTGCGCTTTTTTCTTCCTATCTATTTTTGTAGTTGGCGGAAGCACTTCGCTTGCGCATAGTTTTTCGCATCAAAGTGATGTGGTTTCGCAGGAAAAAACTTCTCATAAAACGCATGATTGCTATTTGTGCAGTTTTTCCGCTTTTCAAAACCAAATTTCATTAACGCCAAATTTAGCATTTTATGCGGCGTTTTTTTTCATGGTTTTTGCTTTACGCAAATTTAACCGTGTAAAACTTTCTTATCTTTTATCTTCCAAAGCCCCACGCGCTCCGCCAGTTATTTCTTAAATAAAATCAAAATAAATCTTTGCGACTTTTTGCTCGCGAGATTTCTTATTTAAATTTAAAGAAATAACTCATGAAAAAATCATTTACTCTTGCGCTGTTTTTTGGCTTCTTAACCACTACAGCATTTGCTTCTAACGAAGTTTGGAACTACGAAATCACCGCAAAAAAACTCGATAATTCCCGCAATAATTTATCGCCAAAAACTGGTAGTAGCTCATTTTCTTTTGACCAAAAAGATATTGAGAATTTGCCGCAAGGTGAAGCAACTCCGCTTAATCAGCTTTTGTTGCGTGCGCCAAGCGTGGTGGCTAATTCACAAAATCAGGTTCATGTTCGGGGCGATCACTCTAACCTACAATATCGCATTAATGGCGTGATGTTACCCGAAGGTGTAAATGGTTTTGGTCAAAGTCTTGACACGCATTTCGCCAAATCGGTCGATTTTCTAACCGGCGCAATGCCAGCGCAATATGGTTTGAGAACCGCAGGTGTTGTTGATATTAAAACTAAAAGCGGCGCATCTTTAAAGGGTGGTCGTTCTGAAGTTACTGTTGGCGGTAATGATATGTTGCGTTTGAACCAGCAAGTTGGTGGTGCCAAAGGTAATTTAGATTATTATGTAAACGCAACTTACATGCAAAATTCGCGTGGCATTGAATCGACAACTGCAGCGCGAAATTCTAATCACAACGATACTTCGCAAGATAATGTTTTTGGATATTTTTCTTACATTATTGATGCTTCAAAGCGTCTGAGTTTTATTGTTTCAAATGCAACAAATCGTTTTGAAATCCCTAATAATCCAAATCAGGAAGCCGCTTACAGCTTAACTAATGCCACTTCTGATTCTAATTATTTAAACCAGAGACAAAAAGAAGCCAGCCGCTTTGCTGTTGCCTCGCTTCAAGGTGTTTCGGATTCTGATGTTGACTATCAGATTTCCCTTTTTACTCGATATAGCGACTTACAGTTTAATCCCGATCATGACGGCGATTTGATTTTTAACGGCATTGCTTCAAGTCTTGATCGCAGCAGTTTCGCCAATGGTATCCAAAGTGATTTTAGCTACGAGTTGAATAATAAAAATACTTTGCGCACCGGTTTTTATGCCAGTAATGACGAAGTTAAAAGCTATAGCGAAAATTGGGTATTTGACCTAGATGCGGCGGGAGATCCGATTTCAACTGATGCGCGTCGTATTGATGAAAAAAGTATAAAAAACTCGCAGCTTTATTCAGCTTATTTGCAAAATGAATGGAAGGCAGCAGATAAATTAACCATTAATTATGGCGGTCGTTTTGATATGTCGCGTTCTTATGTTAATGAATGGCAGTTAAGTCCAAGATTTGGCGCTGTTTATGATTTAAGTAAAGCGACTAAAATTCATGCCGGATATTCGCGCTATTTTACTCCGCCGCCGACTTCAGCAATTTCTGAAACTACGCGTAGCAAATTTGCCGATACCAGCAATGCTTCAGAAAGTGAAAATAACAGTAAAGTTAAAGCTGAGCGTACTCATTATTTCGATTTAGGAATTTCGCATAAAGCAACTAAAAATCTGACTCTGGCTTTGGACGGCTATTACAAGCAGATTAAGAATCTGCTTGATGAACATCAATTTGGTAATTCTTTAATCTACGCTCCGTTTAATTATCAGCGTGGCAAGGCTTATGGTTTGGAGTTTAAGGCAGATTATCAAGAAAATGATTTTGGAGCCTATTTAAATTTAGCAACCCAAAGAGCTTACGGAAAAAATATTGTTTCCGGTCAATATATTCACGATTCAGAAGAGTTGAGTTATATTGCTAATAATTATGTTACTCTGGATCATGTGCAGAATTACACTGCTTCAATTGGCTCTTCTTATGTTTTACAGGGAACTAAACTAAGTGCCGATGCTTTATTTGGATCTGGTCTACGAACTGGCGACAATAATAAAAATACTATGCCATCTTACTGGACTATTAATGCCAGCGTGGCGCGTGATTTTACAATTCCTGTTGCTGGAAAAATAAATATGCGTTTATCGATGCTCAACTTGCTTGATGAAGTTTATCAATATTCTAACGGTTCAGGAATTGGTATTTCAGCATCGCAATTTGCTCAACGCCGCACGCTTTATTTCATTGCCTCCAAATCATTTTGATAATGCGAAATAATTTTTTCAGTTTTTCTTTGGCATTGGCGATTCATGGGCTGCTTTTTGCGGCGCTGTTTTTTTCGCTTGCTAAAGAAACTGAAATTCCGCCGGTTTCGGTTATAAATATTATTAATTCTAATCCGGCGGCGCAGGAAAAAAAATCAAGTAAACATTACGATTTAAAGCCGCAAAAAAATCAGAAAGAAACTTTTCTGCATTTTCATGAAAAATCTGCGCAAGATTCGACTGACGCAGCTTCGCAAAAAGTTGAACCAATTTACAATCCCTTGCCGCAAATTCCCGATGATTTGCGGCAAGAAGCTTTTGAAAGCAGCGCGGTGGCGCGATTTTATATTGCAAGTGATGGTACAGTTTCAAAGGTTGATTTAATCAAGCCTTGTGCCAATCCAAGGCTCAATCATCTTCTTTTAAAGAGCTTGAAGAATTGGAAATTTTCTTCTAGTTCAATTGATTCTACGCAAGAAATTCGAGTTAATTTTTCGGTACAATAGATGAAAAAAATTCTTTTAATTTTGGGCTTTATTTTGGTTGGAGCTAATGCCGAAGCAAGAGTTACAATTCTGGCCTGCGAGCCAGAATGGGCGGGTGTTGCCAAGCAAATTGTAAAGACCAAAGCTGATATAATAACTGCAACAAATTCCAGTCAAAATCCGCGTAATGTAATAGTTAAAACACCTCTGGTTTCAATTGCGCGCGGTGCTGATATGATGTTTTGCAGTGGCAATGATCTGGAATCGAAATGGATTAATTATTTGATAAACAGTAGTGCCAATTTTAAATTTTTACCTGGTGAAATCACTATGCTTTATGCGTCGGAATATGTCGGTAAAAAACAGATCCCACAAGGCATGATAGTTGATCGCCCCAATCAGCTTGGTTATTTATGGAAGGGCGAGCGTGTTCATTTAAATCCACATTATATTGCCAAGATTGCTGCTGAATTTACACGGCGCATCAAGATTATCGATCCGCTTAATTCAATAGCTTACCAAGCCAATTATGACAGTTTTATAACAAAGTGGAATAAGGCAATTTTAAGATGGGAACTCAAGGCCGAACCACTTAAAGGCTTGAAGTTTATTGCTAATGATAATTCTTGGTCAACTTTAGCAGAATGGCTGGGGCTACAAATAATCACGCTGCGCGATCCTACAACTGGCGCTAAAGCAGATCAGGTAATGTTAAATCAAGTAATACAAAATCTTAGAACTAATCCGGTTGAGGCAATAATTTTTGGAGGTTACGAAGATAAGAAAACGCTGCTTTGGATGAGAGATAAAACTAAAATAAGAGTGGTTTGGCTACCTTTCACGATTGGCGCTGGAGCTAATAGCCAAGACATTTTCCAGCTTTTTGAAACAACGGTTAATGCTTTGCTGACCGATTGTTCGAAGCGTTATTGTACAACTTTGGCGAAGCCAAAAGAGGTGATCGAAAGAAAGTTAAACTTAATAGAATCAACGCCAAACAGTAACTAAAATTCCAAGCTGCCATTGAAAGTCCAAGAAATACAAAACTTGGTTGATCGCATCTGATGGCTTTGGTTTTCATCAAAGCTTTTTCAAGATCTTGTAGATTGTTGATTTCATTTAAATTTTCTGATGAGCAAGTGCTAGGACCGCGAAATATTTTTTTCTCGACTCCGACATGGTAGAAAGCGATGCAGCAATTAATTAATAGAAAAATAACGCAGCAGAAAAACGAGATTTTTTTTGCCTTTTTGCTTTTTAGGAAGGTAAGCGCGATAAGGCTAAGCGCGATTACAGCAAAAAAAGGTTTGCGTTGGTAAAGGCATAAAATGCAAGGCTGATAATCGAAGACATATTGTGAGATGTAGGCAAAAGTTAGAGCAGAAATTGAGCCTAATAAAAGAAATAATAGAGGTTCTTTTTTGATATTTTTCATTTGTTCGATGATTTAAATTCTATTTATCCAAAATCTTCTTCGCTAATTCCTTACGCAACTCCACCGCCGGCTGGTCAAATGGATTAATTTCCTTCACATAAGCAATCAAAATTGTTTCTAAAAACATTTGCATCATCAATCCGCCTAAAACTTCTTCATCGAGATTTTCAATTTCAAAAATCCGAATCGGCAATTTTTTACGGTTTAAAACTTCAATTGTAGTTTCTTGCTCAACTTTGACGATGTCACCTAATTTCTTGCCGCCAAATAAGGTTTTGCAACCAGGCAAATCCTTGATTTTAAAATTATAAGGAGAGTTTTTTTCTGTTAAGAAAGTGAAAAATTTATCTTTCGGTCCTTCAAGATAAAGTTGTAATTGACTATGCTGGTCAATGGTTCCCATCGAATTGATCGGAACTGAACCAAAATTATTTTTGCCTAAAGATTCAGCCCAAAGTTGGCGATACCAATCAGTAAAATTTTTTAAATTATCAATGTAAGGCATGATAACATTGTTGGAGAAGCCTTGCTCGTAAAGGTCCAATTGAATTGCACAGGAATTGCTGATTTCATTGGTTTTTAAAAAATCTTCCAAAACTTTTTTAGCGCCATTTCTGATTTTTTTAGCATCAAGCCCAGCAAGAAGAGCCGGCAAAAGACCGACGATGGAAAAGCAGGAATATCTGCCGCCGATTTTGTTGGAATGGAAAGTAATTTCAGCGCCGATTTTTTTGGCGATTTTAGCTAAAGAATTGGTTTCGGATTCGGTGATAAATAAAAATTGCGAAGCGAAGTTTTGTATTTTTGCCTTCTTGATTTCATCCAATATTATCAAGGTTTGACAGATGGTTTCAATAGTTTCGCCAGATTTGCTGATAACCAAAAAAAATGTATTTCTTAAATCAATTTTAGTCAGACAATTTTTAACGGTGGTTGAATCAATTGATTCGAGAAATTCCAGTTTATTTTGAAATTTCAGCGCACTCAAAGTTTTGCCGCCCAAGCTTGAGCCGCCAACACCCAAAACCAGAATTTTTTTGTAAGCAGAGATTTGTTTAGAGAATTTTGTAAATTGTTTTAAGTCGTTTTTATCAAAAATAACATCAATTGAAGCCAGCTTCGAAGCCTTGATTTCACTGCGTAAAACCTCGGTTGATTTTTTGCAGGCGGTTTCAAATTTTTTTAAATCTTTCGCAGAAGAAATATTTTTGAAAGACTGTGAGTATAAATTGTGAGCCATTTAAAATTTTTTATTTTTTATAAATTGATGCAGCATTTTTACTTTTGAACTTTTTATAAGTGAAGAACTTGTAATCTTGGAATTGCTTCTTAGATTGTATTTTCTTCGTTTTAGAAAAAATCTCCATTTCAAAATGGCTGGGTAGCAAAGTGGTAATGCAAGAGCCTGCAAAGCTTTTATCCGTCGGTTCGATTCCGACCCCGGCCTCCACTTTTTTTATTTTTTCCTTTCGGTAATTCTTGGCGCTCTAAGATAAATTGGTTCTAAATTTTCTGAATCTTTATTGTTTTTTGTAAATTTTTCTAACGCCAAAAGCGCGATTAAATCAGCTTCGATTTCATCTTCTTCCTGCGACATTTCAAAATCGTAATTTTCTTTTTCTAAAATTTCAGCGGCGATTTTTTTGCCTGAACCGCAAAGGAAAAATTTTTCTTTGGGAAATATTTGGTGTAGATCTTCAAGCCTTGCTAGATCTGGCTGTTTTCCATATTCCGCATAAAAAAAATCACCAGCTTTGGCATCAAGTAAAACAAAAACTTTCTCACTTTTCTCGCGATATTTATAGGCAATTGCCTCGCAGGAATTTACTAAAATTAAAGGTAGGTTGGTTGAAAGTTTTAAAGTGCGAGCGGCAGAAAGACCAATTCTGGTGCCGGTGAAACTGCCGGGGCCGTTGGTGGTGGCAATTAAACCTAAATTCTGATACCAGATTTTATTTTGAAGCAGAATTTTTTCGATTTCTGGAATTAATAGCTCTGATTGTTTTCCGCTTTCAGAAATTACAGTTTTGGACAGGATTTTTTTATCCGCGAGTAAAGCGACAGAAAAGCCGGAAGCGCTGGTATCAAAGGCTAGAATCAGGGTCACAAAATTAATTGATTACGCTTTTTATGCTCGGAACATCCAAGGAAAAAGTCGGAATTTTAACTTCAAAACTCTCAAGGTTATTTTTTTGCATCTGATAAGTTCCAGTCATGATTCCAGAAGGACAGCGCAAATGTACACCGCTGGAATATTGATAAGAAGCGCCCGCCGCGATTGTAGGTTGTTCGCCGACAACGCCTTCGCCATTAACTTCTTGCACGACACCTTGTTCATCAATAATGCGCCAATAGCGGCTAGTTAATTTAACTGATTCGGTTTTTTTATTGTCGAGGCGTACATGATAAGCCCAAATATAAAGATCGCCGATTATGCTGGATTTGCTGTCGACAAATTCCGGCCAAACTGTAACGATAATGTCATCAGTTCTTGCAACATAAGGCTTGCCGATGAATGTTTTTGAGAAGTCAGAAAATTTTTCTTCGAGAGGTTTGTTAGATTTTGAAAGTCTGGTCATTTTTGGATTTTTAGATTTTTTTAAAGAAGGGCGAACTAAGAGATTACATATATTTAGTTCATCCTATCAGTCATATCAACCACCCTCATCAATTCTTTTAAATCAGTAATTCCGGCAAGTACTTTTTCAATACCATCTTCAACCATTGGTACAAAGCCTTCTTTTAAAGCATGGGCTAACAGTTCTTTACGACTGGCTTCGTTTACAACTAGTTCGTCAAGTTCGCGGTCAAAAGGCAGAAGCTCGCAAACTACTACGCGACCTTTATAACCGCTGCGGCATTTTTCACAGCCCACAGCTTTGAAAAGCTTGGTAATATTACTATGTTTTGGGCCTAAAAGTCTTTTTTCAAAAGCATCGAGTGGCTGCTCTTTCTTACAATGTGGACATAATTTTCTAGCAAGACGTTGTCCAACTATACAAATCAATGATCCGGCCATTAAATAATTTGGCACGCCAATATTCATCAAACGCGGAATCGCTGCCAAAGCGTCGTTTGTGTGAAGCGAACTATATACTTGGTGACCCGTCATCGCAGCTTGAATTGCAGCAATCGCTGTATCTTTATCACGAATTTCGCCGACTAGAATTACGTCGGGATCTTGACGTAGCAAAGCTTTAATCCCTGATGCAAAATCCATGCCAAGGTCGGTTCTGATATTTGACTGACGAATTAATGGAATGTGATATTCCACCGGATCTTCGAGAGTCATGATGTTTTTATCGATCGAGTTGATGTAGCTTAGAATTGTGTAAAGAGTAGTAGTTTTACCAGAACCCGTAGGACCAGTAAGAATAATTACACCCTCCGGACGTTGCACCACCTTCTTTAACAAATTGATACTATGTTCTGAAAAACCAAGTTTATCGAGCGACAAAATGGATGATTTTTCATCCAAAATACGCATCACGATATTTTCGCTGTAAATTGTTGGTTGAGTTGAAACACGAAAGTCAATTTTTCTTCCTAGAATTTCTGAATTAATACGACCATCTTGCGCTTTGCGACTTTCTGCAATATTCATGCCCGACATGATTTTAATACGAACCGCAATTGCCGACCAATAATCTTTGTGAATAGAGCGCACTTGCGCCATTTTTCCGTCAATTCTGTAACGAATTCTAAGAAAAAGATTTTCTGGCTCAAAGTGTAAATCTGATGAGCCACGGTGCACCGCATCGGTTAAAATTGCATCTACTAAACGAACCATTGGCGATTTATAATCACCGCGAAGTTGCGTTTCGTCATTAATATTTTTACCAGCGCTGCCTTCGATCTCTCTTAAAATACCCTCGATCGACATCTCATAATCGTAATATTGATCTATCGCTTGTAAGATATCTACTTCAGCAACATAAACTGGATTAATGCGAAAATTTGGCGGGAAATAACGACGCACTTGGTCAATCGCCACAATGTCAAAAACGTCGGACATGCCTAGAGTTATTGAATCGTGAGTGTATGAAACCGGAATTAATTTATTGTGAACGGCAAATTCTTTAGGAACTTTTTTTACTAATTTTGCATCAATGATTGAAGACTTAATATCAAATTTTTTGATACCAGTTGATTCATTTAAAATTTCCCCAAGTGCACCCTCGGAAATAAATCCCATTGCAACCAAAATCGCACCAACGGTCTTTGCACCTTTCAGGCGCGCTTGTTCTTTTAGGGCGATTGTTAGTTGATCTTCTGAGATAACCTTCTTTTCTATGAGTCGAGCGCCAATCTCGACATTAGTTGATGATGCTGCCATCCTTTTATTTTTTCAGTCTTTTTGAATTGTCTTAAAGTAAGATTGATTTTTAAATCATTTCCAAATCATGTTTTGGCTTGTTTCATTGTCAAGAAAGCAAACTCAATAATTTAATCTTATGTCTATAGTTACTCGTTTTGCGCCATCTCCAACCGGATATTTACACATTGGAGGAGCTAGAACCGCGCTGTTCAATTACCTTTTTGCCAAAAATATGGGCGGAAAATTTTTACTTCGAGTTGAAGATACCGATGAAAAAAGATCAACTAAAGAAGCCATCGATGCAATTTTGCAAGGTTTGGATTGGTTAGAATTAAAACATGATGGCGATTTTATTTTACAGTCCAAAAATTTGGCGCGTCATAAAGAAGTTGCAGAAAAGCTGCTTGAAAAAGGTCAGGCTTATTTATGTTACACTTCAGCGGAAGAGTTGGCGGAATTGCGTGAAAAGGCTGAAGCTAAAAAAGAAGTTTTTCGTTTTAAAAGTGAATGGCGCGATAAATCACAATCTCTTTCTTCAAATGTAAAACCGGCAATCCGCATCAAAGCGCCACTCGAGGGCGAAATGGTAATCCGTGATTTGGTGCAAGGTGAAATTCGCGTTAAAAATTCGGAGCTTGATGATTTGGTTATGCTTCGCGGTGATGGAACTCCAACTTACATGTTAGCGGTTGTAGTTGATGATCATGACATGAATGTTTCCCACATTATTCGCGGTGACGATCATTTAACCAACGCTTTCCGTCAGAAAGTTATTTATGAAGCGATGGATTGGAGAGTTCCTGAATTTGCTCATATTCCTCTAATTCACGGACCTGACGGTACAAAACTTTCCAAACGCCACGGCGCAACTTCGGTGATTGAATATAAAGAAATGGGATATTTGCCAGAAGCGATGCGTAATTATTTGCTGCGTTTGGGCTGGTCGCATGGCGATTCTGAAATTATTTCTGATGCGCAAGCTGTTGAATGGTTTGATCTAAATCATGTTGGAAAATCGCCCTCGCGCTTTGATTTTGCTAAGCTCAAATCAGTTAATAAACATTATATCAAAGAAAAAAATGAAGTAGAATTGTTAAAATTAGTTGCAGAATTTTTTAGCAAAAAACCATCAACTTCAGAAGAATTTAGAATCGCGCGCGCCTTAAAATTTGTCAAAGAAAGAGCTGCTGCTCTAAATGAATTGGCAGCGAATTTAGAAATTTATTTTGATAATTTTCGCGCTGAATTTGATGAGGAAAGTAAAAAAATAATCGCAGAAAAAAAATTATTAATTTCCGATCTGAAAAAAGTTTTTGCTAATTTAAATGATTGGAGTCACGACGGAATTAAAAATTCTTTAAATGAATTTGCGACGCAGAAAAATTTAAAAATAAAAGATTTTGGTCCGCTTTTGCGCATCATTTTAACTTTCTCTCAAGCTTCAGCTGGCGGGATTTTCGACGTTATTGAAATTTTAGGAAAATCGGAAGTGGAAAGAAGGGTTGATTATGTTATTTCCAAAATTTAATTTGAAAAAAATATCATTCAGAAGTTTTAAAAATCTCTCAACAACCAATAATTTTCATATGAAAAAATTAACAAAACATGTTAGTTATTGCGCCACGATTTTATCGCTTTTTTCATCTCCGGCTTTGGCAAAAGTTGCGGATAATTTTTATCTAAAACCTTTCGCAACTATTGAATATAGCGCGCCTGTTATCACGAATGGCGGTATTAATTCTGAATTTAAAACTAATAATTTTGATCAACAACTTAGACACTTCGACAATATCGCAATTGGCGGCAGTCTTCGCGTTCATAAAAATTTAGGTTTCAATTTAAACTGGGCTAAAACCGAGTTGAAAAATGATACTTTGCAAAATATCGGAGCTTTGTCACAAGAAGCGCGTTTTAAAATGAGTCAATTTAATTTAACTGCTCTTGGTTATGTGCCATTGAGCGAATCTTTTGAAGCTTTCGCAGAACTTGGAGTGTCAGATATTAATTCCAGATTGCACTACGCAACAGCAGTCGGAGCTGGCGCAAATCGTAAAGCTCACGAAACCAAAATGGTTTATGGTCTTGGTTTGCAATTTAAACCATGTCCAATGTCGGACGATGCAATTCGTTTCAGTTTCCAAAAATACGCTGGAAGAATGGGTTTATTAAATGCCCAATTGACAACGGTTCGTATTGGTTACATGAAGGCCTTTTAGTTAAGAACCTGTCTAAGATCTTCAAAAAAATTATTTATCTTTTTAGGAAAGCCTTCCGAAATATCTAAAGTTCTCACAAGCAATGCCAAAAAACTTTTTATTTACTTCAGAATCAGTTTCGGAAGGCCATCCTGACAAAATCTGCGATCAAATTTCAGATGCTCTTGTTGATGCTTATTTAGCCAAAGATCCTTATTCCCGTTTAGCCATTGAAACATTTGCTACAACCAATCGTGTCATAATTGGTGGCGAAATTCGTGCTCCGGAAATTTCAAAAAAAGATGTTGAAAATATTATTCGCAGCACCGTGAAAGAAATCGGTTACGAGCAAGATGGTTTTCATTACGATAAACTAGAAATCACCAATTTAATTCACGGACAATCTCCTGATATTGCAATTGGTGTTGATGCTTCTGGCTCTAAAGATGAAGGGGCTGGAGATCAAGGAATTATGTTTGGATATGCCTGCCGCGAAACTGAAGTTTTAATGCCGGCCGCAATTTATTATGCTCACCGCATTTTACACAATATTATGGATGCAGTTAGATCTGGGGAGCTTAAAGGTTTAGGTTCAGATGCCAAAAGCCAAGTAACTTTGTGGTATGAAAATGGTCTGCCAATTCGTGCTGAAACAGTGTTGGTTTCAATCCAGCACAAAGAAGGCGTTACGCAACAGCAAGTGCGTGAATTAATCCGACCTTACGTCGAAAAATCTTTTCCTAGAGGTTGGATGTGCGCTGAAGAAAAATTTTTGGTTAATCCAACAGGAAAATTTGTAATTGGCGGTCCGGATGGCGACACTGGTTTAACCGGAAGAAAAATCATCGTCGATACTTACGGCGGCGCTGCTCCACATGGTGGCGGAGCATTTTCTGGAAAAGACCCGACTAAAGTTGATCGCTCCGCAGCTTACATGGCGCGCTATTTGGCGAAAAATGTTGTCGCCGCAGGTTTGGCCGAGCGTTGCACCATTCAAATTGCTTACGCAATCGGCGTTTCCAAACCTTTATCACTTTATGTCAATAATCATAAAACCGGTGTTGTTGGTGAAGATTTAGTGAAAATTATTAATGAATTAGTTGATTTGAGCCCGCGCGGCATCAGAAATCATTTGGCTTTAAACCGCCCAATTTATAAACGCACTGCGACCTACGGACATTTCGGGAGAATACCTGATGCAGATGGTGGCTTCTCTTGGGAAAAAACTGATTTAGCTGAGAAGTTAAAAAAATTAGCGTAATTTTTTTGAGTATGGATAGATCCTGAAATAAATTCAGGATGACGGAGTTTTTATTGGACTCATTTCTCTTGCATCGTCATCCTGAATTTATTTCAGGATCTATCCATACTAACCACAATTCCATAATTATGAACCTTCTCCTAATCGCAATCGGCGGCGCACTTGGATCGATCGCCCGCTATCTTTCCTCGGAAGCAATAATTTCTTTAGTTAAAACCAATAATTCTTTAGTTGCAAAATTCCCCTGGGGAACTTTTTTCGTTAACGTTTTAGGTTCAATGATAGCAGGCATTCTCTATTATTTCGTCATTAAAAATTTCGATAATTTTGACCCGCGATTAAAAGTATTTTTATTTGCTGGCTTCCTCGGAGGATTCACAACTTTCTCTGCTTTTTCTTTAGATTTTTTCCGTCTCGCCAGCGCCGGACAATATTCTCAAGCCTTGCTTTATGCATTTGCATCAGTTGCAATTTCAATCATGGCCTTATTTTTTGGCTTTTATTCAACAAAATTAATCATTTCTTAAAGTGTCTTTATTCCAAGTAACAAAAGATCTCGCCGGACTTCGTCTCGATAAATATCTTTGCAAAAAATTTGATATTTCTTTTGGGTTGGCGCAAAAAGTAATTCGCGAAAAAAAAATAAAAGTAAATGGCGCGAGAGTTGACGCAGCTTACAAAACTCACGAAGCAGACCAAATTGAAGTTTTCACCGAATTAAACAAAAGATACGCCACCGAAAACAAAAAACCTAAAGTTTCCGCAGAAAAATTAAAAAAATTTTCTTCTTGGATAATTTTTCAAGACGAAAATTTAATTGCCATTAACAAGCCATCAGGTCTTGCTACTCAAGGCGGCAGCGGAATTGAAATTTCGGTTGATGATTTTTTAAACGACACCGAATTGCAACTGGTTCATCGTTTGGATAAAGATACCAGCGGTATTTTGTTAATTGCAAAAAACGCTAAAGCTGCAGAATTTTTGACTGATGGTTTTAAAAATAAAACTATCAAAAAAACTTATCTGGCGCTGGTTCGCGGCATTGTTAAAAAACCGGAAGGTACAATTAATATTCCGCTGCGCAAAAAACTTTTAGGCAAAAATGAAAAAGTTCAGCCTGATTTTGCCGAAGGAAAAGAAGCAATTACCGATTATAAATTATTGCGTAGTTTTTTCGATCATTCATTGCTTGAATTAAAGCCATTAACTGGCCGCACGCATCAGTTGCGGGTTCATTGCAAAGAAATTGGTCATGCAATTATTAACGACGTGAAATATGGCGGCAAAGAAGTTTTGCGCAAAGATATTTGCAAACGACTTTGCTTACATGCTTATAAAATTGAGATTGATGATTATTTCGGCAAGAAGCTAAAAATTGAAACCGAGCAGCCAGAGTTTTGTTAGTCAATTAATAAATAAAAATATGAAATTTGAAAATGTTATCTGGAATGAAGATTGTTTAAACGGAGTTGATAAAATTCCAGATAATTCCATAGATTTGCTGCTCGCAGATCCTCCGTACTGCTTAGGGAAAGACTATGGCAACAACAGCGATAAAATGGATGCAGATGAATACTTAGAGTGGTCTTATAAGTGGATAGATGCCTTTATTCCAAAAATAAAAGATACCGGTTCTTTTTATATTTTTCTTTCATGGCAATTTTCTCCAGAAATTTTTTCTCATATCAAAAAGAAAATGGTGATGGTAAACGAAATTATATGGGATAGAAGAGTGCCAAGCATGGGCGGATCTGTAAGAAAATTCTCATCAGTTCACGATAATATTGGTTTTTTTACGAAATCTAAAAAAAATTATTATTTTGATTTAGATCCAATTAGAATTCCTTATGATGAAGAAACAAAAAAAGCTCGCACAAGATCTATTTTTGTCGGTAAAAAATGGCTTGAAGTAGGTTATAATCCAAAAGATATTTGGAGCGTTGCAAGAATACATGCACAAGACCCAGAAAGGCAAGATCACCCAACGCAAAAACCATTAGAAGTAATAAATAGAATTATCTTGTCGAGTAGTCCTAAAAATGGAATTGTGTGTGATCCGTTTATGGGAACGGGAACAACCGCTATTTCTGCTTTAGCAAACAATAGAAAATATTGTGGTTTTGAGTTAAACAAAGATTATTACAATAACATCATACTTAGAATCAAAGAACATTCAAAAACAAAAGATTTATTTACTTAAAATTTATGAAAACTGAGATCGACCTAATTAATGAAGAATTGAGCATAGTAAAAAATATATGTTTAAATCTTTTAAATATTTTACCTAATTTCAACATTACCGATGAAAAAATACTGCCCTATGGTTTGAAACCCCATACTCGTTCAATTTCTTGGATTGTAGAGCAAGTTATAGTTCAACAAATGAAATACAATGCAAGCAAGTTGGGATTGAGCGATGTAAAATACGATATGCCAGATACTTGTTTGCATGATTGCGAGATACGCGTAAATGAAAATAGATATTTCGTAAATATTAAAACCCACAATATCAAAGGTAAAAAGAACAAAAATGATATTTCGGCAGTTGAAAAACTATACATTCAATATCAAGCAAACCCAAACTATAGATTAATATACGCTTGCTTTGGAATTGAATTTAACAATATAAATATCTCTTTTGATAAAAACCATCTGCATTGTTTTACACCTCAATTTATGCCGATTTATGTCAATCCGCGAAATGACAAGATACAAGCCGCATATCACCACAATATAACTCATCGCACAAGAGAGGGATTCTTATCTGAATTAAAAAATAATTCAAAATCTATTATCTTGGGTTAACCTGTGTTAAGGATGTAATCGCCTGTAATGTAAAATTTGCTAGCATTTTTCTAAAACCTTTTTAAAAAAAACGCCCCGAAATACCAAGCACCTCATAATAAAAACCAGAAAATCCATGTTTAAAAAAAGTCACCGCTTTTTGGCATTTTGCTGTCTGCTATTTATTACTAATTCCGCCAAGGCTGTTACTCTAACTTCTGGTCAAACTGATTATACAACTCTGTCTGATATCACGACCAGCGGTAGTGGAATTATAAGTTCGCTGGCTGGAAGCAGCTCATCTTTAAATAAAATTAAAAATACTTTTACTATCACAACCGGAAATTTTGGAGCCACTTCCAGCGCTTATGGCATTAGATCTAGCGGCAATTACAATCAGATTACAAATTCTTTGGGCGCCACAATTTTAACCACTGGAAGTTCGGGGCGCGGTATTAGTGTTAGTAATTTTTCAATAGTTGCAAACGCAGGAACCATAAGCACCCAGGGCACAACTTCTTATGGAATTTATTTGGGAGGCAATAGCAATTCTGCCAATAATTCCGGTGCAATCTCTACAGCAAATAGCACTTCTTACGGCATATATTTAAACGGCGATAATAACTCAGTTAGCAATTCGGGATCGATCATAACTTCGCAAACCTACGGAATTTATGTAAGCGCTGGAAGCAGCTCTGGTGCTAGCTCAACAAATTTTAGCACTGTAAATAATTCAGGCTCAATTAGCAGCCATTCGCATGGAATTTATGCTAAAGATAATTATACCCAAATCACTAATTCAGGCACCATAACTCCGCAAAGCAGCACAAGTATTTACGGAATAATTACAGAAGGCTCTAATTCAACAATCACCAATTCCGGCACAATAACTGCTACAAAATATGCAATTTATAATTCCGGCGCTAATTCAATAATTAATAATTCTGGCACTCTAAACGGCGGAATTCGTTTGGGTGGCGGCACTTTAAATATTTATGGCGGAAGCATAAATGGTGAGGTTTTAGGCGACTTGGGAAATATAAATATTGTCGCAGATTTTAACCAAAGTTCGGCGTTTTCTGATTTAACAAATTTAACCGTAACTTCCGGCGCTACTTTAAATTCAGAAAATGAAATTGAAGTTGGCACAATTTTTCTTGATACAAATTCCACTTTAACTTTAAGCGACAGAACTTCAGTAAGCGGAGCAATTCAAGGCCTGTCTGATTCTAGTGGAACTTTAAATATTTCGGGAATTAATTTTGCGCCTACAAATTCAATAGGAATTTCAGGAAATTCTCTGGCTAATTTGAATATAAATTCCGGCGCTTCTTTGACTTATTCTAACAATATTTATGCTGATAATATTTTAGTTAATGGTGATTTTGATTTTTCTGCGAGTGATAATTTAGAAATCTTTGGAAACCTTGTCGGAAGGGGTTCTGGAGTGATTAACATTGGATCTAATAATCAAATAATCAGCGGTGATTTTTCTTTATTAAGTGGTGATATTTTATCTATTGCGCTGAAAGAAAATGGTGTTGGAAATTTTACAGTTTTAGGTGCGGCAAATATTGATGCAAATTCCAATTTAGAAATCACTACAAGTGCCAACCAAGGATATATTGCAAATGGCACGCAGCTTACAATTGTAAGCGCTAGCAGCGGATCAATAAATGCTATTAATGATGAAAATATTTCAGTAAATGGTACAAATTCTAATGTGTATGGTTTGTTAAAATTCACCACGCAATCAAGCTCGAATAATTTGATTTTAAACATTGATCGACTTGCAGCATCCGTTGTTACCAGCAATAAAAATTCTCAAAATATTTATCAGAATCTTAATGAAATTGGCGCTGATTCTACGGGCAAATTATTGGCATTTCAGGAATATTTAGGAAGTAGTGGTGAAATAACAAAATCACTAAATCAACTAGCTCCACAATCAAGCAAGGCAATGATTGCCAATAATATTAATATTGCGACAAATTCCATAAAAACTGCCGAAACCCGCCTGCGAAAAATTCATGCCAATAGTGATTTGAAAAGTGGAATTTGGACGCAAGCTTTTGGTAATGTTAACACTCAAAATGCGGTTGAAGATGATGAAGGTTACAAAGTAAATACAATTGGATTGGTAGTTGGTTTGGATCGCGAACTTTCAAGTTCATCCACAATTGGAGCGGCTTTAAGCTATGGACGCTCAAATTTAAAATCGCTCGATTCATCAAAAAATAATGTAATTGATACTTACCAAATTAATTTTTACAGCGGTTATAATTTTAATAAATATTTTTTCGACAGCCTTGCTGGCATTGCGTGGAATCAATATAATTCTAACCGTTCAATCGTTTCTGTTGATGCAAATGCAACTGCAAAATTTAATGGTCAAACTTATATCGCTAAAGCCAAAACTGGGTTTGCGCAAAAGTTAAAATATGGTTTTAATTTGGGGCCGGAAGTTTCGATGAGTTTTGTTCGTACCAATATTCAAGATTACAGTGAGAAGGGCGCGGATAGTTTAAATTTAAATGTAAAAAATATTTCTGCAGATTTTTTAGAAAGTCGGATTGGTGCAAATTTAGGTTTTGTAACAACAAGAATTCCGGAATTTCCGGAGTTAAAAAAAGTAGATTCACTTTTGAAAATTTCTTATGGCTATAGTTTTATAAATGATGCACCGACTACGGTAAGTAGCTTTGATGGTCAAACAACAAGTTTTGCCACGCAAATTTCTCATGTTGATCGCGGCAGTTTAAAACTCGGCGCAGAAATTGAGGCGCATCATGAAGAAGATATAATTTTTAGCTTAGAATATGGATTTGAAAAAAGGGCGACTTTTCAATCGCATTACATGGCGGCGAAGGTGAAGCAGATGTTTTAGAAACCGTAATGCTTCAAAAACCTAACATCATTTTCAAAAAACATGCGCAAATCGGTGATGCCATATTTCAGCATCGCAAGGCGTTCGATGCCGATTCCAAAGGCAAATCCTTGATATTTTGTCGAGTCAATATTGCAGTTTTTTAAAACATTTGGATGAATCATTCCGCATCCCAAAATTTCCATAAATTTATCGCCTTTGCCGATTTTGATGCGGCCATTTTCTAGCGAATAATTTATATCAACTTCCGCCGATGGCTCGGTGAAAGGAAAGAAACTTGGTCTAAAGCGCAATTCAACATTTTTCACTTCAAAAAACTTTTCTAAAAAATTTTCCAAAGTCCATTTTAAGTGACCCATATTTACATTTTCATCAACCACAAAGCCTTCAAATTGATGAAACATCGGCGTGTGAGTTTGATCGGAATCACGACGAAAAACTCGACCCAAAGCTGCGACTTTCAAAGGTGGTTGTGAGTTTAACATTTTTCTGATTTGCGTATTCGAAGTGTGCGTACGCAGTAAAAGTTCGGAATTTTCTAAATAAAAAGTATCCTGCATTTGGCGCGCCGGATGATCTTTTGGCATGTTCAACGCCGTGAAATTATGAAAATCATCTTCAATTTCCGGGCCTTGGGCAAAATCAAATCCTAAATCGCCGAAAATTTCTTCAATTTCTTGTATCACTTTGTTGATCGGGTGAATCAAGCCTTGAGTTTGCTTGCGAGTTGGCGCGCTTAAATCAATTTTTTCGCCCTGTAATTTTTCATTTAATTCGGCATTTTCAAAATCATTTTTTGCGGCATCGATTTTTTTGGTAACTTCATCGCGAACCTGATTAATTGCCGCACCAAAAGCTTTTTTCTCTTCATTAGCAACGTTTTTTAACTGCAAAAAAAGTTCGGTAATAAAACCTTTTTTGCCTAAAATATTAATACGAATTTCTTCTAATTGTTGCTTGTTTTCAATTTTTGAAATTTGTGAATTGAAATCGGATAAAAGTGTCTCTAAGATACTCATAATTTAAAAATTGGAGAATGAAATTAACTGGCTATTTTTTCTGTGATAAAATCGGATATACCAAAACTGATTCAAGAAGCCGAACTCGATGTCATGCTGAGCTTGTCGAAGCATGATTCGACGAACGACATTGAATCATGCTTCGACAAGCTCAGCATGACATCGAAAGTTCGATATCTTCAACTTGAATGGACATAGATTCTGAAACAAGTTCGGGATAACTGATCTGGCAGATATTTTCTCTAATCAAAACTTAACAACAATTCTATGTCAATAAATTGGTTTGGCGCCTTCATGCTGTTGAAAAAAGAAGTATGGCGTTTTTTGAAAGTTTATCACCAAACTTTATTTTCGCCGGTAGTAAATATAATTCTTTTTTTAGCGGTTTTTTCGCTTTCGGTGGGCAATCACATTGCCGAGATCGAAGGTGTTCCATTTGCTACTTTCATGGCTGCGGGACTAATCATGATGGCAGCAATGCAAAATTCTTTTGCCAATTCTTCTTCCTCTTTTGTGATGGGAAAAGTAATGGGGCATTTTATTGATTATTTAATTCCGCCACTCGGCGCTTTTGAATTACTTTTTGCTTTTACCCTTGGCGCAATTTTACGCGGAATTTGCGTTGGTATTGTAGCATTTTTAGCGATCCTAATTTTTGTGCCACTTAGTTTTTATTCATTTTCCTACGCCTTTTTCTACCTTTTTTTCGCCTGCATGTTTCTTGGTTTGCTCGGTGTTTTATGCGGCGTAATATCAGAAACTTTCGATAACATGTCGGCGATGACCAGCTATGTAATCACGCCTTTAACCTTTCTTTCCGGAACTTTTTATTCAACTAACGCTTTGCCAGAATTTTGGCGCGGTGTTTCACATTTCAATCCATTTTTCTACATGATCGATGGATTTCGTTTTGGTTTAACGGGACATCATGATGGAAATTTGTTGACAGGTATTATCTACATCATCACTATTAATCTGACTTTAGGAATTATTCTCTATTTCCTCATCAAAAAAGGTTACAGAATAAAAAGCTAAAAGTTTTAAATTTTCACCAAAAATTAAACCCAAATACCATGATTGAGAAGCTCAATTGGCTGCGTCTTGCCCGCAGTGAAAATATCGGCAAATCAACTTTTTTCCGTCTAATCGAAATTTTTGGATCAGTTGAAAATGCTCTCGAGCAAGTTGCTGATTATGCTGCGGCGGGAGGATTAAAACGTAAAATCAAAGTTTGCACTTTAGAAGATGCTGAAAATGAGCTGATAAATACCGAAAATTTCGGCGCTAAAATCCTGATTTTTTCTGAAGAAAAATATCCCAAATTATTGCAAAAAATTCCTGACCCAGCTCCGGTTTTAACGGTTCATGGTGATATTGAATTTTTTAACCGCGATACAATTGCTATCGTCGGCCCAAGAAATGCTTCATTTAATGCGATTACTTTTGCCAAAAAACTGGCTCTGGAATTAGGGCAAAATTCTATCGCTATAGTTTCAGGAATGGCACGCGGCGTTGATTCTGCAGCTCACGAAGCTTCAATTTTAAGTGGTACAATTGCCGTGATCGCGGGTGGAATTAATCATATTTATCCCAAAGAAAATGAACATCTTTATGGCGAAATTTTAAAGCATGGTTTGCTGGTTTCAGAAAATGCTTTTGGAATGCCGCCAAAAGGTGGAAATTTTGTGCAGCGCAATCGCATAATTTCAGGGCTTTCACTTGGCGTAATTGTGCTTGAAGCGGGGTTGCGATCAGGAAGTTTAATCACCGCAAGATTTGCTCGCGAACAAGGTCGCGAAGTTTTTGCGATGCCGGGATCACCTTTTGATCCGCGCTGTCATGGCACAAATCGCTTGATAAAAGATGGAGCTAAAATGATTGAAAATATTTCTGATATTTTGGATGAATTGCCAAAATTAAAATCACAATTGAGAGGTTCTAAAATATTGCGTGAGCCTGATTTAGAAGAATTCGTAGCTCCAACTGTAAAATTACCAAGCGATGATGATGTGAAAAAAATACGTCAGGAAATTTTCTCAAAATTAAGTGTAGCGCCAATTGCGATTGATGAAATTATTCAGCAAATGCAAATTCCAACTAAGCTCTTAAATATTGCCTTAGTGCAGCTAGAACTGGCAGATAAAATCGAGATTAATTTTGGTAAAGTGGCGTTAAAAATATAAATTTAAGAAAGCGGAATCTGCCATTTTTGGCTTAGATATTTTTCAATATTTTGCCTTTCATAATTTTTTAAAGCGCGATCAAAAATTATTATTTCGCTAATATTGCCATCAAAGAAATTATTGCGGGTGCCCGTTGATGAAGATGCAATATTAAGTGCAGATAAACGTTTGGTCAGACGGTCGGCAGCTAAAACGCTTGTGGTTGAAGTGGCTGTTCCATTGAGATAGGAGGTGATAGTGCTATAACCATCAACTACGGCAGCTATATAATTTTTATTGGCAATAACTGCGCCAGTTGCATTATTGTTATTAGGATTCGGAGTTTGATAAGCTACATTTGTAGAGCGTTTAAAGCGGAAGCTGATGCCGCTGCTCCATCCACCATCGGTTCCGATAATTGTATGGCTATCAGAACTTTCGTTGTTGTATGGAGCAAACACCACAAATATGGTTAATTCATTAGTATAGCCAGCATTTTGCACTATATCCATATATTGCGAAGTGCCGTTAAACTGAAGGCAGGGAAGGTTGTTGATGCACTTACTTTTATAAGTCGGATGGTCGCTTACGGTGGCTGAATTATTTACCGCATTATTTTTCACATTTGTTTGTTGGTTTATATTATACCAATTGGTGATCTTAGAGCCATCTACTTCCTCCGCATCATCAAAACTAGTTTCCGACGTTGCTTCCAGCCAGGTAACAAGATTTTTCATTGCGCTAACCGGCGAACTTTGGGTCAGGCTTTGCGCGGTTTGTAGGCGATACATCGCAACCAGGCGACTGCCTTGTATAACGCTTCCAATCAAGAGGGAGAGAATTACTATGGCTATTGAAGTTTCAAGTAAAGAATAGGCTTTTTTGGAATTCATTGTTTTGTAATTATATTTTAGAAAAGATGATTCTTTTTAAGTTGATCTAATTTTGTTTTACGGTGTAACAAAATGCAAAGCATGTTTGTTTTCATAATTTTTATTTTTATTCTGCTTCTTTCCAAAATTTTTTAAAAATTCTCATGTCCAAATTCGATAAATCAAAATTGCCCTCGCGTTACGTTACCAATTCTCACGGTTGCGAAGGCAGAAAAACCATGCTTTATAACATCAAGACCGACCTTTATCCGCAAGGTTTAACAGATGAAGATTTATCGTCACCATTCGTTGGCGTTGTAAGCGCTTGGAATGAAGCAGCACCTTGTAATATTGCGCTGCAACGTCAGGCGCAACCAGCCAAAAAAGGTGTTAAAGACGCAGGCGGAACACCGCGCGAATTTACAACAATCACAGTTACAGACGGCATTGCCAACGGTCATCAAGGTATGAAATCTTCATTAGTTTCACGCGAAGTTATTGCTGATTCAATCGAAGTCACAGTGCGTGGACATTGCTACGACGCATTAGTCGGAATTGCCGGTTGCGATAAATCATTGCCAGGAATGATGATGGCAATGTGTCGTTTAAATGTGCCATCAGTTTTCATGTATGGCGGTTCAATTTTGCCAGGCAGATTTAAAGGAAAAGATGTGACGATTGTTGATGTGTTTGAAGCCGTCGGCCAAAGAGATGCCGGAAAAATGTCGGAAGAAGATTTGAAAATTTTAACCAAAGCCGCTTGCCCAAGCGCTGGCGCATGTGGCGGCCAATTCACCGCTAACACCATGGCATGTGTAAGTGAAGCAATTGGTTTGGCGCTTCCTGGTTCTTCGGGCGCTCCCGCCCCTTATGAATCGCGCGATGAATATGCTTACCAATCAGGAAAAGCGGTGATGAATTTGATCGCAAAAGGCATCAAACCTCGTGACATCGTAACTCGCAAATCTTTAGAAAATGCCGCAGCAATTGTTGCGGCAACTGGTGGTTCAACCAACGCCGTTCTTCATTTGCCAGCAATGGCTAATGAATGTGGAATTGATTTTGATATTTTTGAAATCGAGAAAATTTTCAAAAAAACTCCCTATATTGCCGATATGAAACCGGGTGGAAAATATGTCGCCAAAGATTTATTTGAAGTTGGTGGCGTGCAAATGATTTTAAAAGTTCTGCTTGATGCGGGCTATATCCACGGTGATTGCTTGACTGTAACTGGAAAAACCATGGCGGAAAATTTATCTGATATAAAATTTAACGAAGATCAAGATGTTGTATATCGCCCAGAAAAACCACTTTCAAAAAGTGGCGGTGTGGTGGTTTTGCGAGGTAATTTAGCTGAAGATGGCGCAGTTGTAAAAGTTGCTGGAATGCAAAATGATGCTTTGGTTTTCACGGGAAGCGCTTTGTGTTTTGATTCGGAAGAAGAATGTTTTAGCGCTGTCGAGCATAAAAAATATAAAGCCGGTGATGTTTTAATTATTCGCTATGAAGGCCCGCGTGGCGGCCCGGGAATGCGCGAAATGTTGGCAACAACTGCGGCAATTTATGGGCAAGGAATGGGCGGCAAAGTTGCTTTAATTACCGATGGCAGATTTTCTGGCGGAACTCGAGGATTTTGTATCGGCCACGTCAGTCCAGAAGCAGCTGTTGGCGGCATGATCGCGCTTTTAAAAGATGGCGATCAAATTACGATTGATGCGATTAAAGGCACAATTGATGTTGCTTTAAGCGATGCTGAAATCGCGGCGCGCAAAGCCGCATGGAAGCCAAGAGAAAATGATTACCAAAGTGGTGCGCTCTGGAAATATGCCCAAACTGTTGGAAATGCCAGACTTGGCGCAGTGACTCATCCGGGTGCAAAAAAAGAAAAAATTTCTTACGATAAAATTTAAATATATTGGTTAAGTCCAGCAATAGATCCTGAAACGAGTTCAGGATGACGATGCAGTAGAGTTTGTACTTAAAACTTATTCCCACTCCGTGTCATCCTGAACTTGTTTCAGGATCTATTGCGAGTTTTAATTGGAATAAACTAACAAACATCAAAATGACCCAACAAAAAACTTCTATCCTCGGTCTCAACTGGCAACAAAAAACTTTTGATGAACGCCACGCCAGCACTATTTATCAGCGTTTTCAGCTCTCTGAGGTTTTAAGTAATTTACTTTCTAGTCGTGAAATTTCTTTAGATGAAATTGAAAATTTTTTAGAACCAAAAATCAAAACTGCGCTGCCCAATCCTTTCGAATTAGGCGATATGGAAAAAGCTGTCGCTCACGTGATTGAAGCAGTTAAAAAAAATAAAAAAATCACCATTTTTGCTGATTATGACGTTGACGGCGCAACTTCAGCCGCAACGCTCAAACGCTTTTTTCGTGAAGTTGGAATTGATGTTGGAATTTACATTCCCGACCGCGTTTTGGAAGGTTACGGCCCAAATTCGCAAGCGCTTTTAAACCTCAAAAAAAATGGTACTGACCTTGTAATTACAGTTGATTGTGGAACCGTTGCTTTCAAGCCTTTAGAAGATGCGGCGGCGGTTGGTTTAGAAATAATTGTAATTGATCATCACTTGGGAGTGCTTGAAAAACCTGATGCCATCGCGGTTATCAATCCCAATCTTTTAAACGAAATTTTTCCGCATAAAAATCTTTGCGCTGCTGGAGTTTCGTTTTTATTCGCGGTTGCGATTAATAAAAAACTGCGCGAAGAAAATTATTATGCTCAAAGAAAAGAGCCGAATTTATTAAATCTTTTAGACTTAGTCGCGCTTGGAACTGTGTGCGACGTAATGTCATTAACCGGCTTAAATCGTGCTTTCGTGAGCGCTGGTTTAAAAATTTTAAAGCAGCGAAAAAATTTAGGCCTGCGCGAAATTTGTGATTTAGCGGGACTCGATGAAGAGCCAAGCGCTTATCATTTGGGCTTTATAATTGGTCCGCGAATCAATGCTGGAGGTCGTGTAGGAAAATCAGATTTAGGAGCCAGAATTTTATCAAGTGAAAATGAAGGTGAAGTAAAAGAAATTGCAGCGCAGTTGGAAGTTTTAAATAAACAAAGAAAAGAAATTGAAGTGCAGGTTTTAGAAGAGGCTGTGAAAGCTTTGGAATCAGGTGCTGGCGGTTTTAAAACTACCGATCCGGTTATTTTTGCTGTTTCAAAATATTGGCATCAAGGCGTGATCGGAATTGTGGCATCGCGCTTAAAAGATTTATATAACAAGCCAGTCGCAGTAATTGCAATTGATGATGAAGGCAAGAAAGGCAAGGCTTCATGCCGCTCAATTTCGGGAATTGATTTTGGCGGTGAAATTCTAAAAGCACGTTTGGAAGGCTTTTTACTTGAAGGTGGAGGACACGCGATGGCGGGTGGATTTTCAGTTTTACCGGAAAAAATTTCTGAGCTTCATAATTTTTTTAACCAGAATCTAGGTGAAAAAATCATAGAACTTTCAGCTCATAAAAAAATGGAATTTGATATTGCTTTAGATTTGCCGCAAGTAAATATCGAATTATTGAAAGAGCTTTCGAAGCTTGAGCCATTTGGCGTTGGCAATGCACGACCAAAATTTATTTTGCGCGATGTGCAAAAAGTAAAAGCCAATATAATTGGCAAAACTGGTGAACATATTAGTGGAATTTTTTGCACAAAATCGGCAGTAGGTTTTACTGGACAAATTCAAGCCGTTGCTTTTCGAAGTGTTAATACTCCGCTTGGAGAAATTTTACTTGATCCAAAATTTACCAAGCCTTTAAACTTGGTTGGAACCTTGAATATCAACACTTGGATGGGTGTTGAAAAAGTACAAATGTTGATTGAGGATTTGTTAATTTAAGAATCGAAATGATTTTATCTGGGTATTTTTATCCCAAATCCGTCATTAGCTAAAAACTCTCTAATGACGGTCATTAGGAATGCAGCTAGTATTGACAAGGCTTTCAGCTATGTTTCCTAGCCAGAGTTTTTCCAAAAAACCGAATGTTTTTCTTCCCAAGTTTGAGCG
>CAIZZE010000041.1 GCA_903937405.1 uncultured Alphaproteobacteria bacterium | reverse complement strand
GTAAAATCAATAAAAATCACCAAAAAACCACAAACCAAAACACAAAAAACCCCACAAATTCCAAAAAAATTAGATCAAAAAACTTGAGCTAAATTTTTTTGAGTTGGATTTTTTGGGAAGTTGGGTTTGCGACAGTCTCATAAATCGTTAGGAAAAGCTTTTTCCATAGCCAGTAATTCTGAAATCTGAATTTAAAATTAGATGAATTTGGCTTTAATTTTTGTGATGTGATTTTAACCGTGATGTGGTGGAAATTGCGGTGGGTAGATGTGGTAATTTTGGACAGTGAAATAAGAGATTTTTAATGATTATCAATTAAAACCCTAAGAGCCTTTTCAATCTGGAGAATTAGGATAAGCACAATAATCATCCGGTTTATTATAAGTTTTTTTCACATATCTACAATAAGAGCGTATTGCTTCATCATAAGAAGCGACACTGCTTCTTTGTGCTTCTTTCAAATCCATCATTCTTGTTTCTCCTAGCGGCATATTATTAAACAACAATCTATAGCCCGTTATTATCAAGCCAGTTCTATCGCGACCTGAATTACAATGTATGTAAACAATAACTGTCTTATTTGTTTGCTTTGAGGCCAATTCGTAAATTTGTTTTAACCTGTCACTTACCCAAAGATTATAGTCGTTTAATGACTTATTAACGATGCTGGAATTGGGAAATTTTCCAAGTAGCAAACTAGTTGAAAGCGTCGAAAAATTGATCACTTCGCCATTTTTTGGATGTTGGGCAAAAAATTCTTCTTCTTTTTTCATTATAAAATATTGATCCAAGTCCAGCAAACTCACATTGATCAAATAATAGTCATCAAGCGGCTTTTCGCCTTCTTTCTTTAATATTTTGTTAAAAAATGAAGTGATTTCATCATAAGCAAAAATCATTTTGCCATCTTTTATGATAAAAGGATTATTACCGCGAAACACGTAATTATTCCCAATTTTATCGATTAAAGCCACCCTTCTTTCATCTAATTCTTTGACATCTTTTTGCAGTAATAAAAATACCGCAATTAAAACCAGCGATATTACTAAAATCCAAAGACAAAATTTTGCTGTGACTGAATTAATTTTTTTCATTTATTTTTTTAATAAAACTTTTGTCTTTGTCGTGAACATTTGTTACAATTGAGAATAGATTGAGAATGCTATCAAACACATCTTGTTGGCCATATTCCTGACGTTTTTCTATTGATATTGGAATTGAAGATTTAACTATCAGCGGAATATGCGCTTGTTCCGGCGGCAATTTTATTCCCGGTGGCATTCCATGAAATATTTTTCCATCTTCCATCAATGATTCACCGTGATCTGACAAATAAATAAAAACATAAGGTTTTTGCGATTTATCAAGAGTGTTGATTATTTTCCCCAACACATGATCAACATATAATATCGTATTATCATAAGAATTATAAAGCTGCTCCAGAGAACATTGGTTAACAACATCGGCATCATAACACATTGGCTGGAAACGCTGAAATTCTGCCGGATATCTTTCGTTATAACTAGGCCCGTGACTTCCGCCACCAAGATGCAGCACAATTAATCTATATCCAGAATTATATGATTTGAGGTTATCGCTCAACAACGGCACAACATCTTCATCATAACAAACTCCATCATGCCCACAATTGGAAACCTTAACTTCACCAACAGAACTGCAATTCTCGTAAAGCGTATAATTCACATAACATGAAGTATTAATGCCAAGCTTGGAAGTAATTGCCGTTAAAGGCACGTCATGTTTTACTAAAATTTCCGGCAATGCATATAATGTTGATCCAACACGCGCAATTCCGTTTAACAAATGAAGATTTTTTTCTTTTGATAAAACTGGGTTAGTATTTTGTCTTTTATATCCATAAAGGCTGAAATTTTGCTGCCTCGATGTTTCACCGATTGCCAGCACAACTACTAAATTATCTTGCGCGGTTATCTGCCCAGAAATCTCAATATTTTTTTTCTTCTTAGAAAAATATGGCGCCACCGCATGTTGAGTAATGCTGCCAATGCTTTGGAAATAATTTAACGGAATTACAGTGTGTAATATATATTTCTTCGAAAGGTTAGAAGCGCGATGAACGCTGTCAAACTTCACATATAGTAAACCAATACCGACAACCAGCGTCATGACGCATAATTTAAGTGATGCCAACAAATATTTGGTAGTCGGTTTAAAAGTGACCTCAACAAATAATATCGCCAGAATCGGCAGCACCATCAAAAATATGAAATAAGGAATCATCTGAAAAGACAGCAAACTATGGACTTCCGAAGCATCAGTATTGATTGCGTTCATGATCATAGTTCTATCAATTACGACATTATATTTAGCAGTAAAATATGTCGATATCGCACCTAAAATTATAAAAATAATGGCAACAGGTTTTGCTATTCGGCGATGAAAAAGAAGAGAAAAAACTGCAACGGAAGCACAAAAACCAATGATTATAAAAGCCGTCAAACCACTATAATCAACTTTATCTTTTATATAAAACCACTTGGCAATTTTATCAAAATTCAAAGCGTTATATATTGCATAAAGCAGGATTGTATATGCTATACAAAAGTAAGTGTGCGGAATTTTGTATTTCTTGTGAAAAAAATATCTTTTCATTGTAGTTATAACTTCCATAGATTGGTTGTTGGATGGCTCTATATATAAAACCATCGAAGAATAACTACTTTACTAAGTCGTAATAATTAATTTTTGCTTAGTTTAAATATCTTTTAGCACCTTATTTGAAGGATTTGCTAAATATGAAAATTTATTAAATTAGTTGGTTGTTTTCAAATCGTAGAATAAAAAGTTATTAAAGCATCATCAAAAACCACCCAATATTTAAAATTATTTTTTCTTAAAATATGAAAACTTCTTATAAAATTATTGCTGCCATTATTGCAGTATTATCTTTATCTACCGTTGCAGTTGCTGATGCTAGCGCTAAATCACATCAGAAAAAACATCATGTCTCAAAAGCTAAAAAAGCTCATAAATCTGAACATCCTGCTAAAAAACAACATGCAAAAAAAAATACAAAAGCGGCAAAAGAATCTCCAAAAGCAGAAGAGGTAAAGCCAGTTGAAAATAATAATGTTGGCGGCGAAATGAAAACTCGTATTATTCAGTAAATTTTGATATAAAATTCTCAAAATTTCAAAAAAGCTCCTTTCAAAAAATTATCGAAAGGAGCTTTTTTTTGCTTAAAAATTTTAAATTACCGATGTCCCCAAAATCCAGCTCTGCGCTTCTTCTATTTGGTTATATTTAAACATTTTTACTTCTGGATGAACACGACCTTTCGCAATTTGAACTACAATTTTAGTAAAAAATCCTCCCATCGCCAGCGCGGCTTTTGTGAATTTAAAATGATTAGTCTGAGCAAAATTCAAATATTGTGAACGATTTTCTGGGCTAGTCCAATAAGGAAATTTCTTTGAATTAATTATTATTCCCATAAGCTCACCATGCGCTTCATAATAAGGATCAACCAATCTTGAAATAGCTTTAAAATCTTCAGCGGTGAAAGGATTTTTAACATCGAGCAAAATCACACCGTGATGATCATCAAACTGACAAAATAACTGGTTTGATGTAGTAATTTCTTTAAAGGTGAGTTCCAAAATATTTTCGTCAGACATGTTTTTAAGTTTATCTTGTTAATTCAATTTTGAATAAAATTTTTGATTCCATCGCACATCTTACGCCAAGTTGCATTCAAAACATGATAGCTTTTGAAATATTATGGAACAGGATTTTTTACAAATAATCTTTGTATGATCTTATAGAAATATCCTCGGAATTTATTGCGCAATGATTTCTGCTTAGTTCCCCGTAAATAATGATGAAATGAGCAAAAATGATATTTGGGGAAAATACTGTATTTCGTAATATCTGGATCAGATGTGTTCTTAAATTTTAACTTGCGAATCACAATTAAATCAGGATGAAAAACCATCATGAAATTGAAATAAATCTGATATTCCGAAGCCACACCTTGACCGTGATTTTTGAGGAAAATTTTATAAAAAGGATCTTTATCAGCATCAAGCGCCTCATTCGGCAAAATATCCGGAATTACGATCGGAGAATACATTTTGAGCAACTGCTGAAAAAACCAGCCGGTAGATTTATTGTCTCTATAACTTTTAACTAGGTCATATGAAAATGGAAAAATCGCCTCATCAATCCATTCAGCATTTTGAGTATATTTTTCTTTGGAAACGGTGATAATTCTGCGAACTCCGATGAGGTTTTTTCTGACACCATTTATGCAATGTTCTAAAATTGGCTTATCTCTTTCGTGAACTGGAATTACTACATCAAATTCATATTTTTGGGGCAACATTTACAAAAAATTTATTAATTAGAATTAAGTGACTTTGGCTTGATATTAAATTTTGTTACCTAAATTAGCTAAAAGTTCCTAAAACTTTCCCCTAAAAGCGGAATCAAAAATATTTTGGTTTTCACCTTGTAAAATCGCGCCTTCAACATTTTTTAAAAACCAATATTGTACGCCAAGCGGCACAAAACGTTTTGGTCCCAAAAAACTAAGCGGAGATGCGCGATCACTGAATTGCGGGTCGGTTAAAATATTTAAGCCATCAATCTGCAATAAAATTGTGGAATGTCCAATCCAAGTTACAGCGGTTTCATCGCGATTATTTTGAATGAAATTTAAATCAGGTTTTTTTGCAGAAATTTCTTGGCGAAATTCAGCGGGAGTTTTTTTCGAGAAACCTTTGGTTAATTTTTCCAATTGCCATTTCAAGAAGCTTCCTTGTGGCATTTCCGGCAAATAACGATTCACAAAACCATCGATACGATGATGTTTTTTTCAGGATTATAATCAGGATTTTTGCAATCACTTGCCGGCGCTTGCGAGTTAAAAATCATAAAAAAACCAAAAATTAGAAAAACTTTCCCCCAACAAATTCATAATTTAATAGTTTATTTAAGAGCCCGAGGAATCCGAAATATATTTAGTATAAAACCAACTCAACCCAATCAAACTAAAGCCCAATCCTAAAAATGAAAATACGCGATATAATCCTGTGAGTTCGGAAGCATCGTAGAAAAACACTTTAATTACTGTCATTATTATTAGACAAAGTGCTGATACGCGCAGCATTTTATTTTTCTTGATTGTGCCTCCAAATAATAAGCCAATTCCCAATAACAACCACATTACGGAATAAGTGTAAGTCTCGGCATTAGTAGTTGCGCCCTGATCTAAATATTCACCATGATAAATCTGTCTGATATTAAGCGATAGTAAGGCAAATGACATTATCAAGATCACGATATTATTATAGCGAAAATAAGATTTATCTTTCAGATCAGCTAAATCCTTATTGATTAAAAATAATGCGATTAACGGCAATCCGAAAGCTAGCAGCAAGGCATTAAAAATATAAATTGATCCGACAGAATCGTGGTAATTTATTGGATTATAAATCAACAAATCAAAGTAGAAAACTCGCAGCAGAACTAAAATTAAAACCAGAATTCCGGCAGTTAATAATACAGTTTTATTAAATATTTTTTGAATACATAGGCATAAAATTCCAAACAGACAAAAAGCTGCGGTTACAACGCCGCGTTCAATAAATCCGGCTTTAATCGCCAAAATATTTGCACCCGGATTAAAGCTGTTGCGGATAAAATAATAAGTCGTAACCAAGAATAAACTTGCCGCAGCAACTTCCAGCCATTTAACAAAATCATCAGTTTTTTGTTTGGAGAAAAATAATCCCGCAACAACAAATTCAAGCGCCGGAATTCCGAAATAAATTAACGGATTTTTAATCATGGTTAAATTATATTGATCATTCACCACGCTTTTAATGACGCTATTCAAAGCCAGATCAACAATCGCGATAATTTCTCTAAAAATCAGTAAAGCGAATAAAGCCGATAGAAACATCGCAATTTTTCTTAATGCCGAAATATCAACTTTATTATTGATCCAGCTAATTACTAAAACCTGAGTAGCAACAGCAATTGGCCAAAGTTTTATTTCAAAAAATATCGCAATTGCCAACGAGAAAAACGTGGTTGAGGTTATGGTAAAAATAGCCAATAAATTTTGACGGATTTTTTCTTCTCCAGCCAAATTCACATTTATTTTTCTGACAACGCACGCTGCCATTGCTGAGAATAATAAAGCAAGGCCAGACCAAATCCAATTACCGTTAAAAATATCTTCAGGAATTAAAACATTTTTCAATTTGAAAAAACCAACCAAGAAATAGCCAACACTCGCAAGTCCGACAATCAAAGCCCATAATATCTGGCTTTGTGAGCGCCACATTAAACTGTATCCGGCACCAATATATAAGATGAAAAATGCAGCAATTATTGTGAATAATTGCGTTGGGTTGGAAGCATTTGCCGTTAGAAGCATAGCAATACTAACAATCAAAGTTATGCGCGGCGCAAAGCCATAAATTTTTGGTTTTAAACCAGCTAAAACAATGCTGCCAATTGCCAGTAAACCAAAAAATCCCCATTCCAATAATCCAAAATTATTCATCTTGGCTAGCAGCGCCATTAAAAGCGCTGAACCGGCAAAAGTTAAATAATGCAAAATATCATAACCACTTTTATCAACTTTAATTGCTTCATTTTCTGTTTTGGAAATGAAGGTAACAGTGCTGCAAATTGCGATTAAAAATAATCCTAAATACATGCTATCAGTAATTGCAAAGCCAGTTGCCATCCAAATCGCTACCCATAAAAAAGAGGCTAGAATTGCCGGAATTCCAAGTATCCACCAATTTTTTTGGCGGATCAAAAAAAACAATCCCGTTAAAATTAAATATAAATAAACGAAAAGCATCGCACCATTTGGCTCTTGCGACGATACCAAAACCGGAGTTAAAAATCCTCCGATGAATGCGAATAAAGCAACGCCAATTCCGAAACTAAGCGATAAAATAATTGCCAAAACCGTTATCAAAATCATTGCTCCAAAACCAAAAGCGGGAGAAATAAAATGATAAATATTTACTGCAACAAAAACACAGGCGTAAAGATCAACCAAGCCAGCCCCAACAAAGGCCTGTGATATTTTTTCTTTATTGGCAAAATCTTTGTGTGAATGAATAAATTTTCCCAAACCAAGCAACGCGATACCAAAAGCTACACCTAAAATTACGCGCAATCCCGCTGTTAAAATTCCGGCATCAATTGAATATTTTACCATAAAAAGCCCGGCAAAAGCTAAAGCAATGCCGCCAATCCAAACTGGCAGACGTTTTCCGAAACGTTGTTCAAAACTAACTTTTTTCTCTTTGGGAGATTCTGAAATTAGCGGAATTGTTGAAGTTGCATGATGCGGATAAATCTCGGTGATTTTTCTTTTTATTCCTCCGACATCTGGCTCAGAGATTGTGCTAAAACTTTCTTCATCTTGAGATTTTTTTACGATTCCGCCTTCATCTATAATTGGCGGCTGCGCTGCTTTTTCCTTATTTGAAAGCAAAGCGCGAATTTCGCGGTTTTCTTTTTCCAGAGTTATGATGCGAGAAAGATTTACCCAAGGAAGAATTAAAGAAACTATAATAAAAATTGCGATTAGTACAAAGAACATATGTTATTCTGTTAATTTAATTAAACTAAAAATCACACTCGATATCGCTTTTACTCTGGAATAAAATTATCGTTCCTTACGATATTTCTGATGATGAAAAAAATTAAAATATTCAACAAAGCAATTGTCATAAAAATCTGCAAAAGACTAAAACCAACTTTCAATAAAACGACCATAAAAATGCTGGAAAATATCATGAATAAAGCGTTTAACACGTTATTCGCGGCAATGATTCTGGATAAATATTTGGCATCGCTGCGATACTGAATAATTGCGTAAAGCGGTACAATGTACATACCTGAAAAAACTGCCATCATCAGCAATCCGCAAATGATTAACCAAGCATTTAATCCTGAAGTTAAAAATTCTTTCAAGCTGATTAAATGATCTGGCGTATGATAAAAATAACTGCCGTAACAAAGAATTGAAATGGCGATAGTAATGCTAATTGAAGCAAGTGCAACAAGTCTTCCGTCAATTTTACCTTTGAGAATTTTATTGCAAATTGCCGAACCAATTCCGATCCCAATCGAAAGAATTGAGAGAAATAAAGTTACAACAAATTCATCGCCGCCAACAATATTTTTGGTGTAAACTGGAAGTTGCGACAAAAAAGTCATAGCAATAAACCAGAACCATGAAATGCCAATGATTGCAAGCCAAACTGTTTCTTCTTTTTTAGCATAATTGATGATTTCCCAGGTTTGTCCAAAAATGTTGAAACTGATTTTTAATCCAGAATCAGAGACTAAAGATTTTGGAATGAAGCGACTGCTTAAATAGCCAATAACTGCGAATAAAACCACACAACTTGAAATTATTTCAATGCCATTTTGAGCACGAATTACTAAACCGCCAAAAATTGTGCCAAGTAAAATTGCCAAAAAAGTTCCGCCTTCAATTAAAGCATTTCCACTTACTAATTCATGGCTTTCCAATGTTTCCGGAAGTAAACTATATTTGATTGGGCCAAAAAAAGTTGAGTGAACTCCCATCAAAAACATCAAAGTCAAAAGCAGATAAATATTTTCAAAATAAAATCCGACGAAAGAAAAAATCATGATTAAAATTTCAGCGATTTTTATGATTTGAGTTAGGCGTGATTTTTCATATTTATCGGCAACTTGTCCGGCTAAAGCCGAAAGTAAAAAGAAAGGAAGAATGAAAAGTCCCGAGGCAATTGTGACCATGATTTGCGGATCCAACTTGACATTATTCACAATGTCGTAAGTAACCCAAATTAGAAAAGCGTTTTTAAAAACATTGTCATTGAAAGCGCCAAAAAACTGAGTGATAAAAAGCGGAAGAAATCTTTTTGATTTCAGAAAATTAGATTGGTTTTTCATGAATTTTATTGTAGTTTTTATTTCTGATTAGTTTAGGTAATTTGAAAATTAAATGATTAACTTAATTCCCCAAATATACTTAATCAAATTCGACTTTCGTCGAATTTGGGTTTATTTTGAATTGCTGCACGCCGAGTAAATCGGCTCATCCGCAATAGATTTTTTGTTTTAAGAAAAATCGACTTCTTCAATCAGTTTTGGTATATATGAAAAATTTATTCCGCATTTTTTCACTACTTTTTTTGCTTCAATCTTGTGAATCAATTAAATCTTACAAAAAACAAAACCAAATTATTGAGTTAAAAAGCGACAATAAATTCATATCCTTAAAAGCGCCTCGAGGCTATTGTTTTTATGACCAAAATGATGCCGTAGAAAAAGATGTAATTAACATTATCAGCGCAATAAATAAATCAGAAGGAATGACGCTGGAATTGCTTCTACAAGATTGTGAAGAAAAGAAAAATTTTCTAATCAGCACCAATCCAACATTTAGAAATACTTTAATGATCTTTTCTTTCTCTGCAGAAAATCTTAAAATCATTAAAAAATATCGCCTCGATCGCGACCGCAAAACCTTCGTTGAATTTCATCACAAATCCAGCGAAAAAGAAACCGTCGCCTCAATAAACAAACTAGTCAACAAAAGCTTAATTCCCTACATCAAAAAACATAACGACCTAACTTTAATCGATAAATCAACCACTCTAAACCTATCTCAAAAAGAAGAATTAAAATTGGCGCATGGTGAAATTTTTAAAAATAAACAACATATTGCTCTAACTCTGGATAAAAAATTTGCTCCCGAAATTGCCGATTATGATGCCAGTTCTTATCAAATAGGAAAAATTACTTACTATTGTTCAAACGCAACCAGCATGATTAATTATATTCCGCTGAACTTTTTTATATGCGAAGAAATCATTACCGACAAAACCAAAAGCATTGATGAAAGGCTTTTGGAATATGTGAAGAAGATGATTAAGTTGAATAAGGATTAAGGCTTTTTAGATAATTAATTCACTTTGTTGAGCGTTTTCTTGCCCATAATTTGAATAAAGAATTTTCTGAAAATCAAAAAAAGTTGAACGAATTTTTTCAACACCACCGAGCTCTTTCTCGGCATCAGAAATTGCATGATATTTCAAATCTAAAAGCTGCGATAATCTATCTTCCGCAAGTTCTTCAACTCCTTCTTGAATATATTTTTTTAAAACAAATTCTAAAAATTCTTGCTGCTTTTCATCTAAATGATCAAAAATTTTCTCCTTTCTTTTTTCAACTCTTTCAAACCTTGAAATTGGCTGAGTAGAAAAAGCAACATATGCCAACACATCAAATAAATCGCTGCTTTGGGCATTAATCATTTTTTGCAAAGTTTCTAATTGTTCTACTCCATAACCAATTCCATCAATCTTTTGCAAAAAAACTTTTCTGGTTTTCGGATTTGACCAAATTTTTCTAAGTTCATTTTCATCTTTAAAAAACTCTGGCAAATCACCAAACATCTTATGTAAAAATTCTTCCGCAGAAATTGGCGAACCATCAGCGCCCCAAAATGAAGTTTGAATCATATGTTGAATTTCACGTTCTTTGCCATCGCGTAATTTGATTTTTAACTTTTTCTTAGGCTCAAATTCATCACCGCTTTCAGGCTTTTCTTTAGCTTCTTTTTCTTTTTTAAGCTGTTTTTCTTTTGATTCATCAACATCAATTGGCTCGTCAATAATTGGCTCGCCATCCCACTCTGGATCTGAAAAAAGTTTGTAAGCATCAACAAAATCCAAAATCGTAAAATATTCTTTGCCGTCAAAAAGCCGCGTGCCGCGCCCCACAATTTGTTTGAACTCAATCATCGAATTTATTGGACGCATCAAAACAATATTGCGCACATTTCTGGCATCCACACCAGTCGAAAGCTTTTGCGAAGTGGTTAAAATTGTTGGAATAGTTTTTTCATTATTTTGAAATTCGCGTAAAAATTGCTCACCACTTGCGCCATCATTTGCAGTTACACGCACGCAATAATTTGGATCAGAATTTTTCTTTGATTGGTTAATTAAATCGCGCACCGCCGCGGCGTGAGCCTGATTCGCACAAAAAACTATAGTCTTCTCATCTTGATTAATTTCATCTAAAAATATTTTAACCCGCTTTGCTTCACGCTCTTTAATTTCAATACTGCGATTAAAATCTTTTTCTTCATAACGTTTTCCTTCTTCAACCTCGCCTTCAATCACATAATCATCAGAAGTGTAAACATAATCATCCAAAGTAGTTTTAATGCGTTTCACTTTGAACGGCGTTAAAAATCCGTCATTAATTCCTTCCTTCAGCGAGTAGATATAAACTGGTTCGCCGAAATATTTATAAGTGTCAGCATTGTCTTTCCTTTTCGGCGTTGCTGTTAAACCAAGTTGCACCGCTGGCGCAAAATATTCCAAAATATCGCGCCAGCTCGATTCATCATTGGCGCCGCCGCGATGGCATTCATCAACAATAATAAAATCGAAAAAATCGCGCGGATATTCACCAAAATAAGGCGCCGGTTTTCCCTCAGCATTTCTGCCACTCATGAAAGTTTGAAAGATGGTGAAAAAGATGCTGCCGTTAGTTGGCACTGATCCTTTCTTGCGAATTTCTTCGGGCTTAATGCGAATCAACGCATCTTCAGGAAAAGCCGAGAAATTATTGAACGCCTGATTTGCCAAAATATTGCGATCTGCCAAAAACAAAATGCGCGGCCTTCTCGAACCATCGCGCTTCAAGTTCCAGCAACTCTGAAAAAGTTTCCAAGCAATCTGAAAAGCAATGAATGTTTTGCCGGTTCCAGTTGCAAGTGTGAGCAAAATTCTTGGCTTTTCTTTGGCAATTGCCTCAAGCGTTTTATTCACCGCAATTTCTTGATAATAACGCGCTTCCTTCGAGCCACCAACACTTTCAAAAGCAATTTCCGCAAATTTATTTTGCCATGTTTTGTGGCTTTGATTTTGCTCTAAAAAAGTTTTATCCCACAATTCATCTGGCGTTGGAAAACGCTCAACCAAACCTTCACTTCCACCTTTCATCGAAATTTCATAAATCTCGCGCCCGTTGGCAGCAAAAGTAAAATCAATCATCATCTTGCTTGCATAAGCCTTAGCCTGCGCCACACCTTCGCCAACTTCCAAACTTTCCGCCTTCGCCTCAATCACCCCAATTTTTTGATTGCGATAAACCAAAATATAATCCGCAATTTCGCCCTTGCTGCGCGCTTCACCAACTTGAATGCGACCTTGCGTAATGCGATATTCCCGCAAAACTTTTGAGCCTTCAACCACGCCCCAACCAGCCTGACTAAGCATCGGATCAATCAACTCCGCTCTGGTTTCCGCTTCATTACGCACCATATTATAATTCCCCGTTAAATGCTTTTTTTAAGATGGATTTTTTTAATTCTTCAAGGTGATTGAGTTTGGTTTTGTAGATTGCTTCGAGTTTTTTGGTTTCGGTGGATAGGGCATCGAGTTTGGTTACGATGGATTTTTGTTCAGACAATTTTGGAAATGGAAATAACTGATTTTCAAATGTAGCTAAATTGAGGTTGTCTTGAGCGCTCCCTTTTCCCTTTGCCTGAAGAATTGTTTTAAATGACTGCAGCAGGTATTCGACAAAATTGATTTCCGTCATTTTTGGATTTACTACGAGTCCGATAACACTATCTGGAAAGCAAGAATCAAAACCTAAAATTCCAGTTTCTGCAATATTAGCTGCAATAGTAATGCAAATTGTACCCTTTGGCCACAACTTACTTTGTGCAAGTCCCGCTTCACTATAGGTTTGTGAATATTCTGTAATGTAGTGATTAGAGTTTCTAATATCGCCAGTTTGAATAAATGGATACTTGCCGCCATAAAGTTTTTTATCATTTCGTGGTCGATGTTTTGATTTTCCTCTGCCAAATGTTATCGATACATCTTTTAAAGTTTTTCTTTCCCAGAGACCATCACGATCAGCAAAAACACTTTGCAAATAAGCTTCAAAAACCTCAGAAACATTCCGCAAATTCCCCTCAACATTCGCCTTCGCCTTCGCCACCCCCTCAAAAACCTCATCCAAAATCCCCACAATCCGCTTTTGCTCGTCGATTGGCGGAAGTGAAATTTCATAATTTAAGAAATTCTCCATCTTAATAAAATTGGTCGCAGAACCAAATTGCTTTGAGAGATTTCTTTCTCTCCAGTAAAGCAGCAAATGATAATGCAAAAATTTCGCCTCAGATTTTATCTGGCTTAAAACGTAAGTTCTTTGATATGCGTCAAAATCGCCGTTATAGTAAAAAACCTCACCAACATTCACCCCATTGCCAGGCAAGATTAAACACTCACCAGAAAACTTCATTGTATCGCAATAGAATGGCTCTTTTGCGCAAGTGTAGAATTTATATTTTCCGTTTTGAGTGGCATGATTGGCATCATGTTTTCCGGTGCCGACAAGACATATCTCGTTAAGCTTTTTTATTTGCCATTGATTCATATTCTTAACAATTATCTAACTTTAAAAATCCTAGCATCAGCTCCTGATCTGTATCGCAGCTAAAAATAACTTTTGTAAAAATCTGATACAAAAACCCTCTCATTAAATCGTACTCTTTCTTGTTAAAAATTGAATAATCAGTTTCTGCAGCATCATAGATATGAACCTTGTTGCGAAGCGTTTTTAACAAATCCAAATCTTTATAAATCTCCTCATTTGTTCCAAGTAACTTTCTACCCTTTATTTTGTTAACCATCGTATCAAATCCCATAGGCACTATTTTTGGATCTACCATTTTTTCTTTTATTTCAGTGCAATACTGCATTTTTTTTCCATCGAGCTCAAAATGATTGTTAAATTTTTTTATCACCTTCCATTCATCTTTTTTGCAATCGTTTGCGGTTTTTAATATGTGAAAGAAAACGCACTCCACGATGCTCATGCCGATTATTACGAAAATCTTGAAATTCTGAGTAAGTATAACGCTAGAAAGACTTAGTGATTTGATTGTTTCGTCCAGATACTCAAGATGCTGAAGATTGTATGACATATTTTTTCTCATGTTATGAAATTCATCTCCTACAATTTTAGCTTCTAGTAACTTGCTCAGGTCATGGATACGATTCGGATACCATCTATTGTTACTGCCTTCGCCACCACACTTGCAGAGTTTTTTGTTCTTCATTTTAAATCACACATAAACAGTTTAATTGAAAATTACCTAGCGACCAGAATCACTCCAATCATTTATTTTTTAGTTACTTAATATCTTCTTCCGCCGACCCGCACAAACCTCATCAAAAATCTTATAATAATCGACGTAAATAAACTTCTGACCGCAGGAATTATCCTCAGTGGTTCCAAAATTTTAGATCCCGCAGTCTTTCAATCACATTATACACGCCTTGCTTGCTGTAGCCAACCCACATGATTTTAGTGATTTTCAATTTGTTGACTTCGGGCAAGGCAAAGTCAACTAAACTAAAAGCCCACTGACTTACAAAAGTTTGTGAATTCTGCTTAAGATTTTTTGGTTGGGTTTTCCAAAAGCTTCTTCACCTCACAATCAAAATCCGATTCAAAAACTCGATCTTGAATTATTCGATATTTTTCAAATTCACTTTCGGCGTGAGCTTTGGCTATTTCAGCCGTAACCTTGCCATCATCTTGTAAAATTTCTCTATCCCAAAGTTTTAAAAATCCACTCAAACGCTCTTCCCAATCTGCCATAGTCATGGGAATTTTGCGCATGGCTTGTAATTCTGCCATATCAAGATAAGCCGAAACAATTCGCTGCATTTGTGCTAGCTCATATTCGGATAGATAATTTTTGGCGACAGAAACATCGTATTTATGAATCTTTTCTTTAGGAGAGCCATCCCAATTGGTTAGACCCATATTTTCTTTTTCATGATTGGCGCGATCTATAATAACTTCTGATGCCGTTTGGCCGTGAATTGCATAATGTATTTTGTTTTGAACTGCGGCAAAAAAACGCTTTGTTGCAGATGCCGATGAATCATAATCCAGTGCGGTTGTATAAATATCGGTGATTTTTTGGTAAAACTTACGCTCTGAAATTCTTATCTCTCTAATTTTCTCAAGCTGTCTTTCAAAATATTCATCATCCAAAACGCTTCCGCCTTTTTTAAGGCGCTCTACATCCATCGTCCATCCTTGAATGGTGTAATCCTTCACAATTTGATTTGCCCATTTACGAAATTGTACAGCTTGTTCATTTTCTATTTTGAATCCAACAGCAATGATTGCCTGCAAATTATAATGCTCCACTTCGCGCTGAATCTGTCTATTGCCTTCAGTTTGAACTATTAAGTATTTCTTAATAGTTGCCTCACGCTCAAGTTCATTGTCAGAAAAAATTCGTTTTAGATGCTGATTTATCGCTGAAATTGATACATTGTAAAGAGTTGCCATCATCTTCTGAGTAAGCCAAATATTCTCATTTTCATAGCGCATTTCTACGCTTGATTTTGAGTCGCCACTTGCTGCAACAAAAGTTAAATATTCGGCTGCGGAAGAGCGAATGATGGAAGGGAGAGTTTTGTTAATAACTTTTTTACTTACCATTTTTGCCTCCAGCTTTATTCCTCTTATTTTTTACTAAATTCTCCAACTCTTTTAAATCTTCCTCATCAGCAATTTTGGCTTCAAAAGCTTTTCTTCTGGAATCAAATTCAGTGTAAATTTCACTCACTTTTTCTTCCATTTCGGGGCTGCTGATTTTGCCTTTATGATCCAATATTTTGTAATCGTTTGAGGTCAAAATGCGGTCGATATTTTCTTGCCAAAATTTCATGGTAATATTTTGGCGATTTTTGGCGCGAAGTTCTGCGGTTTCTAAGAAGATCACTACTAAGCGATTAAGCGTGTCTAACTCGTCTTCGCTTAAATAATTTTTGGCAATTATAATATCTTGTTTGCGAACAACTTTTCCCTTCCAAGCAGTTAAAGCCATATTTGGTTTAGTGGCGTCAGCCCTTGAAATAATTAGTTCGGCAGCGGTTTTGTTGGTGGTAGCATAAATCAATTTGTTTTGCGCTTCGGCAAAAAACATTTGGGTTGCTTTGTCGGTTTTGTCGTAGTCGCAACTCAAAGTAAAAAGATCGCGAACTTTTTGATAAAATCTTTTTTCTGAAGAGCGAATATCGCGAATTCTTTCTAGCAACTCGTCAAAATAATCTGGGCGACCATCGGGGTTTTTAAGGCGATCAATATCCATCACAAAACCCTTAATCATATATTCTTTAAGGTTTTGATTTGCCCAAATTCTAAACTGAGTTCCTCTTTTGCCACGAACTCTAAAACCAATCGCCAAAATCATTTCTAAAGAATAGAAGGCGACATTGTAATTTTTGCCGTCTTGAGCAGTTGTTAAGAAATACTTAATAACTGAATTTTCTTGCAACTCCTTCTCTTTCAAGATTGCAGAGATGTGCATGTTGATATTTGGCAATGAGGTGTCAAAAAGTTCAGCAATCTGTTTCTGGCTAAGCCAAATATTTCCATCTTGTGCATAAAGCGAAACTTGGCTTTTGCCGTCAGCGCTTTTGTAAATGATGATTTGGTTTTCTTGGTTTTTAGTCGTGTTTTTTAGTGTTTTGGTTTTTTTATTTTTCATATTTGTGGTGATTTATGATTAAAAAAGTTGGTGAATTTTTTCTAAAATTTTGGCGCTTTCTTGATCGAGCTTTTTTATTTCAGATAAAATTTCTTCTGGCGCGCGAAGCTCGATTTCATTGGTTTTATTTGGATTTTTTACTGAAAGATCGAAGGTTTTCTGATCGATATTGCTGACATCAATTGACCAAGAATTTTCTGAGTTTTCTTTATTTTTCTGGAGAAGTAAAAATTTAGCTAAATCAGATTCGTTTAATGGATTAGTTTTGCCTAAATTTCGCGTAAGATTTAATTGATAAAACCAAACTTTTTTGGTCTTGGTGGTTTTGTCAAAAAATAGTACAACAGTTTTTACGCCAGCGCCAGTAAAGGTTCCGCCCGGCATATCCAGAATTGTGTGCAAATTACATTCTTCTAATAATTTTTTGCGTAAATTAACCGAAGCGTTATCAGTGTTGGAAAGAAAGGTGTTTTTAATTACAACCGCCGCTTTGCCGCCCGCTTTTAAATAACGAATGAAATGCTGCAAAAATAAAAAGGCAGTTTCTCCGGTTTTTATATCAAAATTTTCTTGAACTTCCCCGCGCTCTTTGCCGCCGAAAGGTGGATTTGCCAGAATAATTTCAAAACGATTTTTCTCTTCAACATCCAAAGTTTCAGCCAGCGTGTTGGTGTGAATAATATTTGGCGCTTCAATTCCATGCAAAATCATGTTCATGATTGCGATAATGTAAGCGAGGGACTTTTTCTCTTTTCCGACAAAGGTTTTCTTTTGCAAAATGTCATCTTGTTTGGTTGAGCGATTGGGATTTTGTTCTTTTAAATATTCAAAAGCCTCAACTAAGAAACCCGCAGAACCAACTGCGCCATCATAAATTTTGTCACCAATTTTTGGTGCTACAACTTTAATTATAGTTTTAATCAATGGGCGCGGCGTGTAATATTCGCCGCCATTTCGGCCCGCATTGCCCATGTTTTTGATTTTACTTTCGTAAAGATGAGACAATTCAAATTTTTCTGATTTGGAGCGAAAACTCATTTTATCAACAATATTCAACACTTCGCGTAAGTTATAACCGCTTTGAATTTTGTTTTTAATTTCGCTAAAAATTTCACCAATTTTATATTCGATGGTGTCAGGACTTTCAGCGTTTGATTTGAATTTTTTGAGGTAAGGAAAAAGATCGCGGTCAATAAATTCAATTAAATCTTCACCGATTTTAATGTTGTGATGATCTAACTTTCCTTCAGAAGTTTTTGGGGCGGCCCAAACATCCCAACAATATTTTTCGCTAATAATATTTTTATAAATTTCACCATTGAGCTCGGCTTTGGTTTTTTTATCTTTTTCGAAATCGTCCAGATATTTTAGGAATAAAACCCATGAGCTTTGTTCAACATAATCAAGCTCGCTAGAAGCGCCAGCATCTTTATGCAGGATATCGTCGATATTTTTAAATGATTGTTCAAACATGACGTGATGATTTAAATTTTAATTTTTTATTACTGCGATGCAGCGAGAAAGTTTATTTAATTTATGATGATCTGAATTTGAAAACAGTTTCTCAAATCTTCAACATCTGAAAAGCTATAATCATCAACACTGTAGCACCAAATAAAGTGACTATGGATCCGAATTTTTGGGAAAGTTTTTTAGCTAAATTTAGCCCCATAATTGTTGCGCTAAAAGCCCAGATTCCGATTGAAATTACATATGGAAAAATTGGTTCTCCGGCAACGCCGAGTCCAATTCCTACGCCAAATGCATCGAGGCTTGTGGCAAAAGAAATGATTAAAATTTTGGTGAAACCGTGAAATTTGAGTTGTTCTTCTTTTATTTCCTTACTTTTAAAATCTCTTAAACCTTCAAAGGCCATGTTTAGGGACACTCCCATTAATAAAGCAAAAGCAATCCAATGGTCGTATGATTTAAAACTACTAATAATATTTTCTCCGGCAAAAGCGCCAAACCAAGCAACAACAGCTTCGGCAATGCCGGATGCGAGAGCAAATTTTATTGCATCTTTTTTGGTAAATGGGCGCATACCCATAGCCACTGCGGCGGAAAATGAATCAACACTTAGAACAAGGCCAATTAGAAGGACTTCGAGAAACATTTGAGGAAATTACTAGATTGAGGAAAAATAAATGATTGGGGAAATGATAAATAAAAACCAGAAGAAAGAATTTATAAAAGCAGATCTTCTTCAATTGCGATAAATTTTGATGCTGCGTTGGCAAGTGAATCAGCTGTAAGATCGGCAACGCCGTAAACTTCGACTATATTGTTAAAATCTTTTTTAATTTTATGAACCAATAAATCGAAATCACCATCTCCGGAAAGTAAAATTACCACGTCAGATTTTTTAGCATATTCCATCACATCAAGCGTAATTCCAACATCCCAATCTCCTTTTGCCGAACCATCAGCGCGTTGAATAAAAGGTTTTAATTTTATCTCAAAACCAATGGCGCGTAAAATATTTTGAAACTGTTTTTGCTTTTCATCACCACGACCAATTGCGTAAGCATAAGCGCCAACTACTTTGCGGTTTGTGGTGGCTTTGGCCCAAAATGCGTTGTAATTAAAATTGCGCCCGAACCTTTGTTTTGTAGTGTAATAGATGTTTTGCACATCGACAAAAATTGTTACACTTTGCATTTTCCATTACCCTTTTGAATTAGCATTTATTTGTTTCTGATCAAGATTAACTGCTGAAGAAGGACGCACATCAAAACTTGCCATCATTGCATTTTCATGAGTACGACTATGAACTTCATGCAATAGCCTGATTACTTCTTCATTAAACACTGTAACACATTTTTTTAAAATCTTAGGATCCATCCGATAATGCTCTGATTCTCCATTTAAAAGCATATTATCATAGAGATGACTTTTTAACCCACGGTTCACAACCCGAGGCTTTGAATAAATAGTACAGTTTCCAATTGTACCTCTGAGAAGTTCCTTCAAATTATTTCTTTTTTCTTCATCTTCAATTGAAGCTAAATCTTCATTCAATATCTGATCTATTTTCTCAGGAGTAGGCGATTCCATTAGTTTATTAAATAATTCTCCAGCTTGATTGACATCTATTGCCAACAACCCTTTTTTTTCATCCTCATCTAAATTTCCAAATTCCATCATTTGGTTAAATGCTACTTGAGCATAGTATCGAATTGCATCATAACCCTCTTCTGGATTTTCTCTGAATGGCGGTTTTCTATTAAGATCATTAAAAATCTTTATAATTGCTGGCACTACTACCCACAGTAGCTTGCCAACATTTTTTGCTAACATAAAAATATCAAAAAGATTATAGTCATTCTGCGGCTGCGGCTCATGACCACTAATCTCTTTATATTTTTTTCTTACCTCTTGGTTTAAATCTTCTTCATAACCTTGATGTCTTAGTTTAAAAAATTCATCGAAATCCTTGATAGCATTTTCTGAATCTCCTAATTCACTATAAGTAAAACCTCTTAAACTATAAAGAGTATGAGCTGTCGGATAATTATGCGGCATAATCTCAATTCCCTTATTTAAATCCTGAAGTGCTTTTTCAAATTGCCCATTTTGACCATAAGAAAACGCCCTTCTATTATATAAATCTGGTTCATTAGGAGATATTTCTATTGCATCATCAAAATACCTAACAGATTCTTCCCATCTTCTTTCTCTCTGTAATTCGAGTCCAATTTTACTATCTAACCTTACAATCCCTTTTTTTGAATATTCAAAAGCTGCATCATCTTCCTGATTCAACTCCACAACTTTTCGCCAGTCAGATAAAGCCTCTTCTTCTCTTCCTAAAGCATCAAAAGCCACACCTCTTTCATAAAATGACTTGGCTTGTGCGATAGGCTTAGAATTTATTGCGATTTCTTCACTAAAATCATTCACTGCTTCTTCATAAAGGCCCAAGTTACTGCGCGCAAGGCCACGATCATAGTGTTGCCACCCATTCTCAGGAACAAGATCAATCGCAACCGAAAATTGCACAATCGCTTCTTGATATTGCTGCAAGTCATGCAATTTTCTACCTTCATTGTGAGCCAATACAGCGGCTCCTCTTTTCATATCAGCAACTTTCTGATCAAGCTCGTCAAAACCCAAATCATCTTTTGATTTAACTGGATTAAATCGGGAAACTTTTGGATCAATTTCTACAGCCTGAACCGATGATTGTGTTAATGAAAAATTTGATGGAACTAATGATTTGGACATAAAAATAATTAATCTCAAAATTAATAAATCATGAATATTTTAATCATAAATTGCGGTAGCTCTTCGATTAAATTCAGTATTTTTGATATAGAAAATAATGAGCAAGTTTTAAAATCTGAAATCAATATTTTTTCAACAATTAAAAATGAGTTAGAACAAATTTCTGAAATCTTAAAAAAAGCAGGAAATCCGCCAATCAACGCAATTGCTCATCGCGTTATTCATGGTGGAAATAAATTTCATGATAGCGCGATAATTAATGATGAAGTTATTGCGGCGATAAAGTCGGCGATAATTTTTGCGCCGCAGCATAATCCGCTTGCTTTGGCGGGAATTGCAATGGCAAAAAAAAATTGGCCTAACTTGCCGCAGATCGCAGTTTTTGATACCGCTTTTCATCAAACAATGCCCAATTACGCAACTACTTACGCGGTGCCGCAAGAATGGCGCGACAAGGGTTTGAAGCGTTATGGCTTTCACGGAACTTCGCATAAATATGTGGCACAAAGAGTTGCTGAAGAATTAAAAACTCCGCTTTCCGATTTAAAAATTATCAGTTGTCATTTGGGAAATGGTGCCAGTATTTGCGCAATTAATCGCGGCATTTCAGTTGATACTTCAATGGGAATGACGGCGCTGGAAGGTTTGGTGATGGGAAGCCGCTCCGGCGATATTGATCCGGGAATTTTTAATTTTTTGAATCAAAATTTAAATCTCTCAATCGCTGAAATTGAAGACGCACTTTACAATAAAAGTGGACTTCTCGCCCTTTCCGGCATCGATAATGACATGCGCGACATTGAGAAAAAAGCCGCAGCCGGTGATAAAAATTCCCAACTCGCAATCAGCGTTTACGCTTATCGCATTCGTAAATATATCGGCGCTTACGCCGCGGCAATGAGTGGTTTTGATATTTTAACTTTCACCGGCGGCATTGGCGAAAACTCTGCTTCAATGCGCAAAAGAGTTTGTATGGGTTTGGAATTTTTGGGGCTTTATTTTGATGATGATTTGAATATGGAAGTTAAACTTAACAGCTTTGAAGCACCACAAATTCAGCTGCCGCATTCAAGAATTAAAGTAATCGTCACGCAAACTCGTGAGCAATGGATGATTGCTAAAGAAGCTTTTGAAATTCTAAATAAAAAAGAATTTAAACCCCAATCTGATTTAAAAATTCCAGTTTCAGTTTCAGCGCATCACATTCATTTAACCAAAAACTCAGTAGAAAAACTTTTTGGCGCAGGTTACGAACTAACAAAAATGCGCCCACTTTTTCAAGCGCATGAATGGGCTTCAAATGAGGTTTTAGATGTTATTGGTCCGCGCGGAACTTTAAAAAAAGTTCGTGTTTTAGGGCCGTGTCGAGTTGCTAATCAAATTGAAATTTCTGAAACCGATTCATTTTTTTTAGGAATTGCCGCACCAGTTCATCTTTCCGGAAATCTTGCTGACACACCAACAGTGACGCTGGTTGGGCCCAAAGGCGCAATCCAAACTAACGGCGCAATTATTGCGAAGCGTCATATTCACATGAATCCTGATGATGCCAAAAGACTTGAACTAAAAAACGGCGATATTGTGGAAGTTGAAATTGCCGGCCCGCGCAGCACAATATTTCGCGATGTGGCAATTCGTGTTGATCCAAAATATAATTTAGAAATGCATATTGATACTGACGAAGCCAATGCCGCAAGCGTTTCACATGGTGGTGAAGGCATGATAATTAAAACTGCTGAAATGTTTGAACATCTTCAAAATCACTTTTAAAAATTGTCATTTATGATGATTATTCTTTGGATTTTAGAAATTCAAATTGAGGCAAAAAATTTGGTTTTGTTTCTTCAAGTAAAAAATTAATTGAGTAAGAAAATCGCAAAATCTAAGAAATAAAACTCCCTTCAAATATTCACCAGCACATCAAAAACTTATTTAACAAAAACATGAAAATTAATTCTCTAAAAACCTTAACGTCACTTGCAGTTGCAATGGCTTTTTTATTTGCTGGATCGGCTTTTGGGGAAGAAGAAGCCAAAGTAAGCATAAAAAAACCATCTAAGTTTTGGGTCGTAGATGGAAAGCCGTTAGATCGAATGACACTAGATCTATGTAAAGATCTTAAAAAAGTCCTCAATGAACCAGAAAATAAAAATTTTGGCGAACCTTATATAACCAATTCCGAATTTATAATTCCTAAAAAATACAAAGATTTCCGTGAACCAGTTTGGCAAGATGTTTCGATGGAAGAGCTTCCACAATATATGGCTTCTGAATGGCTGAACAAAATTAAACAATATAATGAAGACTATAAATCAGAGTCTTTTAAATTCCTGACTCAAAGAACACGAGTTGATCTGAATCATGATGGAATTAAGGATGATATATTAAGGTTAAAACCAAATAATAATAAACGTTTAATGAAGGGATTATTCGGTACAAACTGGCATTGTTTTGTCAGTGATGTTGTTCCAACCGAAATGTCAAAAAATAATAATGAATATGGGGAGACTGGAATTTCAACTGAATGCCGATTATTTGTTTATAGAGGAAAGGTTTTTAAGGCAGGAGTGGGAGAAAAAATATTTGTTTATAGAGGAAAGGTTTTTAAGGCAGGAGTGGGAGAAAAATATGACAGTATGTTTGTATGGATGCCAACATCTCCATTACATCGTCCTCAATTTGGATATAAGAAGCCTCAATTTGGATATAAAGATGCCTGCTTAATATCTTTTACACCCTACTAAAAGCAAAATTGCCGGTCTAGCTCTAGATGAGGAGGCGAAGAATAGATAATGCCGATACAAATTAGAATAATTTTCAATAAAACCGGATAAATTATATGAAATATACTCCCGTCACCAGTTCCACCGATCAAGATGAAATCACCTCAACTTATAATAAATTGCGATTTGATATTATGACTGGAGTTGAAGGATTAAGAACTGAGATCTATATAGATTCAAACGGCATTCAAACTATTGGTGCTGGAATGAACTTAAGAGATTCGCAGAAAATACGCTCCTCTGTAGTTACTAAGCTTTTTGAACATAACAAGCCTATTGATGATACTAAAGAATTAGATTACCGAAAAGAGATAAAAGCCATAGTAACAGAAACCTACCCAGATTTATCCGACTCCGAAAAAGCAATCCAAGCTGCTAAAAATCAAAGAAAGCTTAATGCAATAATGGCTCGTCGCTCTGGAAATCCTAGCAGCACTTTTACTTTCAATGATGATGAAGAAATTATTAAAGTTTATGATCAAATAGCTGAAACTTTCGAAAAAATAATCAATCAAAAATTTTCCGTTTCTATTCCTCTCTCGTATGAACGCCTAGCTTTATTCTCCCTCGCATACAATCAGCCAACTCTTTTAGGAACAGGTCTTCAAACCGCGATCAAAGACGGCAATCGCGCCGATGCTTGGTATCAAATCCGTTATCAATCAAATGGTGGAGAAAGTCGTTCTCGTGGAATTGCGAAGCGCCGTTATTTTGAAAGCCAGATTTTTGGTCTTTATAGCAAAGGATTAAGTGATGAAGAAAAAGACATTGAATATAAGTCTATTTTAAAAATGCGCGGAGATCATGCTTCTAAGATTAAAAAATATGATAAAGAATTTGGGGATAGAGTACAGGAGGCAAACAATGATTTTGGAACATCAATTGTTACAACTCAAACTACAAAAGAAGCAATTAAAGAAGCCGAAACTTATTTAATTTATACTTACGCACCCAGCGCAACTTCCATCAACGAAATCCTAATTGCTTCCAATTCTCAAACTGTAGTTCCGGCTTCATTAATAACTGATTCAACGGTTTTAGAATCTGACGCAACTTCAAGAAAATTGATTGAGGCTGAAGAATCAGTAAACACATTAATCATTTCTGATGGTCTTGCCACTTCTTACTTCCGTGAATTCTCCGGCTCCGACTATATCGCATCTTCCACCAATGACGGAATCATTAAAATCGGTGGCGTAACTTTATCTGGCGATGCGTTACAAAAGAAAGATTTGGACGGCAATATCATTTCCAATCAATGGACATTGGGTAAATTTTCTTTAATCAGAAATAGTAATAATCTTTTAATCGCTGAAGCAGGATCAGATTTTTCTTCAAGTGAAACTAGTGGCGTTACGATTGTAAATTATCCTTTCGATCAAAACCGTGAAGCATTTGGTTTTAGACTAACCGGTAAATTGCCAGATTTAGCGCCAGATGATGCAATCGGAAATCCTTACTCAAGCAGACTTGGATATAACAAACTTACAAAAAGTCTTGCCACATCTTACAACTTCCCAAGCTGCGATATTCACAAAACTTCTGATGAAAAAGGTTTGTTCACTTTAGTTGCGCATAACAATCCATCCGCCTTACCTCAAGGCATAGTCAATAATCCAATGAGCATCATAAGTTTTAACTCATACGGAGAACAAATTGGCTTGGAAGAAATCAGCGAATATCCAGTTTTAGCCTCAATGCAGGGCAATAATAGATATCTTTTTAAAACCAGCAATCCGCAAACTGGGAAGGATTTATATGTTTATCCGTTTGATGTTTATGATGATTATTCTTCGGATGTTAGAAATTCAAAAGTTGGGATTTGTGTTATTGATGATTTAGGAAAAAAAGTTGCGTCTAAAATTATTTCGCAAGCTTCGTTGTGCCAAGATGGTGAAGAATGTTTTTCAAGTCCTGAAGGACAAAGCAGCAATAAATATGTGTTTGCATGCAAGATTGTAACAAATCCTGATGACGATTTTTTTTATATCGCCTTTCAGCAATATCAGCGCTACGTAGGCGTTACAACTCTTGAGCAGAAAGTTAACAAAATAACCTTAGAAAATATTGGAGATTCTTATTTGATAGGGGAAAAATGCTGCAATCAAAATTGCGCAACCAATAACGAGCTTTATTTCCCAAATGGCAACAAAGTGAGATTCTTGCGCTCTAATCCGCCTTATGTTTTATACGATTCCAGCTTTGAAGTTTTTTTGCCCAAGCTTCGCGATTTAACTTCTGCGGAAGTTCCTGCTAATTTTGATATTCCTGCGGGAGATCAGCTTATTGATTTCAGTGAAAAAAGTTTTGCTGCAACAGTTTTGCGTGATAAATCTACTTCATTAGCAATCGCCGAAAATCCCAACTCAATTGCCGTTCTAACCGGATTTGACAATAATCCCGGAGCTAAAGCAATTTTACCGATTAATGATCAAAGTGATATTCAAATTTTTGCAATAACTGAAAGTCAATATTCAACTTCTAATCTTTTGGCGGGGAAATTTTCTCCTGTTTCTGCATCATCTTCTCGAATTTTAACAGTTAATGAAGAGTATGATTTGCTTGAGGCGAAAGTTGGATCTCGGGCTTTGCTTGCCAGCAATCAAACCTCATTTAATTCTACCTTGAATGCTACGAATGATGATTATTACACTACCAATTATTACTCGGCCGATGATTACTCAACTGATGATTATGTGCCCACTTCAATATTACAAAATATC
>CAIZZE010000040.1 GCA_903937405.1 uncultured Alphaproteobacteria bacterium | reverse complement strand
ATGTTTGGACACATCAAAGAAAGGGTAAAAATTCATCGCGGACTTACCAAAAATCGGAGGAAAAAAGCGGTGAAATTTTTGCTGAAAAACTGGGGGCGAAAAGTGGATTTTTAGCCCCCCATTTTTTTAATTATGCCAAAAAATAGATTGCGATTAGATAAAATTCAGGAAATTCAGGGACAGTTTACTAATTTCTCCGCTATTTCTTAAAAAGCTCCGCATGTGATCCAGTCCTATAAAGAACTAATTCATTATCGTTAATCTCGTAAATCAAAAGCCAGTCTGGTGTGATGTGGCATTCGCGTTTATTTTTATAGTTTCCTGACAAAAGATGATCTTTATACTTTGAGTCTAAAGTAGCTGCCAAAGAGAGTTTTAATAATAAATCTTTCATCAATTCCAGATTTTTTTTCTGTTTTTTTATCTTCTTGAAGTCTTTTTTAAATGATGTGGTGTGGACTATGGTTAACATTTTATTTTTTATTTATGTCTTTCCAAAAGTCGTTAAAATTATCATGTTTTGTTAGCCCAACCTTATTTTTATAATCGCTAAAAGCTTGAATAGTTTCTTCATTTGGCTTTGCGCCAATGGTTCTATCAAGAATTAAATCCTTTAACGTCATTTTACTCAAAGCTGCTAAAATCTTTAATTGGTTTTTTTGATCTTCTGAAATTTCAATTGTTATTCTTGTTGAATCGTGCCTCATTTTTGAACCTCTTTTACTTAATAACGTCTTGAACCATTTTTGGTTCATTCATTGCATTTTTAAGGTAAAACAAAGTTCATGATTTTGTCACAATTGTCAATAGTGTATATGTTGACAATTTATAATTTTATTTACAGTTATATGCAGGAAAGAGAAAAATTACCTCACCACCAATTTCATTCCCAAAACATTTAAAACTAAATCAACCAAGGTAAATGACGGATTACCATTTGAAGACAAGGCTTTGTAAATGGTTTGGCGGTTGAGGTTGGTTTTATTGGCGAGGTCTTGGATTCCGCCGCTGGTGATGGCGATGGTGCACAAAGCTAATAAAAATGCGGGTAGGTTTTTTTCTTTTTCATAATCTTCAAGCGCGGTTTTTAAATAAAGCTGGCGCGCTTTTTTGCTTTGAGAAAGTTCTTCGTGAAAAACTTCGCGAGCATTTTTAAATGTAGCTCGTTTTGCGGCACTGGCTTTGGCAAAAATTATTTTATTAATCATTTTCCATTTCCTCCTTGGTTAAGAATTTAGAACCTTGCAGCGATTTTTTTCCTTCGGAATTTAAGCGTCTTTCCACTTTTTTTACATCTTCAGCGGCGGATAAATTTTCGGGTACGATTCCGCGTTCAAGTAAAGTATTTCTTACTGCTTTATTGTTGGTTACATGCTCATTAGAAATTTTGGATTCGCTTTTCATTTGATGTTCGCGGGTGTTGTAAATGGTGATTTCGCTGGCGAAGTCTTTGGCTTTTAGGATCAAAGTTGGGGCGTAATCGGCGAGGGGGCGAGTGGTGGGAACGCTCCAGGTTTCTTTCATTTCTTGGGTGGTTTTGCCAAAAAGGGCGTGATCACCCTTGCTGCGGATGGCGGCGAAATTTTTATCGCTGCCGGTTTGTTGGAAGATGGTTTTGGATAACTCCTTTTCAGTTTCGCTTAATTTTTTGCGGGCGGTGATGCGCTCGATTTCGAATAATCTTTTTTCAATTAATTCAGCGCGGCGGGTTTGGATGGCGAAATAAGTTTGGGCGAAAGCGATTTCGGGTTTAGCGGGATCGCCGTTTTGGGCGATTAAATAGCAGGCGTAGCGATTTAGCATAATATCATCAACTTCGCGTTGTCCACCAGAGCCAAGATCGACCATTTTGTTGATATCAACAAAATGGTCTGAAGGCTTTAAACCAGATGCTTCGCAAGAAATCTTCGCTTTGGAAATTGCGGTACAAAAATTGCGCCATTCAAAATAGCCTAATAATTTCTGTAAATCGCGTGCGAGCCAAAATTCGACATCATTTTCAGTTTTTCTAGCGTGAGATTCAAAGGTGGAAGTGAGGGCTTGGACTATTTCGGTTTTCATATTATGGTGATAATTTGATTTGAGGGTTTAATTCAAAGATTTGAACTTTTTTCAAAATAAATATGGGTTTTAAAACTTTCAACTATTCTAGATAAACATTTCTTAATTTGCTTTGTTGAAATCATTTGCGTCGGCTTTACTTTAACCAAAATCGATTTCACTTCTTCTATTCCCAAAAAAATGTCAGAAAAATCTAAAACACCTTTACTCGATAAAGTCAAAATCCCTGCCGATTTAAAGCGTTATTCGTTGCCTGAAATTAAGCAAATTTCTGATGAACTGCGCATTGCTACAATCGATTCCGTTTCTCAAACTGGCGGCCATTTGGGTGCTGGTTTAGGAGTTGTTGAAATCACCACCGCGCTGCATTATGTTTTTGACACTCCGCACGATAAAATTATTTGGGATGTTGGTCATCAAGCCTATCCGCATAAAATTTTAACTAATCGGCGCGAGCGCATGAACACAATTCGCCAACCCGGTGGACTTGCTGGTTTTACGCGTCGCGCTGAAAGTGAATATGATGTTTTTGGAGCGGGACATAGCTCAACTTCTATCTCAGCGGCGCTGGGAATTTCGGTTGCTAAAAAATTCAAAAAAGAAAAATCGCATGTAATTGCGGTAATAGGCGACGGCGCAATGTCGGCGGGAATGGCTTATGAAGCCATGAATAACGCTGGCGCTTTGGAAGATAAATTTTTTCACGACAATCGTTTGGTGGTAATTTTAAACGACAATGACATGTCAATTGCGCCGCCAACGGGGGCGATGTCGCATTATTTTTCGCGTCTGGCTGCTTCCAAATCCTATTTAAAAATTCGCGGCTTAACCAAAAAACTTTCGCACAAATTGCCTGATTCTTTGTCGCGTTTTCCGCGTAAATTCGAAAAAGCCGCCAAAGAATGGTGGATGGGTGGCAATGTTTTTGAAGAAATGGGTTTTTATTATATCGGACCAATTGATGGGCATGATTTGGATGTTTTGGTGCCGATTTTAAAAAATATTCAAGCTGATCATTCAACCGATCCAATTCTAATTCACTGCGTCACCGAGAAAGGTTGCGGCTATGTTGAAACCATGAAATCGGATGATAAATTGCACGCGGTGGCGAAATTTAATCCTGAAACCGGCGAGCAGGAAAAAGCGGTTTCGGCTTTTCCAAGTTACTCAAAAATTTTCGGAAACAGGCTTTCTGAGCTGGCAAAAAAAGATGATAAAATTTTAGCAATCACCGCCGCAATGCCGAGCGGAACTGGTTTGGATGGTTTTGCTAAAGCTCATCCAAATAGAATTTTTGATGTTGGAATTGCCGAACAACACGCAGTTACATTCGCTGCTGGTTTGGCTTGCGAAGGCCTGAAACCTTACGCCGCAATTTATTCAACTTTTTTACAACGAGCTTACGACCAAGTGGTTCATGACGTTGCGGTGCAAAAACTTCCAGTGCGTTTTGCAATTGATCGCGCTGGTTTTGTTGGCGCTGATGGCCCAACTCACGCTGGTTCGTTTGACGTGTCATATTTAATTAACCTGCCGAATTTCGTTTTGATGGCGGCGTCAAACGGTCAGGAATTGGTGAAAATGGTTAATACCGCAAATTCAATTAATGATCGCCCGAGTGCTTTTAGATATCCAAGAGGTGAAGCGAGTGAGGCGATAAATTTTAATGATGATGAAATTTTAGAAATCGGCAAAGCCCGCATAATCCAAGAAGGCGCACAGGTTGCGATAATTTCTTATGGCACGATTTTGGAAAATGTTTTAGCGGCGGTGAAAATTCTTGAAACCGATGAAACTATAAAAGTAACTATAATTGACGCACGTTTTGCCAAACCTTTTGATGAAGAATTATTTTCTAATATTGCCAAAACTCACGAAGTTGTGATAACAATTGAAGAAGGCACGATCGGCGGCTTTGGTTCAGCGGTGGCGCAATTTTTCTTAAATTCAGGTTTGATCGATCAACCTAAATTTAAGTTCCGCTCACTTTTTATGGTTGATGAATTTATTGAACAAAATAAAATTCCGATAATGCGCGATGAAGCGGGAATTGGCGTTAAGAATATTGTCGAATTGGTGAGAAAATTATTAATGCCATTCTAACCTTTCCTTTAATAACAACTATTCAAAAATATGCGTAAAATCATTATCTCATTAGCAGCAACTGCAATTTTAACTTCAGCTTGTACAACCGATCCTTACACCGGAGAGCGTAAAATTTCTAATAGCGCAATTTATGGCGGTGGTGGCGCGGTTGCGGGTGCTTTAGTTGGTCAACTTGCTGGCGGAAATACCAAAGCAACTTTAATTGGCGCGGCACTTGGTGGCGCTGCCGGAACTGGATTGGGATATTATTTCGACCGTCAGGAATCAAAATTGCGTGAAGAGTTAAAAGGTACTGGAGTTTCGGTAAAAAGAACTGGAGATAAAATTAAATTAGTTATGCCGGGAAATATTACATTTGGAAGCAATAGCGCTGAAATTAATTCTTCATTTTATAAAGTTTTAAACTCGGTAGCCAAAGTATTTACTGAATATAAAAACACTCATTTATCAGTTATTGGTTACAGCGATTCATCAGGAGATGCTCTTAAAAATGAAACCTTATCGGCAAATCGTGCCAAATCAGTTGGCGATTATTTGGAAAATCAGGGAATTGCTGCGGCAAGAATTAAAACTTCTGGCTTAGGTTCAGCAAACCCAATCGCTTCAAATACAACCACAGAAGGCAAATCTCAAAACCGCCGCGTTGAAATTGAAATTGTTTCAGCGGAAAAATAGTTGTTGAAATAAGTTTGGGATGACGATTTCCAGCTCCGTCATCCTGAACTTGATTTAGGATTTATATCAAATCTCATTTGTAATATTGCGATACAAAATCACAGAACTCTCTTAGAAAAATCACAAAATTGCTGCCTTAAACTTATCTAGGTTCGACATTGAATTGGCAATGTTTAGTAAAAAATCCAAACTATAATGAGAAAGGTAACTCCGGCAAATGATCAATACATAGATAATTTTCTTCAGGCTGCAAAAGAGAAAAACGGCGCTGAAATTGATGAGTTATTGAAAATAATGACCCATGAAGATGTAAATGAAGATGCAAAAGAGTAATGTTTATGGGCAGTATAATGTCAGATCAGCAAAAGAGTGATGCGGGGTTTTTGCTACCGCTTGTGCTTGAAAATGATAATATTGATGGTGCAGAAAAATTATTTAAAATCGAAGAATTTAATCTTAATGAAGTTGGAAATAGTGGTTTGCGACCATTGTCAATAATTGCTTGCAGCGTCACGAAAGAGTGGAAAAATCCTAAAGCAGAAATGATTAAAGCTTGGGCTGAAAAAAAGATTGATACTTTATTAAAAAAATTAACGCCGTCAGAAATACAGCAAAATTTTGATTTAATTTTAGAAAGAAATTTACAGCAAGCCGGAGAATTTTTATTGCCAAAAGGGGCTGAAATAATTTCAGAGAAAAAGTTAGAATTCAGAAATATGAACCAAGTAGAAAAATTGGAATTTAGAAAATGGAAGAATGATTTTTCCAAAACAGTTTCAGATTTTTCCAACAAAGGCTGGTCAGTTAAAGATGATATTGATAGGTCTGACGAATGTGGATGCGCCATAACTTAGCTAATGTATTTTTTCGGATTTTTCTTTCCCTATCGCCAATAATTCAGACGCCGCTAATTTTGGAGAAGGCAAAGGGATATTATTTTGTGAGGTATTTTTTAAACGGTTGCGAAACTTTTCTTCTTTTTGGACTATTCTTGTATCTAAATCATTTTCTGTCTTATATTTATTACGATATTCACCTGCTGTTAGGCCTTTTTTTACTTCTTCATTTCTGGTGTTTTCGGTTAACATATTTTCAATATAAATTCCCGACTGCGAATATTTTAATGATTTTGCCAATGGTTTAAAACCATTTTTAAAAGTTGAAATTTCTTCTAAGTCTTTTTTGGTTAGATCTTTCAAAATTCCAAGAGCAATAAAATGACATGATTTTGAATCTGATTGAATTGACCTATAGCTCGAAGCTGGCTCCACTAATCTAACCCCAATGCTTTCTGCCATTTCCTTATGCATCGACATAGAGTCAAGAGGCGGACGAAGTGAAATTAATTTATCTTCAGTTAAAATAAATGGATGAGAATGTATAGGTATGCGCTGTAAATTGCGATCAAACTCAAATATAGTTAAAACCACCTTGATTGGTTCGTGATTTTCTTTGGCAGCTTCTCTTGCTCTTAATTCTAGAAGTTGTTTGGTAACATCGCTATTAAAACTAATCATTTGAAGCTCTTCGTAAATACAATTAATCTCGCCTCTTTCAGGATATTTTTGGTTATAATATTCAATTGCAGTTTGTAATCCTAAATCAGTAAAAAGGTCATTTTTGCTGCCATGAAAAAATAGTGATTTTTTGGGGGCTGGAGCTTCAGAAGTTAGTGGAGTAGGGCTTGCTGTTGGTAATAATTTTTCTTCAGGATTAAGTTTTACATCGTTTCTAATACCTAATAATCCTCTGAAGAATTTAGTAATAGGTTTCATAAAATTGATAATTTAAATATTTCTTTGCAAATTAAATGGTTAAACTTTCGATAAAATTAAAGGGATGGTCTGTTTAATTGGTTATTTTTCCTGTGGATAGATCCTGAAAACAAGTTCAGGATGACGATGAAGATCTACTGAGTCTGTCATCCTGAACTTGTTTTCAGGATCTATCCGTAATTTAATGCAATAACCAGAATTAATCAGACAATCCGAAATTAAATTTTATTCAAAATGAAAAACCGTCCCTTAGCTGATATATTGCGCCCAGATAATTTAGAAGATGTAATTGGCCAAGATCATCTTTTTGGCGAATCTGGTGCTTTAAGTACGATGATAAAATCAAAAAATGTACCTTCAATGATTCTTTGGGGGCCGCCGGGAGTTGGAAAAACCACGATTGCCAAAGCTTTAGCTAAAATTTCTCAGGCTGATTTTATTTCAATCTCGGCCATAAATTCCGGTGCGGCCGATATTAGAAAAGTTATTGAACAAGCCAAAGCGCGCCAAATTCGTAGTAATGATTTTGAAAATTTGTTGGATGTTGTTGAGTATAAATCGAGCAAAACCATTTTGATGATTGATGAAATTCACCATTTTAACAAAACGCAGCAGGATCTTTTTTTACCATTCATTGAAGATGGTACGATAATTTTGATTGGCACCACAACTGAAAATCCTTCATTCCAGCTTAACTCGGCGTTACTTTCGCGCTGTAAAGTTGTAACCTTGAAAATTCTTGATGAAGCGGCGCTGGAAAAAATTCTTGAGCGCGCAGAAAAAGTTGTAAAAAAGAAATTGCCAATTTCTGAAGATGCGCGGCACAGCTTGGTAAATCTGGCTTGCGGCGATGCGCGTTATTTGCTTAATGCTTGCGAAGAATTATTTTTACTCGATTTAAAAAAAGAAATTTCTGCTAATCAACTGTTAGATATAATTTCCAAACGTGCGGCCCATTTTGATAAAAAAGGCGATTTTCATTATAATTTAATCAGTGCCTTTCACAAAAGCCTGCGCGGTTCTGATGTTGATGCCGCGCTTTATTATTTGGCGCGTATGATTGAAGCTAAACAGGATCCTTATTATATTTTGCGCCGTCTCGCGCGCTTTGCTACCGAAGATGTTGGAATGGCTGATCCAAACGCGCTTTTACAAGTTATGGCGGCGAAAGAAAATTATGATTTTTTGGGTCATCCCGAAGGTGATTATGCTTTAAGCCATGCCACGATTTATTTGGCAACTGCACCAAAATCCAATGCCAGTTATTTGGCGCATACTGCTGCAATTGAAGTCGCTGCCCAAACTACAAAATTAATGCCGCCAAAAAACATTTTAAACGCGCCAACTAAAATGACGAAAGAGCAAGATTATGGCAAAGGTTATATTTACGATCACGACACGCCAAACTGCTTTTCAGGACAAGAATTTTTTCCACCAGAATTGCTGAAAAAAGAGCTCCCGAAATTCTACGAACCAAATGAACGCGGCTTTGAAAGAGATGTGAAAAAGCGAATGGAATATTGGGAAAATTTGCGCAATAAAATTCGTGGTGAAGATTGACTATGAAGTTTTATTGAGATGACGTTCTATTGAAAAATGTTTAACAAGCAGCATCAATTCCAGGTGACACTCTCTTTCTTTTGGTTTGCTGCTCTGTATCGCTGTCTGAAGCACTTCTTGTAGCATCGATTATTTCATCCGAAAGCCCATATATTTAATAATTAATTTTTAAAATTTTCGCGCATCAATTTAAAAGTAATGCTATCGTGAAGCGCGCGAAATGAAGCGTCAACGATATTTTCTGAAACGCCAATTGTTGTCCATTTATTTTCACCATCTGTTGATTCAATCTGCACGCGGGTAATCGCTTGTGTGCCATCGGATGGTGTTAAAATTCTAACTTTATAATCAGTTAATCTGACATTTTTTAAACTTGGATATTTACGCGAAAGACTTTTACGCAACGCCTTATCCAAAGCATTCACCGGCCCATTTCCTTCGGCAACTGCCATTGTAGTTTTATTGCCGATTTTAATTTTTATTGTTGCCTCAGCAATGGTTACAATTCGACCTTTAGAATCGAATTTTCTTTCGTCCAAAACACGAAATCCAACCAAATCAAAAAAATTAGGAACAACGGAAAGTGATTTTTTAGCCAGAATTTCAAAGCTGGCATCAGCCGCATCATAAGCGTAACCTTTGGCTTCCAGCTCTTTTACTTTATTCACTAAATCTGCAACTTGGCTGACTTTCACTTCATCGCGCATATCAATGCCGATTTCTTTTAAGCGCGCTATAATGTTGGAACGGCCGGCTTGGTCGGAAATCATAATTTGGCGCTGATTGCCGACTTTTTCAGGTTCAATATGTTCGTAAGAAGTCGGGTTTTTAGCAACGGCAGAAACATGCAATCCTCCTTTATGAGCAAAGGCATATTTGCCAACATAGGGCGCAAATTTATCTCGTTCTTTATTCAATAAATCATCAAGAAAATTGGCGGTGTGAACCAGATTTTTTAAATGCTTTTCATTAATGCCAACATCAAAACCCATTTTCAAACAAAGAGTTGGAATGATGCTGATTAAATTAGCATTGCCGCAACGCTCACCCAAACCATTGATTGTTCCTTGAACTTGACGAACTCCTGATTCAACGGCAGCAAGCGAATTGGCAACGGCATTTCCAGTGTCATTGTGACAATGAATTCCTAAGTTTTCGCCCGGAATGTGTTTAGTAACTTCTTTAACAATTTTAGAAATTTCGCTGGGCAAAGTTCCGCCATTAGTGTCGCAAAGTACAACCCAACGCGCGCCGGCTTCATAAGCGGTTTTAGCTGCTTTGAGGGCGAATTTTGGATTGGCTTTATAGCCATCAAAAAAATGTTCGCAGTCAAACATCGCTTCCTTTTTTTTCTTCACGATATGTTTGATTGAATCAGAAATCATTTCCAAATTTTCACTTTCAGAAATATGCAGCGCATGTTCCAAATGGAAATCCCAAGTTTTACCAACGATACAAACTGATTTTACATCAGCGTTAATCAAGGCATTTAAACCATTGTCATTAGCGGCTGAAACACCATTGCGGCGGGTCATGCCAAAAGCAGAAAAACGGGATTTTTTTAATTTTGGTAGATTAGCAAAAAATTCATCATCAGTTGGATTTGCGCCCGGCCAACCACCTTCAATATAATCAATTCCTAAGGCATCTAAAGCGCTGGCAATTTCAATTTTATCCTGAATGGTAAAATTCACCGTGCTAGTCTGCGCACCGTCGCGCAAGGTTGAATCATATAAATAAACTCGTGGTTTTTTTGTCATTTTGTTATTTGTTTAAACCAAAAATATCGCCATTCCTAATATTGCAAACAAAGCTGAAGCGCTCCAGAAGGCTCTCACAACTTTTTGTTCTGACCAACCTAATTTCTCAAAATGATGATGCAGTGGCGCCATTAAAAAAATTCTTTTTTTGCGAAGTTTGTAAGATCCAACTTGTAAAATTACTGAAACTGCTTCGGCAACAAACAAAATTGAAATCACAAAAAATACAAATTCCTGCTTAATAATAATCGCGATAACACCAAGAGCAGAGCCAATCGCTAGACTTCCAACATCGCCCATAAAAACTTTTGCCGGCTTTAAATTGAAAGTTAAAAAGGCTAAAATCGCGCCAATCAAGGTTATGCAAAAATAAACTAATTCTTGCGAGTCTACGATATTGGGAACGAAAAATTTTTGGTTAGTAGGATCAGGATTAGTGCCAATTAAAATCAAAGCACCAAGACAAACGGCATTGATAATTGCCGGAACTGAAACTAAGCCATCAAGCCCGTCTGTAAGGTTAACGGCGTTAGAAGTGCCGACAATCACAAAAGTTACAAATAACACATAAAGCACGATTCCCAATGAAATCCAGTGTCCAGAGCCGATTGGCAGATAAACGCGATTTTTAAAATGAATAGCATCAACACTTCCCAGCCACACAAAAGCAGCGCCGATAATCATGAATTGAATTACCAATTTTATACTGCCGCGAAATCCGTTGGGGTTTTTGTAAATCACTTTCATCAAATCGTCTGTAAGACCGATAAGGGCGAAAGCAACGAAAACAAAACATACAATCCAGATGTACGAATTGCTTAAATCAAGAAAAAGGAAAGTTGAAATTAGAGTAGTCAACACAATGAAAATTCCGCCCATTGTTGGGGTTTCCCTTTTTGCATGTATGTGACTTTCAGGTCCATCGGCTCGGATTGGCTGATAAATGCCTTTAGTGTTGATGAAGGAAATATATTTTTTAGTGCTAAAAAATCCGATAAGATATGATGAAGCCAGACAAATGAAGGCTTTAACCCAGATATTTTGCAGAAGAACTAAACTAGTGAGCACTGTTTTTATTGGTTAATTTTTCAATTATTTTTTCCATTTTTGTTCCACGCGAACCTTTGACGTAAAGAATATCACCATCTTGCGCAAGATTTTGAATTTCAAGACTTGCGGAAATTGAGTCAGAAAAAACTTTATAAGGATTGGATAAATTTTTTGTCATTTCAGTCATTCTTTGTCCAACTGCAACAACAAAATCAATTTTTAATTCATTTAAATATTTCGCGATCTCATTATGCAATTCAACTGATTTTTCACCAAGTTCCAACATATCTCCAATTGCGGCGATCACGCGTTTTTTACCTAAAGCATTTTTGAGTTCAGTTGCATATTCAAATCCGGTGCGCATTGAAAGCACGCTAGCATTGTAACTATCATCAATAATTGTGATGGTTTTTTGATCGAAAAAAATGTCAAAAGCCTTACCGCGACCGGCGATATTTTCTATTTTAGAAAGTTCAGCAAGTCCAAGATTTAAATCTTTTGTTAGCAAATCAAGCGCTGCGGCAATGATTAATGAATTAAAAATCATATTTTTGCTGCTGGCAGAAATTTTGTAGGAAATTTTAGTTTTATTTTTAGTGCTGATAGAAACTTCAGAATTATTTATATCAATGATTTCAGATACTTGCAGGCAATAGTTGCTTTTAGTGTTGCAGCCAAAACTTAAAATATTTTCTGTTTTTAATCCCGCGATTTCAGCCTGTTTTTTGATAAATTTAAAATGCAGATTATCGTGATTAATTAACGCAATTCCATCTTCATTTAATCCGGCAAAAATTTCTGATTTTGCCAGCGCGATTTCCTCTTCATTTTTAAAAAATTCTATATGCACCGGCCCAACATTGGTAATGATTGCGAGGTGAGGGCGCGCCAATTTTGAAAGAGGTTTAATTTCATTTAAATGATTCATGCCCATTTCAAAAATTCCGAAATCGCAATCTTTTGAAAAATTACAAAGTGAAAGCGGCAAACCAATATGGTTGTTGAGATTTCCGTAAGTCGCGAAAGTTTTTCCATAAGTTGAAAATGCTAATTTCAACATTTCTTTGGTGGTGGTTTTTCCAACCGAACCAGTAATGGCGATGATTTTTGCTACACTTCTTTTGCGCGAAAAAGCAGCGAGTTTGTAAAGCGCTTCGAAGGTGTTTTTAACTAAAAGAAAATCGCAATTTTTAGTTTTTTCTAAAGCAGATTTATTGTGAACCAACAAAAGCTTGCAGCCATTATTTGCAGCTTGTTCAAGAAAATCATGAGCATCATTATTTTCACCTTTTAGCGCAATAAATAATCCGCTTTTAGGAGTTTTGCGACTATCGATTACAACTTCATCAATTGCTAAATTATCTGTAATTTTATGCTCTAAAAGCTCGCCAGATAGGGCTTCAATTAACTCTTCTTTCGTCCAAAGTGTCATGATTATCTAGTCCTAAAAAATTCTTGAATTTCCTCTTCTTCAAATCTTGCGCCAAATTTTTGAATAATTTTTGCCGCAATTAAATTTCCGAAATGTGCCGCTTCTTCAAGTTCAAAATCATTAACCAAGCCATATAAAAAGCCAGCTGCAAAAGCATCGCCAGCGCCTGTTGTATCAACCAATTTTGAAATTTTGCTGGCAGGTGATGAAAATGATTTTCCTTCAAAAAAAACTTCGCAGCCTTTTTCAGCTTTTGTAATGACAGCGATTAATTTTTCATTATATGAAAATAGTTCTGATAAATTTTCTGAAAGCTGCAAAGCCTCTGATTCATTGGCAAAAAGAATATCTAAATCATTTTGAACTAACGATAAAAAATCATCTTTATGACGCGAAACGCAGAAAGAATCGGATAAAGAAAATGCTACTTTCACATCATTTTTTTTGGCGAGTTTTATCGCTTTTTTCAACGCTTTAATGGTGTTTGGCGCATCCCATAAATATCCTTCTAAATATAGAATTGATGCACCTTCAAAATCTTTTTCATCAATATCATTTTCTGTAATTTCTGATGCACAACCAAGAAAAGTACACATGGTTCTTTGGGCATCAGGCGTCACTAAAATAAATGATTTTGCTGAAAAGTTTGGATGCGTTTCATTGCTCACAAATTCCGCGCCGGTTTTGGTGATTTCACTAATATATTTTTTGCCAAATTCATCATTTCCAACTTTGCCGATGAATGATGCCGCGCAACCAAGCTGCGAAAGTGCTGCGATAGTATTTCCAACTGATCCACCAGAAGTGATTTTTTCTGATTTTAACTCGGCGAGTTTTTGAGTTGTGTCATTGTCAATTAGCGACATTGAGTTTTTTACCAAGCCATTTTCAGCTAAAAACTGATCATCAATTTTACAAAGAACATCGACAATTGCGTTGCCGATTCCAAGAATTTTATTCATGTTTATTTTAAATATTTGTGTTGTTTGTAAATCGCATGGACCCCGTCGTGAAGACGGGGTGACAAGTATACTGGGGTGACAAACATATTGGGTGTCACCCCGTCTTTACGACGGGGTCCATGCGGACTTTAATTAATTTAACTAACTATAATCTTAAAAAACTTTTTCTTCCCAACCGACAAATCAAAACTGTCAGCATTATTTATAGAATGTGAAACATCTAAAACCGCTTCGTTATTGATTTTGACGCCTTTTCCTTCAATTAGTTTTTTCGCCGCACCTTTCGATTCAGCAGCACCAATTTCAAAAATAATATCGACTAATTTTTTGTTTTTTTCTTCTCCCAAAGAAATTTTTTTCTCCTCAAAAGCTGCAGTATTTTTTGCTACAAAAATTTCGCGTGCTTTTTGCAAAACTTCGTTAGCAGTTTTTTCGCCGTGACAAATTTTAGTCGCTTCAAAAGCCAGAATTTCCTTGGCTTTATTGATTTCTTGATCTTTTAATTTTTCTAAATTTTCAATTTCCGAAATTTCTAAATCGGTAAAAAGACGCAAAAATTTTCCAACATCAGCATCGTGAGTATTTCTAAAATATTGGAAATAATCAAAAGCCGGCAACATTGTTTCGTCAATCCAAACCGCACCATCAGCAGTTTTACCCATTTTTTTGCCGTCTGCTGTTGTTAACAAAGGCGAGGTTAATCCAAAAGCATCTTTGGCAGCCATTCTGCGCGTAAGTTCAACGCCATTAACAATATTTCCCCATTGATCGGAACCCCCAATTTGTAAGCGGCAATTAAGTTTTTTATTGAGCTCATAAAAATCATAAGCTTGCAAAATCATGTAATTAAATTCTAAAAAACTTAATGGTTGTTCGCGTTCCAAGCGCGTTTTTACTGAATCGAAAGTTAGCATGCGATTGATTGAAAAATGGCGGCCGACGTCGCGCAAGAAATCGAGGTAATTTAAATTTTTTAACCAATCGTCGTTATTTACCATAATCGCGGCGTTCTTGCCTTCGAAGCTGATAAATTTTTCTAAAGTTTTTTTAATCCCGCTTAAATTTTCTTCAATTTTTTCTGCAGTTAAAACTTGGCGCGCTTCATCTTTTCCGCTTGGATCGCCGATTTTCGTGGTTCCGCCGCCGAGCAAAACTATTGGTTTGTGTCCATGTTTTTGCAGCAAGCGCAAAATCATAATTTGAATTAAACTTCCAGCGTGCAAGCTTTTTGCGGTGCAATCAAAGCCGATGTAAGCAGTAACTGACTCACTAGCCATTAATTCATCAAGTTCAGCAGCGTGAGTGGTTTGAGCAAAAAATCCGCGCTTAATAAATTCTTTTAAAAATTCTGATTTGAAATTCATTTTGGGAAGTTATGTTTTAGAATTATAAATATTATGTAGATCCTGAAACGAGTTCAGGATGACATTGTGATAAGGTGTGAAGCCTAATAAAAACTCCGTCATCCTGAACTCGTTTCAGGATCTATTTATAGCTGGAATTATCAAAACCGCGCCTAAATTAAGCAATCCATTTTTGAAATGAATATTGAAGAAAAACAGAATGTAACATCGCAGTGGTTCAAAAATTTGCGTGATAAAATTTGCGCCGAATTTGAAAAAATTGAAGTAGAATTTAACGCCGAAAATCCCGGAAAGTTCGTTAGAAAAAACTGGAATCGTCCAGATAAATCGGGTGATGGCGGTTCGGGCGAAATGTCTTTGATGAAAGGTAATGTTTTTGAAAAAGTTGGAGTAAATTTTTCTAAAGTTTACGGCGAATTTAGCGAAGAATTTAGAAAACAAATTACGGGTGCCGCTGCAACCGGAAAATTTTGGGCGAGTGGAATTTCTTTGGTGGCGCATATGAAATCGCCTTTAGTGTCGGCGGTTCATATAAATACACGCTTTATTTGCACAAAAGAAAGTTGGTTTGGCGGTGGCGCCGATTTAAATCCAATGTTTGAAGTTGCGCAAGATACCGCAGATTTTCACGCAGCTTTTAAAAAAGTTTGTGATGAAGCAGATCCAAATTATTATAAAAAATTCAAGGAATGGTGCGATGAATATTTTTTCATAAAACATCGTGGAGTTTCGCGTGGCGTGGGTGGAATTTTTTACGATAATTTAAATTCTGGTGATTTTGAAAAAGATTTTTCTTTCACCCGCAATGTTGGGCTGGCTTTTTTAGAAATTTTTCCAAAACTGGTGCGACGCCACATGTTAGAAAAATGGAATGACGAGCAACGCGAAGAGCAGCTCAGAAAGCGCGGACTTTACGCCGAATTCAATTTAGTTTACGATCGTGGTACAAAATTTGGTTTAATGACCGGAGGCAATGTGGAAGCAATTCTGATGTCGCTTCCGCCTTTGGCAAAATGGGATTAACCAAGTGGGATTAACAAGTAAAAACTTTAACAAATGCAAAAATTAGAAAAAATCTACGAAGGAAAGGCTAAACAACTCTTCGTCACTGAAGATAAAAATCTTTTGATCCAATATTTTAAAGATGATGCCACCGCCTTTAACGCGCTAAAAAAAGCGGTTATTGAAGGGAAGGGTGTTTTGAATAACGTGATTTCGGAATATATTATGCTTGAAATGGCTAAAGCCGGAGTTCCAACGCATTTTGTAAAGAGATTAAATGAGCGCGAACAATTAGTGCGCAAAGTTAAAATTATTCCTCTGGAAGTTATCGTTAGAAATGTGGCTGCCGGATCAATGGCGAAGCGCCTTGGAATTGAAGAAGGTGTTGAATTATTAGCGCCGGTTTTCGAAATTTGTTTGAAAGATGATGCGCTTGGTGATCCTCTAATTAATGATGATCATGCGATTAATGTTTTAAAAGTTGTGACTCGCGAACAATTAGAAGAAATAAAAAAACATACGCTAAAAATTAACGAAATTTTACGCGCAATGTTTAAAAATATCGGCATCAAACTGGTTGATTTTAAGATCGAATTTGGATTTGATGCAGATTCTAAAATCGTTCTAGCTGATGAGATCAGCCCTGATAGTTGCAGGTTGTGGGACGAAAAAACTTTAGAAAAATTAGATAAAGATCGTTTCAGGAGAGATCTTGGCGGTTTGGTTGAGGCTTACAGTGATGTGGCTTCGCGTTTAGGAATTAAGATATAATATAATTTACAAAATCATGAAAATCAGAATTCTAATTTCTCTAAAAAAAGGTGTTTTAGACACGCAAGGTAAAGCAATTGAAGGTTCTTTAAATAAAAATTTGGGCTTTCATCAAATTTCCCAAGTTATACAGGGAAAGGTTGTAGAGCTTGAAATTGCTGAAACCAATCCGGCTAAAATTAAAGAAATTGTCGATGAAATTTGCGATAAGCTTTTAGTGAATAAGATTATTGAAAACTACACTTACGAGGCCATCTAAAATGAGATCTGCAGTAATTACATTTCCGGGTTCAAATTGTGATCGCGATGCTTTAACGGCATTGCAAAAAGTTGGTAGTAAAGTTCAAAAAATCTGGCACCAAGAAACTAAACTTGAGGATAATCTTGATTTAATCGTAGTTCCGGGTGGTTTTTCTTACGGCGATTATTTGCGTTCCGGCGCGATGGCTGCAATTTCACCCGTAATGATGGAAGTCAAAAGACTTGCAGATAAAGGTGTGCGAGTTTTGGGAATTTGTAACGGATTTCAAATTTTAACTGAAGCTGGTTTGCTTCCTGGTATTTTGCTTCGTAATAAAAAAGTCAAATTTATCTGTCGCGAAGTTTCGCTTCGTGTTGAAAATTCTGATTCTGCCTTCACGAGAAAATATAAAAAGAATCAGGTTATCCGCGTTCCAATCGCTCATATGGATGGAAATTATTTTGCTGATGCCGAAATTTTGAAAAAATTGGAAGCTGAGGGAAATATTGCTTTTAGATATGTCGATGTTGACGGAAATTTGACTGACGAATCTAATTCAAATGGTTCGGCTTTGAATATTGCTGGCGTATTTAACGATAAAAGAAATGTGCTTGGAATGATGCCGCATCCAGAAAGAGCAATTGATGAAGATACCGGCTCAAAAGATGGATTGGCGATGTTTGAAGGGTTGTTTGACTAAAAAAAAGATTAGTAATTTTTTTACTTCTTTTGTAGTCCGGCTCTTTCCTTAATTTCTTCTTCGGTAAATGGGCAAATAAATTTCTCACCTTCTTTCAATTTCACCAGACCTTCACATTTTTTTCTTGTTTCAATAAAATCATTTACCAAAGAATTTCTGATATTTTGAGCAGCGACTTTTGTTAGATTGGTCAAGATATATTGTTCAGCAGTGTAGGTTCCGTAACGATTGGTAGTTACATCATAGTTGTCATTTACAGAAGTTGTGCCAGAGGAAATTGTTATAGCATTATCGAGGTTTTTTAAAGTATAAGTAACATCAAGAGTAACGCGGTTACGACCCGAAGCACCAGTAAAGGTAGTGAAAGTTGAGCTAATTGCTGATTTCGCGGTGAGGATTAAAAAATATTTTGGTTCGGATTTTATGTAGTCAGGATTTATGGCGTCATAAAGATTATTTTTTAATTCCTGACTGAGTTTAGTGCGGTCTTTTTTGATACGAATTGCTGATAAATCTTGGGCGTAAGTAATTCCAACTCCTCTAACTTTTTCTTTATAAATTACCTGAAAATCACAGGCACTAAAAGTTAAAATTAATAATATCCCAAAAGTTTTTTTAAGAGCCTGTCTAAGCATTTTGATGTTTGATTGCGCTTGCAATGAAAGAAACAAAAAGCGGATGCGCCGCAAATGGTTTTGATTTTAATTCAGGATGAAATTGTACGCCGATAAAAAACGGATGATCCTTAATCTCGACAATCTCAGGCAATTTGCCGTCTGGCGACATGCCAGAGAATTTTAATCCCGCTTTTTCGAGTTGGTCTTTATAATTAATATTCACTTCGTAACGATGTCTGTGGCGTTCAGAAATTGCAGTTTTTCCATAAATTTTTTCGGCTAAAGTTCCTTTGGAAATTTGGCATGGATAAGCTCCAAGTCTCATTGTGCCGCCCATATCGCTGCCGGCTTTTTTGGTTTTTTTGCCAGTTTCATCTTGCCATTCATGCATGGTTCCAATTAAGAAGCTGCCTTTTTTGGAAAATTCGCTGGAAGTTGCATCCTTTATTTTAAGCACATTGCGGGCATATTCAATAACTGCCATTTGCATGCCGTAGCAAATTCCCAGGCACGGAATTTTTTTGGTACGCGCTTCAGCAATAATGCTGATTTTGCCTTCTACGCCATCTTCGCCAAATCCACCTGGAACTAAAACGGCATCAATATTTTTGGGCAAGCTTTTAGTATTTCTGGCATTAACCCAAATAATATTAGCTTTGGCTTTAAGTGAAAAAGCGGCGTGATCGATGGCTTCTAAAAGCGATTTATATGAGTCGCGGTAATCAGTATATTTGCCGACAATTGCGATGTTAACTTCATGTTTTGGATTTTCAATTGCGTCTTTAATTGCAGTCCATTTCGATAAATCGGGCTTCTTTTTATAATCGAGTTTGAAGAATTTTAAAATTTCAGTATCAAGACCATTTTTATGATAAACCAGCGGCACTTCATAAATGCTTGAGGCATTTGGGGCGGCGATAACTGAAGTTAGAGGCACCGAACACATTTTAGCAATTTTTTCCAAATGTGATTTGGTGGTCGGGCGTTCAGCGCGGCACAATAAAACGCTTGGTTGAATGCCAATCGCGCGCAATTCTTTTACGGAATGTTGAGTTGGTTTAGTTTTTAATTCATTGGCGCTTTCAATGTAAGGCAAAAGTGTCAGATGTAAAAAGGCGCAGCGTTCTTGTCCAAATTCATATCCAAGTTGGCGGATGGCTTCAAAAAATGGCAAAGCTTCAATATCGCCAACGGTTCCGCCAATTTCGCAAAGGGCAAAATCGACATTTTTAATTCCGTTTAAAATAAAATCTTTAATTAAATCGGTAACGTGCGGAATCACTTGTACAGTGCCGCCGAGATAATCGCCTTTGCGTTCTTTGGAAAGAAGATTTGAGTAAATTTGTCCTGCGGTTACGTTATCACATTTTTTAGCGTCAACGCCAGTGAAGCGTTCATAGTGGCCAAGATCTAAATCGGTTTCCGCTCCATCTTCAGTAACAAAAACTTCACCATGTTGAGTTGGGCTCATGGTTCCTGGATCAACGTTTAAATATGGATCAAGTTTGCGCAATTTAACTGAATAACCGCGAGCTTGAAGTAACGCCGCAAGAGACGCCGACGCCAAACCTTTTCCCAGTGAAGAAACCACGCCGCCGGTGATGAAGATAAATTTCGTTTTGGAGTTTTTCGGCATTTTTATTTCCCTTTCATAATCTGATCCACTAGCTGCTGGATCGTTGGTACAAAACCATTGGCATAAAATGGATCAGTTGCGAAGCGATAAGCGCTATGTCCAGAAAACATTAATTGATTATTCACGTCAATTCCTTGACGAATATCTTGTAAAGTTTTTTGAATACAGAAGCTTCTTGGATCAGCTTTGCGGTCAGTTGAATAATTCATTTCTGCTTTGTCGGACCAATTACTGAAGCGACATTGGCTTAAACAACCCATGCAATTAATTTGGTCAGTTACAATTTGAGCCGATTTTGATTTATCAACAAACATCAAAGTTTCATCTGGTGTTTTCATGCCTTCGGTGTGACCGGCTTGAATCCATTCATCAACTTTGGATTTATCTTCAGGTTTGATATAGACAACACGGCCACGATGTCCGAAAGGAATTTCAGCGGTGAAATTATCCACAGCTTTGGCGCGATATTCAACTTGTCTGATTTCGCGACTTTTTAATTCTTTAATGAAATCATTTTCAACTGCAGAAGAATAAAAACCTGTAGGGCTGAAGCGGTTTAAATAAACATCGCCTTCTTTTAAAGTTAAAAGTTTTTTCTTCCAAGCATCTGGAACTGGATATTCTTGAGTTACGATTGGACGAGTTCCGAATTGGAAAACGATGGGTCCAATTTCAGGATTATCTAACCAATGTTCGTAATCTTCCAAATGCCAAACGCCGCCAGCCATGATGATTGGCACTTCGTTTAAACCAACGGAATTCATGAAACTGCGCAATTCAGCAACTCTTGGATATGGATCTTCGTAGGCATCTGGATTTTCAGCATTTGACAAGCCATTGTGACCACCAGCGCGCCAAGGGCATTCATAAACTACGCCGCCAAGTAAACTTACAGCTTTGTAATAACTTCTTTTCCACAAAGCACGAAAGGCGCGCATTGAAGAAACGATTGGGTAATAATAAACCTTATATTTTTCAGCAATTTCAGAAAGGCGATAAGGCATGCCAGCGCCGCAAGTGATGCCGTGAATCAAGCCTTTAGCTCCTTCAAGAATGCCGTGTAAAACACGTTCTGCGCCACCCATTTCCCACAACACATTCATGTGGATAAGACCAACGCCGCCGGAAATATCGTGAGCAATTTTGGCTTGAGAAATGCCGCCGCGGATGCTGTCTAAAACAAGTTCTTCATGCTTTTCGCGACGAGTATGAGTTTTGTAAACTAAGGGAATAAATTTGCCGTTTTCATCGACATAATCCGCATTCACACCGGAAAAAGTTCCGACTGCGCCGGCTTTTGCGAAATGTCCTGCGGTTACGCCAGTAGTGATTCCAACACCTTTTCCACCTTCTACGATGGGCAAGCAGTCAATACCTGAAACTTTAAATGATTTTATTTTATGCAACAAACTAACTCCGAATTTTTAGGGAAAAATGAAATGAAAATATATTAAAGAAAAGTAGTGAGCTAATGCAAAATATCAACCCTAAATTCGGTTGAAATTCCGAACTATGATTTAATTATTCCTGATTGTAAAAATAGGAATATCGAAATTTTACAAGAAATTAATAATCATAAATGACCAATATTCCCGAATTTACAGTGATGGAATTTTCGCGCTCGATCAAACGAGTTGTAGAAGATTCTTTCGGCTATGTGCGCATAAAAGGTGAAATCACAGGTTTTAAGCGCGCAACTTCCGGGCATCTTTATTTTACGTTAAAAGATGAAGCCGCCACGCTTTCATCCGTTTGTTTTCGCAATGCGGCGCAATTAGTTAATTTTGAAATTGCTGATGGTTTACAGGTTTGCGCATCTGGTCGCGTTACAACTTACGAAGGTCGATCTAATTACCAAATTATTGTTGAGAAGTTAGAAATTGCTGGAGTTGGTGCGATTTTGGAGATGATTGAAAAGCGTCGTCAAAAACTTTTAGCGGAAGGTTTATTTGACGAAATTCACAAAAAGAAATTACCATTTTTCCCAAAAATTATTGGCGTAATAACTTCGCAAACCGGCGCTGTTATTGAAGATATTAAACATCGCATTGAAGCGCGTTGCGGCACGCATTTAATTTTATATTCAACTTTAGTTCAGGGCGAAAAAGCGGCGGCGGAAATTATTCAAGGCATAAAATTTTTTAATCGACTTGCAGCAGATAAAAAGCCACAAGTCTTGATAATCGCGCGCGGTGGCGGATCTTTTGAAGATTTAATGCCTTTTAATGACGAAGCATTAGTTCGGGAAGTTTTTAAATCAGAAATTCCAATAATTTCTGCTGTGGGTCATGAAACTGATACAACCTTAATTGATTATGTTGCTGATTTGCGCGCCCCAACTCCAACCGCAGCGGCGGAATTAGCAACTCCGCTTTTGGCGGATTTAAAATCGCAACTAAATTTTCTGGAAGAAAAGTTAAAATTTTTACCGCAAAATTTTCTGGCGCAAAATTTTCAGCATTTAAAAAATCTACAAAGATACTTGGTTGATCCTAAGCAGGCATTGGCGCAAATCGGGGACAGATTTTTTACTTTAGGAAAGAAATTTGATTTTTTAGTGCAGAATTTTTTTGAAAAGAAAATTCAAAAACTTTCATCAACGCAAATTTCAACTCAGTTACTTTTTTCAAAAATAAATATGGTAAATCAGAAAGTTGATTTTGCATTTGATCGTTTAAAATCAATTACCGAAAGGCGTTTGAAAGAAAATTCTAGTAAGTTAGAAAATCTGTTAAAACTATTGAAAACAAATAATTATCATGAAGTTTTAAAGCGCGGTTTTGCTTTGGTTAAAAAGCAAAATGGTAATTTGATTTCTTCAATTCACGATGCGAAGGTTAACGAAGAAATTACTATTGAAATGCATGATGGGCAAATTTTTACAAAAGTTTTATCATCAGAAAAATTATCGCAAAATGTTTAAAACTCCTAAATTCTGGACCGAAAAAAATCTCATCGCTTACGCACTTTTGCCGCTAAGTTATATTTATTTTATTGGGTTTCACGTCAAAAAATATTTCACCAAAACTGCCAGAATTTCCAAACCGGTAATTTGCGTTGGAAACCTTATTGCTGGAGGTTCTGGCAAAACCCCGACTGCAATTGCAATTGGTAAAATTCTTCACGAAATGGCGCAGGAATTTTGTTATCTAAGTCGCGGTTATATGAGCGATGGATCAAAATTTTTGCTGTTGCGTAAATTTGATAATAACAAAGCTGAACAAGTTGGAGATGAGCCGTTATTATTGATTGAAACCGCTCCAACATTTGTTTCACAAAATCGTCTTTTTGGTGCTCGTCAAATTGAAAAAATGACTGAATTTAAATTGGTAGTTTTAGATGATGGAATGCAAAATGAGTCATTGCATCGCGATTTTACAATTGTGGTTGTTGATGGAAAAATCGGTTTTGGAAATGGCTTTCTAATTCCTGCCGGCCCAATGCGTGAAACGCTTGGAACTGGTTTGAAGAAAGCAGATTTAGTTGTGATTATTGGTGAACCGCAAGCCGATTTATTAAAAAAACTTGAAGGTAAAACTATCGTAAAATCTAAAGTTATTCCAACTAATCTCGATAAATTTTTTGGTAAAAAATTAATCGCTTTTTGTGGCTTAGCCTATCCGAAAAAATTCTTTTCTTTCTTACGCGATGAAGGTTTTGATGTGATTGAAACTTATGATTTTCCTGATCATTATCTTTATAAAAATCAAGATCTGGAAAGTCTTTGTCACATGGCAGAAGAAAAAAATGCTACTTTGATTACGACCAGAAAAGATTGGGTAAAATTTTCGCCAGCTTATCAGCAAAAAATTACGCATTTAGACATTATGTTGGAGTTTGAAAATAAAGAGTTGATAAAGGAAATGTTGGGCAAAGCTATTGAGGGTTTTAAGCAAAAATAATTATGAATTTTAAAGAATTACTAAAATCTAAAATCAAAGATGCGCGCTATATAATTGAAGCATTAATCGTAAAGCTTTTCATGTGGATTTTCACTATCATGAAGCCGCAAACCGCTTCTGATATTGCTGCTATAATTGCAAAATTTGTCGGTAAAAAAATCTCAGTTAATAAATTAGCTTATAAAAATATTTCTAAAGCTTTGCCGGAACTAAACGAAGAACAAAAAGAAAAAATTATCGATGATATGTGGGATAATTTAGGTCGCATCGTTGGCGAGTTTGGCCATATCGGCGCTTGTAAAATGGAAGATATTGAAACTATGTTCGAAATTTCACAAGAAAGCCGCGAAAATATTCGAATCCTTAAAGAAAGCGGGAAGGGCGGAATAATTTTTGGTGCTCATACCGGAAATTGGGAAGTTGGGCCGAAAGCTTTTTTGAAAAATGGTTTAAAAGTAAGCACAGTTTATCGTCCGCTTAATAATCCTTATGTTGAAAAAATGACGGCAAATCTTCGTGGTGTTTTGATGATTGAAAAAAGTACTAGCGGCAGTCGCAAGATTATTGAAGAAATTAAAAAAGGTGGTTTTGTAATTATTCTAGTTGATCAAAAAGTTTCTGAAGGTGAGTTGGTGAAGTTTTTTCATGATGAGGCGATTACTACAACTTCAATCGCCAGAATTGCTTTAAAATATGATGTGCCGCTAATTCCAGCGCGCTCAATTCGACTTGGAAAAAAATTCAGGTTTTGTGTGGAAGTAGAAAAATCGCTTGCATTTCAAAAGTCGGACGACATTAATTCCGACGTACTTCAACTCACTCGGAAAGTTAATATTAAACTTGAAGAGTGGATCAAACAATATCCTGCGCAGTGGTTCTGGGTTCATAACCGCTGGAAACGTTAACTATTAAAATCATGAAATTACTTCAGACTTTTTCTTTGTTATTATTACTTTCAATGTCCTCTTCTTGCGCCTTGATGATGAACGACAAGAATGATCAAATTTCAATTAACAGCGAACCATCAGGAGCTGACATTTTTATTGAAGGCAGAAGCTACGGAAAAACTCCCGCAACCATTACTGTTGAGGCAAAAAATTCAACCGCAGTTTTAACAAAAGAAGGTTATGGATCAGCTCAATTAGATCTTAAAGTTTTTGCTGCTATGAAAAATGGAGCATGTTCTGCAGATGCTCTTGGCTTTATGCTTATTGTGCCACTATATTCAGTTATGTGGTCAGGAAAATGTTATCAATTTAAAGAAAGACAATATTTTGTAACCATACCACACACCGGAAATCCGGGATCATCTAACAGCAATTCAATGATGAATATGGGTCGTAGTCCGCAAGAAATGATTAATTATTATTATACTCAGGATACCAATAATAATGTTCCGGCTTCATCCCAGCGCGCAGCACAGCAACCAGCTGCGAATAATCATCAACAACAATATCGCAATAGCGGTAGATATTAAGTAAGATTTGAAAAAAATAAAAGCCGTAGGCGGGAAATCCGCTTACGGCTTTTTTTGTGTCTTAAGTTTTTTTGGCGCGATGAGATTTGATAGATCCTGAAATAAGTTCAGCATGACGATGTTGGAAGATCTACTTGCGCTGGACGGGGTTTGTAACCCCGTCCAGCGCAAGGATTAACCAACTATCAGATAATTTGAATTTAAGAAACTACTCCATCCTTAATTGAAACTACACGATCGGCTTTCTTCGCTAATTCCATATTATGCGTAACCACCAAACATCCAATCTGATAAGTCTTAACCAAGTTTTGCAAAAGTTCAAAAATTTTTCCGGCAAATTCTGAATCTAAATTTCCCGTCGGTTCATCCGCTAAAATCAATGAAGGCTTAGTTACAACTGCGCGCGCTAAAGCTACTCTTTGTTGTTGGCCGCCAGACAATTCAGAAGGTTTGTGATTCAAACGATCAGATAATCCAACTTCTGCTAAAATTTTTTCAGCAATTTCAAAAGCTTCTTTGCGGCTTTTTTCCTGAATCAAAAGCGGTAAAGCTACATTTTCTAAAGCTGAAAATTCGGGCAATAAATTATGAAATTGATAAACAAATCCAACGTGATTTTTTCTAATTTCGGTGCGGATTTTGTCATTAGCTTTTGAAGAATCGATTTCACCAATTAAAATTTGCCCTGAAGTTGCGCTGTCAAGTAAACCTGCAATTTGCAGCAAAGTAGTTTTGCCGGAACCTGAAGGCCCAATCAAAGCCACTAATTCGCCCTTTTTAATTTCGAGATTAACACCTTTCAGGACTTCGATTTTTTGATCAGCTTGAAAAAAATTCTTTTCAATATTGAGAAGTTTTAAAACTGTTGGCATGACTTTTTATAATTTAAGCAATTCCAGCCATCAAATTCATGATGGCTGGAAAATAATGATTAGCGTTTTTTTCTTTTTTTAGGTTTGTCATCATCGTAATCATCGTAATCATCGTCCCCATCTTCATCTTCTTCGTCTTCATCTTCACTTTCTTCATCTTCTTCATCTCTTTCGATGCCGTCAATTTCAAACTCATCAAATTCGTCTTTTTGAATAACTTTTCCTTCCGAATTTAATTTATCTTTGGCGGTTAATGTAACTTTGTCTTTAGCTTCTTCGAAATCAATTCCGTAGATCGCGCTATATTCGCTAGCTAAGCGGTTAATTGCGGTTTCGTAAATGATACGTTCAGAATAAGATCTTTCGCCATCTTCAATATCACGAGTTAAATCGCGTAAAACTTCGGCTAAAAGCATGATGTCGCCAGAATTGATTTTGGTTTCATATTCTTGCGCACGACGGCTCCACATGCCTTTTAATTTTTTAACACCGCTTCTTAAAATACCGAAAACTTCATCCATTTGCGATTTGGAAATCAAATGACGCAAACCGATTTTTTCAGCGCTATTCATTGGGATTTTAATCGTGAGTTTTTCTTTTTCGAAATACATCAAATAGCAGCTGAGATCTTGGCCCAAAACTAGGGTTTTTTCAATATCAACAATTTTCCCGATACCGTGAGAAGGATAAACCGCATAATCGTCGGCTTTAAAAGTGGCTTTGAAACGGGTTTCTAATTTTTTAGTAAAGATCGCTTTTTGCGGAGCGTCATTTTTTCTTTCAACTGGTTTTTCAACCTCAACCTTTTTATCGCCGGTTTTAGCAAGAATGCTTTTAGCGAGCATTGTTCCATGCTTACCTTTGGTTAGATCTTTTTCTTTTGTTTTTGGTAAAGTTTTTACTTTTGCCGGTTTCTTAGCGATTTCTTTTTTAGCTTTTATAACTTTTTTAGGCTGGATTTTTGGAGCTTTTTTCTTGAATACAGGTTTTTTAACTGCTTTTTTGCTAATTTTTTTAGCAGGTTTTTTTATTGCTTTAATTTTTTTTGGTGCAACTTTTTTTGCCTTAACCGCAACTTTCTTTTTTGGAGCTACTTTCTTTATAACTTTTGCTGCCGGTTTTTTAACTATTTTTTTGGCGACTTTTTTTACCAATTTTTTTACGGGTTTTTTAATAGAGGTCTTTTTCTTAGCTGCTGAAGTTTTGATAGGTTTCTTAACTGCTTTTTTTACTTCTTTTTTTATGGGTTTTTTTAATTTTTTTGCCGGCATAAAATTTTAAATTATTGTTATAGGAGTTTTTTTGAAGATCGAAGGACGGGCTTCAACTAGATTTCGAACCCGCATAATACCTGCTTTTTGACTTGGTGCAAGAATTTTTTTTAAAAAAATATTCTCATTTAAAAAAAGTTAAATAACCTGCGCGCTCCTTAAATCTAAGGCACTTTACTTAGCCTAAGCGCCACACCGTATTTGACCTCCTAATAACCTTCCTTACTTCATTGAAAAATATCATTAACAAACTGAAGAAATTGGATAAAATGCAGATTTTATCTATGGTCAATCGCGCCATAGAACATCGCCTGTTTAAGCCTGTTGTTATTTCAATAATCACCAGCTTCATTTTATTTCGCGGCGGCGCTTATATCCAAAATCTGGTGATTGATTATCGCGAATCTTCAGCAAAAAAACTTCATAAAACACCAATCAAAATCAATCTTTCTTCCGAGGGAAAAAATTTTGATATTGATGAAGAACAAATTGTTGAGCATCATGTTAAATCAGGCGACACAATGCTGAAAATCCTTGTCGATACTGCTGCCGATGAGCAAGATGTTTTTTCGATTTTAACTGCGATGAAAAAAGTTTTTAATCCTAAGTCAATCAATGGCGGGGATCGCGTTATCATAAAATATAGAGTCAAAGTTGCTTATGATCCTAAGCAAACTGAAGAATCTAATAACGCGGCGCGCAAGATTACAATTGATTCTGTAGAAATTTCCCCATCTCCGGAAGAACGAATTATGGTTTCAAGAAAAAGCGATGGCGAATATGATGCCCGTCAAATCGAGGTTAAATTGTTGCGTTACGTTTCTCGATATTTTGGAACTATAAAAAACGGACTTTTTTCTGATGGCGTTGAATCTGGTATTTCACCAAATTCAATGATGAATATGATTAATCTTTATAGCTACGATATCGACTTCCAGCGTGATCTACACGACGGCGACAAGTTTGAAATGTTAGTTGAAAGTTTTTACACCGAAGATGGCAAAAAAGTTAAAGATGGCAGCGTATTATTTTCTTCGATTACTTTGCAAAATCGCGCTATCGAAATTTATATGCATAAAGTTGACGGCAAGCCGGAATATTTCGATTCCAAAGGCAATAGTGTGCGTAAATCATTACTTAGAACTCCAATTAATGGCGCTCGCGTTTCATCTGGATTTGGCATGAGGCATCATCCCGTTCTTGGCTATTCTAAAATGCATAAGGGAATTGACTTCGCGGCTTCAACGGGCACGCCAATTTTGGCGGCGGGTAGCGGAACAATTATCCATTTTGGTGTTAAAGGTGGTTATGGAAATTTCGTCCAAATTAAACACAATGCTGATTATTCAACTGGCTATGGTCACGCCAGTAGATTTAATACAAAATTCCGCAATGGTTCAAAAGTTAAGCAAGGCGATGTTGTTGCTTATGTTGGAACAACCGGTCGTTCAACTGGTCCGCATTTACACTTTGAAGTAATTTATAAAGGACAACAAATTAATCCGGCAAAAGTTAAAGCTACCTCAGGCTTAAGGCTTGCTGGCAAAGAGTTAGCGCGTTTTGAGGCTAACAAATCGGAAATTAATAAATATCGCAAAAATATCCCAAATCAGATTAAAAATAAATAAGATGAAAATTATAAATATTCTTTTTAACCACAAAAATTCGGCGCATGATAATAAAATTTTAGGGGTGGAAAGATGTTTTATAGATTATGCCAAATACCTGATTGCAAACGGTAATACTGTGGTTTCAGTAGCAAAACCAAACATGGTTTACCAACAAGATGTAAAAAAAACTGGGTGCAGGCTTTTTGAACTTTCTAATTGTGGTCGCTTCGATATTTTTGCAATGTCGCGTTTGGCGCTTTTATTTTTATCATTTAAACCTGACGCTATAATTTGTCACTCAGGACGAGCTTTGTATCTGGCTCGCGCCGCGCGTTTTTTACTTGGCAGAAAAACCCCGATTATTGTGATTGATCACGGAATTAATCCAAAAAAATTCCTCAAATCTGATTATGTTTTAACTGTAAATTCCTTTTTCAGCAAAGAGTTGATCAAAGCTGGAAAAGCGCCGGATACTGCTTTTGTAATTCCAAATATGATGGAAGTTCCCACTGCTTTTGTTGATCTTGAAAAAAAACCATTTCAAAAAGTGATTAAACTTGGTTCTTTAGGCCGTCTTTATCCGGAAAAGTATTTTGATAAGGTTTTGCAAGCGATGGCAATTTTGCGCAATCGCGGCATTGAATCTGATTATGTTGTTGGCGGAGTAGGGCCGATGGAATCTCATCTTAACAATCTTGCAAAAGAGTTAGACTTACAAAAGAATTTTAAAATTCTGGGCTGGACTGACGATAAAAGAAAATTTTTTGATAATATTGACATTTTTATTTTACCTTCTTTTGCCGAAACTTTCGGAATTGTTTTGCTTGAGGCGATGCTTTATTCAACACCAATTATAACCAGCAATTCTTGGGGACCAGATGAGGTTATTTCTAATGAAGTTGATGGTTTAAAAGTTTCTAAAGATGACGAAGCTAAAATGCCGGAACTATTAGCAGATGCGATTGAGAGATTGATCGATAATGAAAGTTTTGCTAAAAAAATGGCAGTTGCGGCGAAAGAAAAATTTTATGCTAATTATTCTGCGGAAATGGTTGGTAAAAAGTTGAATGGAATTATTGCCGCGATTGTTGAGAGAGAAAATAAGAAATAAAACTTAAAGCTGACGAAGTAATTAATTACCAGCGAAGCACCACCGATCCCCAAGTTAAACCACCGCCAAGTGCTTCAAGTACAACAACATCACCTTTTTTAATTCTTCCTTGTGAATTGGCGTAATCTAATGCCAAAGGAATTGAAGCTGCTGAAGTATTGGCATGATCATGAACTGTCAAAACCACTTTTTCTTCAGGAATTTCTAATCTAGCTGCAACTGCATTTAAAATTCTGGCATTAGCTTGGTGTGGCACCAGAAGATCAATATCTTTAGAAGTTAAACCGGCTTTTTCCAAAACTGATAAAACCGATTTCGACATTTTTTCAACCGCATGTTTAAAAACTTCTTTTCCGGCCATTTCAATAAATCCAGTTTGCTGGTTAAGTGAAGGACCGCCTGTGGTTTTTAAAAGACTGTTTAATGTTCCGTCAGAATGTAAATCAGAGGCGATAATACCGCAATTTTCTTCAGAAGTTGCTTCAAGTAAAACTGCTCCAGCGCCATCTCCAAAAAGAACGCAAGTGTTGCGATCTTCCCAATTTACAATGCGGGATAAAGTTTCAGCACCAATTACCAAGGCATTTTTAACTTGGCCGGATTTAATAAAATTATCCGCAGTTGCTAAAGCATAAACAAAGCCAGAACAAACTGCCTGAATATCAAAAGCAAAGGCATTGATTGCGCCAATTTTTGCTTGAACTGTTGTGGCAGTTGCTGGAAATGTGAGGTCGGGAGTTGTGGTTGCGACAATAATCAAATCAATTTCTTCAGCTTTTTTTCCGGCTTTTTCTAAAGTTTTTAAAACTGCATGAGCTGCAATATCGGAAGTTAATTCACCTTCGGAAACAACATGTCTTTGCTTGATGCCAGTGCGATCTGTGATCCATTCATCAGAAGTCTCAACTGTTTTTGCTAATTCGGCATTAAGAAGAATTTTTTTAGGAAGGTAAGAACCGGTTGCGCTAATCTTGCTGTGGATTTTTTTCATTTAACCTCTTCTTCAATTTGGGTAGGCGTTTGCTCGGAAGCTGATTTTATTGTTTCTACTGCTGATTTTAGTTCATCTATAATTTGTTCATTTATTTTGTGTTTTACTAGCGATATTGCAACCTTAATAGCATTAGCAAAACCAATTTTATCCGTTCCGCCATGGCTTTTTACAACAACACCGTTTAAGCCAACCAACATAGCACCATTATGCAGGCGTGGATCCATGGTTTTCTTGGCTTTATTGATTGAAACACTTGCTAAAATATAGCCGATTTTTGACCAGATTGAGTCGCTAAATCCTTCCTTAATAACATTGGTTACTAATTTTACCGTTCCTTCAATTGCTTTAAGAGTGATATTTCCGGTGAAGCCATCTGTAACTACAATGTCAACGGTGCCTTTTGTAATATCATCGCCTTCAACATAGCCGTAAAAATCATTTTTTAAATTGCTGGCTTTTAATAAAGTCGCAGCTCCACGGACTGCATCATTTCCTTTAGCTTCTTCAGAACCAACATTGAGGATTCCGATTGTCGGATTTTCAATTTTTAAAGTAGTGCGGGCAAAAGCGTGACCCATAACTGCGAACTGGAATAAAACATCAGCATCACATTCAACATTGGCGCCCATGTCGAGCATTATTGTGGCTTTCTTTTTTTGGTTGGGAATTGAAGTTATGATTGCTGGACGGTCAATTGATGGAAGAGGGCGCAGCACGATTTTTGACATCGCCATTAATGCACCAGTATTTCCGGCAGAAATTGCCACGTCAGCTTCGCCATCTTTTACAGAATTTATTGCTAGGCGCATGCTAGACTTGGTGCCACGACGCAAGGCGATTGAAGGCTTTTCGTCAGATGAAACAAATTCTTCAGTATGATTAAGTGTGTAGCGACCTCTAAGATAGCGACAATTTTGCAGAATTGGTGTGATTTTTTTAGAATCTCCAAAAAGCAGAAAATGGATATCAAGATTTGAGGAAGCTATTAGATCAGCTCCTTCAATTACAATTTGGGGAGCTCTATCACCCCCCATGCAATCCAGTGCTACAGTAAGATTCTTAGTCACTAGTAACTATTCTTCTTGAACTGCTTTCTTCTTCTTGTCGGCGATAATTTTTCTGCCTTTGTAGAAACCGTCAGAAGAAATATGGTGAGAAAGCTTGAATTCGCCAGTATCTTTATCGGTGGTAACATTTGGGAAATTAGCGTCTAAAGAGCCATTGCTGCCTCTTCTCATGCGACTGCGGGAACTTGATTTTTTCTTTTTAGGAACTGCCATAGATTAATGCCTCGTGAATTTATTGAATGTTGTTGATTATTTTTGATTTGATTTTGAGGGAAGTGGGACTTACAACAAGTGTTGCGGAAAATAAAGTCTGCCTTTGATAAAAGCAACGCTAAATTTCTAATTACTTCCAAATAATTTTCTTAACACCAAATGAAAAAAAATTTCTTTTATATATTTTTATTAATTGCTTTAAATGCCTGTGTTTCTAAGGTTGATAAGCGTGGTTATATGTTCGATATGTCGGACCACAATTTGCTTCAAGAAGGAATTACCAGCAAAGAAAGAGTTTTGAAAATTATGGGATCGCCAACGCTGATTTCAGATTTAGATAGCGATGAAGCTTGGATTTATTATACTGAAGATTTGAAGCGTCTTTTGTTTTTTAAGCCCGATATTATATCAAGAGATGTTCTGGTTGTAAGGTTTAATGAAGTTGGAACTATCAGAGAATTAAGTCGTATTGATTTAAATGATGAAGAAAAACAACTACAATTTGCTGCAAATTTCACCAGTGTCGAAAGTCGTAAAATTGGATTCTTAAAATCACTTTTCAGCAATGTCGGACAAGTTAAATCACAGTAAATTTATTTTACTTATTTTGCTTCTGGGCCTTTTCACAGCATGTCAAAAACAAATTTTTAATACTGAAATTCTTTGTCCCGATGGTTCAAGAATTTTAGTGAGATATTCAACTGAAGAAGAGGTGAGAGCTGGAATACAGAAAGCCTACAATGAAAAGAAAAAATATGGTACTGGCGAAGGTTATACGGCAATTAAAATGCCAAATCAAAGATCATTTAAGGTAGAAAAAATTGCACCAGAAGAGATGATAAAATGCTCATTGCGCCAAAGCCCGATTGGGACTGCGGAGAGAAAGTATATTCATTATTCTAGATAAAATTGAAGTAAGTTTAGTTTGACAGAGTAAGGATAGATCCTGAACTTGTTTCAGGATCTAATTCTTTCAAAAGCCTTCAATTACTTAAATCAGCCTCCAAGCCGAATCATCTTCAAACAACTTTCTTAGCAGTTTATTATTAATTCCATGTCCTGGTTTTGAAGCGTTGAAATGTCCTAAAATATAATGTCCAGCCAAATAAATATCGCCGATAAAATCTAGAGTTTTATGGCGTACAAATTCATCGCTATAACGCAAACCGCCTTCATTCACGATACCATTTTCATCAACTAAAATAGCATTATCAAGCGATCCGCCTTTTGCCAATCCCAATTTATGCAAATGTTCAATTTCATGCTTGAAACCAAAGGTTCTAGCGCGACAAATATCATTTTTAAAAGAAGTAAAAGTTGAGTGATAATCAAATTGTTGGCGCTGAATTTGTTTGTGATCAAAATCAATATGCAAATCGATGGAAAATTCTTTTGAAGGTTCAACTTCAACAAATTTATCATTTTCTTCAACGCGCACTTTTTTCAAAATTTCAAGCACGCGGCGTGATTCTTCTTGAGTGTTGATTCCAGCGCATTCGATCAAAAATACGAAAGGTTCAGAACTGCCATCCATAATCGGAACTTCTGGGCCATTGATGTCGACATAAAGATTGTCAATTCCACAGCCCCAAATTGCAGCCATTAAATGTTCAATTGTTGAAACTTTAGCGCCAAATTCATTGGTTAAAGTAGTGCCTAAATTAGTTCCGACTACGTTTAAATAATTAGCTTTAATCGCACTATTTTCGCCGCCAATATCTGTTCTTCTAAAAATGATTCCGGTATTGCATGGAGCTGGAACGAGAGTCATCAAGGCATTTTCGCCGCTATGAAGACCAACGCCATTACAACTGATTTTGCTGTTAATAGTTTTTTGTGAAATTGTGATCATTTTATTTATTAAAAAATTTATGAAAAAAAGCTGGAATCAGAATTTAAGTTTAACAAAGCATTTTTCAAAGAAAAATTTGTTACCAAGCAGGAAAGATTATTGAAAGTTTTTGCTCCATGGAAATTTGCAAGCAGTTCTGCCATATAAAAAAACTGTACTACATATCATGTCATATGCAGTGGTTTTCTTTTTGGTAAAAATATGAATTTGAAGCCAAAGCACAAACATAATTCCAAAAAACACGTTGAGCTCGCTTGCTGTAATGGTTTGTATGAAATTTAAATTATGCTGAATTTGGTATCCCATTAAATAAAAAATAAAGGCAAAAGGCAAAACTGATAAAAAATAATGTGCCATTGCGCGCTGAAAAGAGATGCGAGATTCATCTGGTTCTTTAACGATTATTATTTTCATCAAACGCTTACCAATTGTGGCTTGCCAAGCTGATGAATTTAAAAGTGCGTGATATAGCGCACCAACTAAAATTACGATTGCGTAAAAAAGCAGGCCGTAAAAAAAGATGCGGTGATGTACAACGAAATCAATATGTTCCGGTGTATTTTTAATTGATTCAGTGCCGAATTTTTCATTAAATTCCTGGATAAATTTTAGGATTTCAGAATTAAGCCACAAAGTTCCAAGTGTTTGCATAAATGCAACGCGCAAAAGTAAAACCAGCCAAATATCAATAGTGGCGGCAGTGCTGCGGCGAAAAGAAGAAGCATATTTTTGCTCTTCTTTGTCTTTAGTTTTGACTTTAATAGTTTTTTCTAAAAGTTTTTTAATGCTCATAGCCGAATTTTTTGATTTTTATTTTTTGATTTTTTTCATCAAAAAGCGTGATTGAAAATTTTTTGCTCTCTGGCTTTTTAAACTCGCCAATGCAGCTAATATCAAGATTCAAATCTTTTGATAATTGTAGAATTTTTTTACGATTTTTGGGATTAGAACTAAAAATTAATTCATAATCATCGCCCCCAGAAATTAAATCGAGAATTGTTATTGCCGAATTTTTTACCAGAAATTTTTTCGCCGGCGCAGAAATAGGAATTTGATTTAGATTAATTTCTGCAGCAAGTTTAGATGCTTCGCAAATGTGGCGCAAATCAGAAAGCAGACCATCTGAAACATCAATTGCGCATTTTGAAAGATTTTTTTCAAGCAATTTTTTTCCTAACTCAATTCTAGCTGTCGGAAAAAAATGACGATTTTTTAAAAAAATATTTTCGCTTTTATTTAAACCCAAAAATGCATCGCCAATTGTTCCGGAAACAAAAATAAGATCACCAATTTTGGCATCATTTCGTGACATTGTTTTATTTTTCTTAACGCTGCCAAAAACCGTAACTGAAAAAATTAATTTTTCTGATTTTGCAGTATCGCCACCAATCAAGCAAAGTCCGAATTCATCTTGAACCGATTTCAATCCGCGGGAAAATTCTTTAACAAATTTTTCATCGACGCTTTCATTTTTTGAAAAGCCAAGCATGTAATAAAGCGGGGTTGCGCCGGCGGAGGCTAAGTCAGAAATATTGGTGCGCAAAAGTTTGGAAGCGATTTTAAAAGCGCCGTCTTTAGCCAGAAAATGCACATCTTCAATAAATAGATCTTTGCTTAAAACTAATTCTTCATTTTTCTTAAGAGAAATTTTTGCCACATCATCAATCAAACCTTGCGCAGCTTTATTGGAGTTTGTTAATGGTTTAAAAAACTTTTCAATAAGTTGAAATTCTTTCATGGGATTTCAGTTAAAAATTTGGGTTTTTTTGAGACATTGCCGGAATTATTTTTAATCTTGCTTTGCGAATCTTTATAAAAATAGAGAGGGATTTAATAATAATTCAAACTTATCAAAGTTTTAATTTATTTTTACACCATTATGAACGCCTACACCAAAAATTTTACTATTATTTTTATTGCATTAACCAGCATTTTTTTCCCAATAAAATACTACACTCTGCTTAATAAAAAACATCTTGAAGCCTCTGATAGCGCTAAAAAGATCAATATTATTCTAAAAGAAAATTTTGACCAAACCGAGAAAACTCTGATGCAAATTGGTGAAGAAATTGCTGAAAAAACTCCAGATCTCGATTTGCAAGTTATTCACAATATTCTTGAAAAAACTCCGATTAATCCGGTTAAAAATATTTATTCTTGGAGCTTGTTTGACTGGGTTAATTCTAGTGGATACCAAACCGTAAACACAGTTCTTGGCATCAGAAAAGATGACGCGCCGCATATTGCAGAAAAAAGAAGTTACTCTCATCGTTCTAACGAATTGTGGGTGATGCTTTTTTCAGAAGTGGCGATAGGAATTCCAAGTGCTGTTTATGTAATTCCGGTCGGAGTGCAGATTGATACTAAAAAATATCCACGTGCTGGCACAGTAGCTGCCGGAATTAATATTAAAAAATTAATGAATAATGTGGAAGCGCGCATTGGTGAAAATACCCGTTTTTTGGTTATTGATAAACGCGATGATAAATTTGTTTTGGGCTCGGTTGATCAAGAAAAATATGTGGGAAAAATTTTTTATGATGCTCCAGGTTCAATCGAGAATGAAAATTATATTTTTGAAAAAGAAATGGATCCGAAATATCCTTATATTATCTGGACCGGATATGATTCAAAAGACTTCTGGCGTGAGTTTAGAAGATCTAATCTGATATTTATATTTTTGTTTCTCGGAATTATTGTTTGCGGAATTTATATAAAATGGATAATGGAAAAACGAGCTAGTTCCAATTAGTAATTACGTCATTCGTGATGAAGTGGTTAATTAATTTTCCGATGTTTGTTTTTTTGTTTTTTTCACAAAGTGTTTTGTAAATTTCATAAAGTTTTTTTCGTTTCTTAATTTCAGTTAAGAACAGAAATTCCTCTTCATTTAGTTTCAGGATTTTATCGGCACAAATCAGCATTGATTGAGATTTAGCGTAGTTTTTTATTTTCTTTTCACTTTTCCAGATTGAAAAAATTGCAAATTTTGAAGCGAATAAACTTGCCGCCGGATCAAGAATAAAAATAATATTTTCTAAATTTTCCGGCAGAATTTTTTTAAAAGATTTTAAATCAAATTCTTTAGTTTTTTTAACAAAAAAAGCTTGATGATACAGAAGTTCTAATTGAGATAAATCCTTTAAATATAAAGGCTTCTGATTTTTTAAGAATTCAGGAAAATCTTTTCCATATTCATTTAAATCGCCACTTTTTGAGGGGAATTTGCGGTAATATTTTTGAGATAATTCTTCAAATTTTTCGGCACCGAGAATTTTTTTGGTAATGGGAAAAATAGAATTTAAAACTGATTCAAAATTTCCTAAAATATTGTTGCGATAGATGTTTAGCCTTTCCAAGGCTTCATGTGTTGAATGAGAAACTTGCGACAGGATTTTTTTATCAGATTTGGTGAAAATGTGATTTGCAAAGTTTTTTTGTAAATCTTTTAAATTCATATCTTAATTTTCTTCAAGATTAGTTCAGCTTTTTTTGCTTCAGCAAGCAACACCTCAAACTCCGGGAAATCCTGATCCCATTCAATTAGAAATGGTACTTTTTTGAATTCTTGCGCTGCCATTTTATAAATTTCCCAAACTTCATCGCAAACCAAATCATTATGCGTATCAATCAGAATTTTTTTATATTTTTTACCGTCTAAAATCTTTGATTTAAAATGTCCGGCTAAATGAATTTCTTTAACAATTTTTTTATCCAACTTTTTTAAATAGGCTTTTGGGTCAAACTGCGCGCAGTTTTGCGAGCTTACAAAAATATTATTCACATCCAAGAGCAAGCCACAGCCAGTTTTTTTAGTTACGGCATTTATAAATTCTGCTTCATCCATTTCTTGTTCTTTAAAAGCTAAATAAGCAGAAGGATTTTCAATTATAATTTCGCGTTTCAAAAAATCCTGCATCTGCGAAATATTTCTGCAAATTGCTTTCAAAGCCTCTTTGTTGTAGGGTAAAGGTAATAAATCATTTAAATGATTTTTATTAATTCTGCCCCAGGAAATATGATCAGAAATTAGAAATGGATCAATTTTTTCAACTAGGTTTTTTAATTTTTGTAAATGAGAAAGATCAAGGCTTGAAGCTGATCCAAGTGAATTGCCGACAGAATGTAAGCTGATAGGAAAATCTTTTCTGATTTCTAATAAATTTTGAAATGCGCCACTTTCTAAGGCGTAATAATTTTCCGAATGAATTTCAAACCAGCCAATTTTTTTTGAGATTTTTTTGGAGTTTTTGAGGATGTGGGAAATGTGGGGGGATCGAAGCCCAATCCCAGCGATATTCGCCGGGATTGAAGACTTGTGTAAAAACATAACTAAAAACTAGTTAGATTTTTCTTCAGTCTTAGTTTCAGTAGTAGTTTCAGTTGATTTTACAACTTTAGCTTTTTTAGCTTTTTTAGATTTTTTAACTGTTTTAGTTTCTTCTTTAGTTACTTCATTTTTTTTAGAAGAACATTTGTTAGCTTCGTCTTTTTTAGCTGCACAACCGTTTTTTGCACCGCAAGTGTTAGATTCTGTTTTAGAATGGCTTGAGCAAGAAGCAGCAAGAGTTAAGCCCGCGATACCAACAACAACAGATTGTAAGAATTTTTTGTTCATAGATTTTACCTAAATTAGATTGTAACGAAAAAGAAAAATGGACTTTTGGCAGTGTAAATCGGCCCGGAAACTATTTATCAATTTTGACTTGTCAATTGCTGGTCAAAAATTTTAATCTGAAAAGTAATTCTGTCCCAAATCTAAAATAATTTTTAAGCAACATGATTAAAGAAACATTCTTAACTACTATTCAAGCTGAAATCGATGACCTGAAAAAAAATGGTCTCTATAAAAATGAATATGAAATTGTCACATCCCAATCGGCTGACATCGAAATTTTTCATCAAGGTTTAAAAAAACACGTTATTAATTTTTGCGCCAATAATTATTTGGGTTTGGCAAATAATAAAAATTTGGTTGAAGTTGCTAAAAAATCTCTTGATGAATATGGTCTTGGAACCGCTTCAGTGCGCTTTATTTGCGGTACTCTTGATCTACATAAAGAATTTGAAAAAAAGCTGGCAGAATTTTTAGGTTTTGAAGATGTAATTACTTTTTCCTCATGTTTTGCCGCCAATGGCGCAGTTTTTGCAGCACTTTTTGATGCTGAAGATGCGATAATTTCTGCCGATTTAAACCATGCTAGTTTGATTGATGGAATCAGGCTTTCCAAGGCTGAGCGCTTTTTTTACAAGTTTGATGATTTAAGTGATTTGGAAAAAAAATTACAAGAAGCACAAAAAAATAAAACTCGAGTTGTTGTAACTGACGGCGTGTTTTCAATGGATGGCGACATTGCTAAATTAAAAGAAATCTGCGACTTGGCTGAAAAATATGATGCGTTGGTTTTAGTTGACGATTGTCACGCGACAGGATTAATCGGTGAAAATGGTCGTGGAACTTTGGAATATTGCGGCGTTGAAGGTCGCGTTGATATTTTAACCAGCACAATTGGCAAAGCTTTGGGTGGATCAGGGGGTGGATTTATCGCTTCCAAAAAAGAAGTGATTGAAAAATTACGCAACAAAGCGCGCCCATATCTTTTTTCTAATAATATTTTGCCGATGGTTGCAGCAACCGGAATTGAGATTTTGGATATGATTTCAAAATCAAAAACTCTGATTAAAAAATTGGCGGATAATACAATTTATTTCCGAGAAAAAATGGTTGACGCAGGTTTTAATGTGCGCGATAAAAATGCGGTTCATCCTGTTGTGCCAGTAATGCTGGGCGATGCAATTCTGGCGAGTAAATTTGCTAAGATGATGGTTGAAGAAGAATCAATTTATGTTGTGGCATTTTCATTTCCGGTAGTTCCAAAAAATGAAGCACGAATTCGCGTACAGATTTCTGCAGCTCATGATCGTGAACATTTGGATAAAGCGATTGCGGCATTTATAAAAGTTGGAAAAAAACTGGGAGTGATTTAACGAACTGTAAAAAAACCAAAATAAGAATTTAATTAAGTAAGAAAATAATGAAAAAAATCTACGCAACTGTTCTAACTCTTTTACTTCTAACTTCCTGCGCCACTTCGGAAGAAAAAATGCAAGCCAGCTTAAAACAAGCTTGGAGCGGATATTTTCAAGATGGTTTCAACCAAACCAAAATCGTTGATGTTTTGGTTGTTACAAACCGTAAATCTAAAAATAGCAGTTTTACTTGTAATGAAGATCAATTCGGCGTGGCTAATGAAGGCAAATTACAATTTGGACTTTGCCAAATCAGCGTTCCTAAAAATCACGCTATCGGACAAATTCCACTTGCCAAAGATGGTCGCCAATCTTCGCATGAATATTTTAAAATTTTGGAAGCCAAATCTTTGCAAGAATCTGATTTAATTAATGTTCTAAAATCATCTAACCGCACGCCTTTGGTTTTTGTACATGGTTTTAATGTAAAATATCAGGAAGCGGTTTTGCGGGCGTCGCAAATTGCTTACGATTTAAAATATCAAGGTCCAATCGTTTTATTCACTTGGCCAGCTGGTTCGGGAGAAGGTTTTTTCGAAGAAAAAATGTTGAATCGAACTTATGAAAATAATTTATCTAACGCCAAAAATTCAATTGGGCTTTTCAAAAATTTCATGCGTGATTTGGCGGATAATAATATAAAAATTAATTTAGTAGTTCATTCAATGGGACATCAAGTTGTGCTTCCGGCCCTGAAACAATTAGGTGAAGCGCAATCACGAATTTACATCAAGCAGTTAATTCTAAATGCGCCCGATTTTGATGCGGCAGAATTTAAAACTTTTGCCAAAAACATTAATAAAATTAGCAATCACACAACTCTTTATTGCTCAAGCAATGATAAAGCGATGATTGCTTCAAAAACTTTCAATAAAAACGAAAGACTCGGTGCCTGTATTTTTTCTGATGACTTTGATACTATTAACGTGAGTTTGGTCGATGATCCAGCTTTAGGTTTGGGACATGGATATTATTCTTCGCGCCCGATTTTAAATGACGTGTTTCAAACACTGATTGGCATTGAGGCAGAAAAGAGATTGTTCATTGTCAAAAGCGAGCCTAACAGTATGGAAAAATATTTTTTACGGAATTAGGCAATGAATGAAGCCGAAGAAAAATCGCCAGAAAAAATTGCCGCCGAAATCCCTGATAAATCTTTTATCATGGCCAAAGCAACAACCATCGCGATGTTCATCGTGCTTCTGACTTTGGGAGTAATTTTTATAATTTTAACTTTAATCAAGTTTCTAAAATGATAAATTTTGAACTCGCATCTTTCGCCGTTGATGAAACTAAATCGCGCGGCCGTCTTTACCAAGAAAGTTATGATGATTCAAAATATCGCTCCGTTTTCGGCCGCGATCGCGACCGCATTATCAACGCTTCAGCCTTTCGTCGCCTTCAATATAAAACTCAAGTTTTCGTAAATCATGAAGGTGATCATTATCGCACTCGCTTAACTCATTCACTTGAAGTTGCGCAAATCGCACGCTGGATTGCCGGCGCTCTGAAAGCCAATAAGGATTTAGCCGAAATAGTTTCGCTCGCCCATGATTTAGGTCACACGCCTTTTGGTCACGCTGGCGAAGATGCTTTGAATGAAAAAATGCAAGAATTTGGCGGCTTTTCCCACAACTCTCACACGTTGAAAATTATCACAAAATTGGAAACACGTTTCATTGAATTTGAAGGTTTAAATCTTTCCTGGGAAATGTTGGAAGGTGTTGTTAAACATAATGGCCCGATCACAGATGAATCAAAGATTCATGCCTATATTCGCGAATATAATGAAAAGCATGATTTGGATTTAAAACATTTCCCGTCGATTGAATCGCAAATCTCAGCAATTTCTGATGATATTGCTTATAATAATCATGATATTGAAGATGGCTTACGCGCAGATCTATTCAAGGTTGAAGAGCTTTTTACTTTGCCTTTACTTGGTAAAATTTATCAAGATATTCTGGCAAAATATCCTGATATTAAAAGAGAACTTTTGGTTGGTGAAGCCAAGAAACATCTAACTTTAGCGATGGTTATGGACGTAATTGATACGACACAAAAAAACCTTGCTGAAAATAATATTCAAAGTGAAAAAAATGTGCGCAATGCGAAAAAGTTTTTAGTCCATTTTTCGCCGGAAATGGAAAGAACGCATCAGGCTTTGAAGAAATTTTTGATGCAAAATATGTATCGCCATTCAACTGTAAATCGCATGACGGCGAATGCTAAAAAAATTGTTAGCGGTTTGTTTGATTTTTATATGGAAAGCCCAAGTTGCTTGCCAGATGAGCGCGCATTGGTGGCGTCGAAAATAAATAATGAAAAAATTTTAGCGATTTTAGTTTCGGATTATGTCGCCGGAATGACTGATCGTTATGCGATTAAGGAGTTTGAGGAGTTAGTTTAGAACACTGTGTTGGTGATAGTGATAGATCCTGAATCAAGTTCAGGATGACGGAGTTTTTGTTAGACTTAATACTACCAATATCGTCATCCTGAACTTGATTCAGGATCTATCGATCTTCCACCCAATTTCCTATTTAATTTGTATAAAAATATTTATGAAAAACATTTTACCTTACCGCAATATTCTTCCAACCATTGATTCAACAGCATTTGTTGCCCACACCGCGATAATTTCTGGTGCTACAACAATCGGCAAAAACTCCGGAATTTGGTATGGTTGTGTTTTGCGCGGTGACGTTACAAAAATCACTATTGGTGATAATACTAACATCCAAGATAACTGCGTTCTTCACGGCACTCGTCCGCATCACGCCCAAAATAAAACTGGCGCTGAAGGTGCTCCGGTAATCATCGGAAACGGTGTTACAATCGGCCACAATGCTATAGTTCACGCCTGTATAATTAGTGATAATGCTTTTATTGGAATGGGTTCAATTGTTATGGATCAAGCGCGTATCGAAGAATATGGAATGCTCGCGGCGGGAGGAGTTTTAACTCCGGGGAAAATAATAAAAAGCGGTCAAATCTGGGCTGGAAATCCGGCAAAATATTTTCGTGATATGACGCAAACAGAAAAAGATTACATTAAAATTTCAGCTGATAATTACGCTGAATTGGCCAGAGAATATAAAGATGGAGCTAAATAGTGCTTGTTAAAGGATCATCTTCAAAAATAGCCGCATTTTTTTGTTTAGCTTTTACTGGAACTCTGGTCTCAATTTTTATCCTTAATTATTGCGATTTTTTTTATGATCTTGGAATTATTGCCAAAGATCGCTCAACAGAGAATCCATTATTGTCATTTTTTATGACGCCAATAATGTTCTGGATTTCAGCTTTTATTTGTCGCCAATTCGCTCAAAATGCAGCAGGAAGCAGTCTTGATCACGTTAAATCCGCCCTCATAACTTTGGAAAAAGATCCCAATTCTTTTGAAAAAATTTCAACATTTTTAAATTTAAAAATTGTGATCGTAAATTGTATCAGCTCTTTAGTTTCAACTTATGGCGGTGGAGCCTTGGGACGCGAAGCTCCAGCCGTTCATATGTCGGTCAGTATTTTTGCAGTTGTTGCCAGTAAATTAAAATCAATAATTCCGGCAATCACTCTTGAAGCTTGGATTTATGCCGGAAGCGCAAGCGGCTTGGCAATTGCTTTTAATGCCCCAATTGCCGGTTTTATTTATGTCGTTGAAAGATTATTAATCGCAAAATCACGACATAATTTTATCAATAATATATGCTGGTCTGCAGCAGCACTTTTTGTAGCGATTGTAATCTTGCACAAAACTGATCCACTTTTTGCAACTTATCCGATTGATTTTGAAATAAGTTTTCAATTGGTGATGGTGGCTTTATTAGCAATGATTTGCGGGATGACGGCATTTTTATTAAAGAAAATTGCGATTTTATTTTATAAAAAATTTGCCGAGATCAAAAGTAATTTATGGCATTTAATTCCAATAATGACGGGCTTTGGGGTTTCTATAGTAAGTATTTATGCCGGAGTTTATTCGTTTAGCGGCGGCATAAAAACAGCGCAAGATATTCTCTCCAGCGTAGAACCTGCAATCGGCAATAAAGAAGTTTTTGGCAGATTGGCTAATACAATTTTAACTTTCGCTTCTGGCTCTGCCGGCGGATTAGTTGCGCCAGCAGTTGCGATCGGTGCCAACATTGGTTCTGCAGTGAGTTTAGTTGCTAATACTTTGGATGCTAAAATTTTTATTCTCGGTGGAATGGCTGCTTTTTTAAGTCCGATTTTATCAGTGCCATTTGCGGCTGCGATGGTGATTTTAGAAACAACGGATCAATCTTTAATGGCATTTCCTTTCCTAATTTTTTCTTCACTCATTTCTTTTGTAGTGTCAAAATTAACCGATAAATTTGTTAAATAATGTCATTTTTTAAAGCTCAGGAGATTAAGAAGATTCTAGCTTTTGCAATTGAAGCTGGTGAAATTGCAGCACAGGCTTTTTTGAGTAAAGATTTTTTCACCGAAAGAAAAACTGATAATTCCCAAGTTACAACTGCCGATATTGCGGTGAGTAAGTTTTTGCGCGAAAAATTGGGCGCAGAATTTCCGCAAATTCCAATTATTTGTGAAGAAGGTGATTTACGCCAAATTGATGACGATATTTTTTTTCTGATTGATCCGATTGATGGTACGTCCAGTTTTATTTCGGGAAGTGTAGAATTTGCGGTGAATATTGCTTTAGTGCAAAATAAAAAAGCAGTTTTCGGATTAATTTACGCTCCACTTTTTGAAAATGGTAAAATGATTTTTTGTGATGAAGAAGATCGAATTATTTTGTGGGATAAAAGTGAAAAAAAACAGATCCCAAAACAAGTTCCGGATGACGGAGTTTGTTTGGAATCGGTCTTCCCAAATCATCATCCTGAATTTATTTCAGGATCTAAAACGCTACGCATCGTTACCAGCGCTCGTACCAAAGATTCAGATATTGAATTTTATATCTCTAAAACCCATCCAAATTTCACAGAAAATTTTAAGGTAGAAAAACTTTCTTCTGCTGTAAAATTTTTCCGTTTATTGGAAAAAGATGTCGACCTTTATTTACATTTTCGCCCCTCCATGGAATGGGATACCGCTGCAGGTCAGGCGCTTGTTGAACTTATGGGTGGAAAAGTAAAAAATTTATTTTCTAATCAAAACGAAATCGTAATTGAAGGAAATCTGGAATATAAAAAACCAGATTTTTCCAATAAGGCCTTCATTGCGTTCATTGATAATTTTTAATTTCAATTTCCATCATGGTTAAAAAATTTACAGCAACTTGTGATTTCGGTGGCCAAAAAGCGCCGGTAACTTTATATGTTGGAAATCCAGCGGTTGGAACTCATCCACTAAATTTTCAAAGTCGTTGGTTGTCCCAAAATCGTGGTGGCACAATTCCGCCGGAGATCATGGATTCTTTTGCAAAATTGGCAGAAATTTCTGAAAAAAACCGTGTGCCTTTTGAAGATCTTTGCGCCTATGTAATTGAAGAATTAAAATCGGGCGGAAAGTTAAAAGATGATGCAAAGCAGGGTGAGGCGCTGGCGAAGAAGGATAAAAAATAAAATTTTACTAAAACAAAATATAATAAAATAATGAAAAACCAACATATTGCTGTTCTTTTGGGGGGATGGAATTCTGAACGCGAAGTCTCTCTTCGCTCTGGCGAAGCAGTTTACGAAGCTCTTAGCAAGCTTGGTTATAAAGCTACCAAAATTGATTTCTCTCGCGACATTTTTGAGCAATTAAAAGCGGTAAAACCTGATGTTATTTTTAACGCCCTTCATGGAACTTACGGCGAAGATGGTCGCATTCAAGGTGTTTGCGATATTTTAGAAATTCCTTACACTCACAGCGGAATTATCGCGTCGGCACTTTGTATGGACAAAATCATTACTCGTAAAATTTGTCAAACAGTTGGTGTTCAATCTCCAATTTATGAAATTCTCAAAAAAGGCGAAGCTAAAGAAAATCAAGAAAAGTTGTTAAAAGTTGGCAAACCCTTTGTAATCAAGCCAGTTAACGAAGGCTCAAGTGTTGGTGTTGAAGTAATTTTACAAAATGCAAAGTTCGATTTTTCTGCTTACGAATGGAAATATGGCGATGAAATTATTTTAGAAAAATATATTGCCGGACAAGAAATTCAAGTTGCGATCATGGATGGAAAAGCTCTCGGCGCAATCGAAGTTCGCCCGCACGGCTTATTTTACGATTACAAATGTAAATACACCGCAGGCATGACCGATTACATTATGCCAGCTGAAGTTGACGCTGAAAAATATGTGGAAGTTTTAGAATTGGCGCAAAAAGCGCACCGTGTTGTTGGTTGTCGCGGCATCAGCAGAATTGATTTTATTTTAAATAATAAAAATGGTGGCGATAACCGCTTTTACTTGCTTGAAGTCAATACTCATCCTGGTTTTACGGCAACTTCTTTAGTTCCGAAAATTGCTAAACATGTCGGAATTTCTTTCGAAGAAATTGTAGAATTTTTGGTTAAAACCGCACGAGTTGGATAATTAAATGGCAAAACAAGTCGGCGATAAAATCAGAGATTTCTTTCTCACCAATCAAATCACGCGCAAAATCAGGAGTTTTTTTCACCAAACTCTTTTTCCAATTTTGTTCAAAGGCTTGATATTGCTGGTTGTTTTGCTGGTTTTTTTATTTGCTATGTTCAAGTTTTTTAAACCAGTTTATTTAGAAAAAATTTACCAAAAATCTTCTTTTTATTTTTTCCATTATCTCAATCTCGATAATCACGAATTCAATCAGATCAATATTGAAGGTAATAAACATGTTCAAAAAGAAGAAATTTTAGTAATTGTAGAAAGTGTTAAAAAACAAATCACGCTTGATAAAACCAGTGATTATCAACCTTTAATCCGCAGCCTGATTGATCGCATTAAGTCAGAATTACCGTGGGTAAATCAGGTTGTTATCACGCGCAGTATGCCCAATATTTTGAATATTTCGATTACTGAATATGAACCTTTCGCAATCTGGCAAAATGATGGCACAAAATATTTAACCGACAAAGAAGGAAATTTAATTCCTTATGAAGATCAGGAAGAATTTCAGCATATGGTTATTTTGTCAGGGAAGGGCGCTAATAATCATGCTAAATCACTTTTTAATATCTTTGCTTCTGATCCAAATTTGAGTGCAAATGTTTATTCAGCAACTTGGGTTTCAAGCCGTAGATGGGATATTCGTTTTGATAATGGTTTGTTAATTAAATTGCCGGAAAACAATATTTCCGAGGCTTGGCAGCATTTGATAAAAATTTATAATATGCCGGGATCAATTGTTGGTTTAAAAAATATTGATCTGCGAATTTCTGATAAAACTTATTTAGAATATGACGATTCGGTGATTAAAGAGCTGAAGTCGTTATAAAAGATTTAAGATTAAGAATTAAGGTTTTAGAAGGTAATTAATACCAACTCTAAATTTAACTTAAAAAAAACTCCCAATTTTTCCAAATGTCGAAAAATTTAAAAAAAGGAAAAATAACCGCCTGTTTAGACATGGGTTCATCAAAATTGGTATGCATAATTGCATCAATTACCAATGATGATGTGCAAATTTTAGGCTACGGACACAAGGAATCAAAAGGCATCGCCGCCAGCGCAATTTCGGACATGACGCTGGCCCAAAAATCAATCACCAATGTTGTTTCAGAAGCCGAAAGAATGGCGGGTTTTAATATTGATCGCCTTTTAGTTGGAATTTCGGGAAGCCAAGTTGTTTCTAGCAGAAAAGAAGTCAGCACTAAAATTGCATCAGATATTGTTAAAACTTCCGACATCGCTGTGCTTGCAGCGAAAGTGCGCGCAGAATTCAAAAAAAATAACCGTGAAATTATTCACTTAATTCCATTGCAATATCGCATTGATGATTCAGCGCCAGTTGTGAATCCGCGCTATATGTCTGGTGAAAAACTTTACGCCAAATTTCACGTTGTTTCAACTTCACAAACTACCATTAAAAATATCGAAAATTGTTTAAGAAGATGTCAATTGTCGGTTAATAATTACATCGTAGAACCACACGCCTCAGCGCTTTCTTGCCTTTCGGATAATGAAATGAATTTGGGAAGTTTGCTAATTGATATCGGTGGCAGTTCAACTTCTTTTGCCATAATTACTGAAGGAAAATTAATCCATATTGGCAATTCGCCAATTGGTGGATTTCATATTACCAAAGACATTTCCACGATTTTAAACATCAATATTGATGCCGCCGAAAAAATCAAAAATCTCAATAGCTCGCTTTTAATCAGCCCGATTGAAGAGCGCGAAATGATCAAATTAAAATTCCTTGATAATGATGGTTCGGAAATGATTCGCATTACTCGAGTTGAATTGCGCGACATTATTCAATCGCGTTTGGAAGAAATGTTTGAATCGGTGCGTACAATTTTAGAAAAATCGGGAATGCCACTTTATATGATCGGCAATATTGTATTAACTGGCGGCGTAACTTCAATCGTTGGCATCGATAAATTAGCTTCCGAAGTTTTTGCCAAAAATGTGAGAATCGGTTATCCAAATAAACTCGATTCTATGCCTTCAGAAATCCTTAACCCAACTCATTCTTGCTCAATTGGCATGTTGGTGTTTTTGAAAAATCTTTACATGAAAGAAAAAATTAAAGATGGCTTCGAAAGTAAAAGCAGTTGGTTCGCGAGATTGATTGAGAAGTTAGCGGCGGTTTAAGATTGCGTCTTTTTAACTAGTCTGTCGCAAATCAAAATTATACCAAAATTCAAAATCAAAAAATTTCTAGAATCAGAATTTACTTGGTTAAATTTAGATTTTTAGAGGTTGCCTTAATTTATCCGACAGTTCGATGCTTCCTGTTTTTTTTGGATTTCTTTATTTTTTCTTGCCAAGTTTTTGAATCAAGCTAGTTCTGTAGGATTTATTATATCATCCTCTTTAGTATGTTTTATATTTTCATATCCCTGATCCAAATACTTTTCTTGTTCTTCCTTAATCTTTTTACTATCAACTAATATTGATTTTCCTCCTACTTCTGGAGCAGTTAATCTGACCAATTTATCAGATTCTTTCGCAATAAACTCAAAATCTTCTTCACGTTTTTTCTCTGAATTTGGGGCCAAAAGAGCCTCTGCGGCCTTCAATACAGAAGCTGCCTCAGTTCTGATTTTTTTTCTTCCTCTTTTTTTTGTTTTAAAGTCAGGACTTCATCAGTTTTTCTTAATTCTTTGTGAGACATTTTCTTCGTGATTGGTTTCATGATGTAAATCTAATGACCCCGTTTCACGACGTCGCGGATAATTGCTGCCCAATTTAGCGCGTTCACTTTCTTGAGGTTGACGGTTAATCGTGATTAATTCTACTTTTTCGCGTTCATTTAACTGGCTGTTTAATTTTAAAATCGTGCGCTTGACATCTTCAGCGGTGTCGCCATTTCCAAGCACTACGATTTCTTTACCCAATTTAAATTCTATAAAAGGATGAGTAAGATTATTTTGAACTCCGGCTAAATTTTCTTGCTTTTGTGCTTCGTGAAATTTGTTGCAATAAGTTAAAAAATCCATTGCCAGCGAGTGATTTCCACCTTCTGCAACATTGGTTTTAGCAAAGTTTGGATCAAATAAAACTGGAGTTTGAACAACACCTCTAGCGTCTAAATAGAAATTAAAATTTGGGTGATTTTCTTTTATTTTTTCCATCTCAATTGGTGAATTAAGATGAAATCTAACGCCCATTTCTTCTAACTTTTCGGCATAAAAATCGGATTGTTTCTTTTTGTAACTTATGATCAGGAATTCCGTATCTTAAAAGCCCGCCAATCTTGTCATCTTTTTCAAAAATTTCTACCGCAACACCTTTTTTCGCCAGATGATAAGCCGCTTCTAAAGCTGAAGGTCCAGAACCAACAATCATTATTTTTTCGCGGCGATTATCATTAGCTATTTCTGGTTGGAAGACTTGAAGTTCTTCATACCAACCTTTTTTAACCGCAATTCTGTGCAGCAGTAATTCAATTCTTTTGATTTTTACTGCTTCAGAATTTCCTTCATCATCGGCTGAATGAGTGCAAGAATCCTGACAAGGCGCAGGGCAGGCGCTTCCTGTGAAGCCAGCAAAAGGTGATTGCTGAATTTGCATTTTAAAAGCTTCTTTAGCGCGATTTTCCTCGCTTAAAGATTGGTCATTTAAAATTCCATTGATGAGATTTGGATTTTTTGCCAAAGGACAACCAGAGCTTGGATGTTTTAATTCCGGCTCTTCTTTTCTTTGTTTGCTGCTGGTGCAGGTTACAGAATCGCAACTGCATTTTTTGCCGTGACTGAATAATTCGCTCATTAATTCGTTTACATCGTCAGATAAAACTTGATCGGGAACACCAAGTCCGCCAACTATTCTGGCGCCAAGCGATCCATAATTGCGCATTTTAGTTTGTTGTTCTAAAGCAATTGCTCTGGCTTTTGATTGAAACTCGATTAATTCGTAATCCGATGTTTTTAAAGCTTGTTTGTTTTGAGATAATTCTAGTTTTTAGATTCTAACCAAACTTGTTCAAAGACAGAAATTTCTGTGCTAGCTCGCATAGAAAAAGATTGCTCAACTTTTTGTAGCTCTTCCAAAGTTTGAATTTTATCTAAAGTTTTTGGAATAATGATTTTGAAATTTGATTTTTCTTTTTCAAAATTTTCTAAAATTGATGCCGCTTTTGGACTTTGCGTGCGGGCAAAATCTTCTTCTAAGCTTTTCCAGCACTAGCACCATAAAGCGCAGCGTTTCCAACGTAAATTGATTCGGTTAAACCAATTTCTGATTCTGGTTGTTTTAGCACTAAAACTCCGCCACTCATTGATTTGCCAAAACCATCTTGCGCGCTGCCAGTATGTTCTAAACAAAGACCGTGAACGTTAAATGCGCCATGACTTTGACCTGCGGTGCCTTTGGTTTTGATTGTTAAATGATCTTCTTCTTTATCGGCTAATGCTTGATAATTTTGGTAAGCAAAAGTTGCACCAAAAGTTCGATTTACTAACCCCAATAACGCTTAAGCAAATTCAACCCGATTCAAGCAAATCTTAGGTTTATTAGGGTTTAGCATGTAAGCAAGCAGAGCCGATAAAATGTTAGTGAAGTAGTTGATTTTTGATCGATATTTGGTGTGAACAAGATGCCTAAAATCTTTCAATTGCCCAAACACAGTTTCAATAATTCCGCGTTTTTTTAGCAGAAATTTATTCGCTTCAGAAATCGGTTTTGGCTTCATATTTTGTCGAACTTTTGTGATGAGACGAAGTCCGTGTTTAAGAAGTTCTGCAGCAGTTTTTGCTGACAAATATCCTTTATCTCCGAACAAAAATCCGCTTAGTTTTTTAGCTAATTCTGCGGTCATATTTTGGTCAGAAATGTTGCCCTTTGTAATCGCAAAAGAAACTATTTCTCCAAGATGATTTGTGATTAAATGAAGTTTAAATCCATTCCTACTTCAAATTCAAACAAACCACCTGATTTCCGATCAACAGCAGTCCATATTCTGGTGTAGTCACCGATTTGGATTCCTGTTTCCTTGTTCTTGCGAGGTTTTTTTGATGTAAGTGTAAAGCTCATCCATCTCAACAACTGCGAGTTCGGTTTTTTCGCTTGATAACGAGCTTTGTTTTTGAAAATTTGATTAAGGATTCGAGCTATTCTTCGAAATCCATTACCTTCGAGGTAAAGAATTACAGCTAATCTTTTAGCCTCATTGCAATGATTGCAGCGACGATCGCCCTCGATTTGAACTTTGCCACAATCTTTGCAAAGATGCCT
>CAIZZE010000039.1 GCA_903937405.1 uncultured Alphaproteobacteria bacterium | reverse complement strand
GGAGTATGTATTTCGAATTGTAGTTACACAGTAACTGGAGGAAGCCCAAGTACGGGAACTGTATCAGCTGGTCCAGTTTCAATAACTTGCGACACTGCAAACCATTATTCTTCGACTCCATTTACTGCAACTTGCTCCGGTGGCGCTGCGATTACCGGAACATGCGCTTGTGCAACTGGATATACTGGTGCTGGATGTTCAACATGTGATGCGGCTAACAATTACGTTTCTGGAGGCGGCGGAACTTGTGTACTTGGATGTACGATTCCTGCGGGAAGCGGGACTTCTACAACTCTTGTTGCTCCCGGAACTACATCCACAACTTGTAACTCAAGCGGTTCTAGCGGAAGCCTACAATATAAAGTTCTGTTGGAGGTTCACCTATCTCGGTTGTTACTCCTTGTGCGGCGAGTTGTTATGTAACTGGAGCTGCAACTGTTAATCCTGATACTAGTACAGTTCCCGGATTTACGATTTTTAAATTTACTACGGTTGGAAATTATACTTTTACTTGTCCAACCTCTAGAACTGTAAAAGTTCTTGTAGTTGCTGGCGGTGGTGGCGCTCCAACAGGTGGTCAAAATGTTGGTGCTGCCGGTGGCTCAGGAGTTGTTATCGTGTCTTACTAATGTTTGTGATCGTGATGATGTTGATAAATAGTCAGCGCGCTTTTATTGCCAAAAAGCGATAAATATTCCGGATGTTGATTTACCAATTCCGGAGTTCCATGGCAGCAAACATGGTTATTAACGCAAAATACAATATCAGTTTTTTGCATTACGGTGTAAAGATCGTGCGAAATCAATAAAATTGCACAGTTGCTGGATTTTCTAACTTCATCAATAATTTGGTAAAAATCCTGAATTGCGGCGATATCCATATATTGTGTTGGTTCATCAAGAACCAGAAGGTCGGGATTATTGGTTAAAGTGCGCAAAAATAAAATTTTCTGCATTTGACCACCCGATAAATCATGAATCTGGTGATTTAATATTTTTTCAACATTAAGGCGTGCGGCGAGGTTTTGTAAGGTTTCATCAAATTTTATTTTGTTAGTTGAAAGCTGAATAAAATCTTTTGCTGTCATCGGAATGGTTTTATCAATTTCAATTTTTTGCGGCATATAGCCAATTTTTAAGTTGGAATTTTTAATAACTTTCCCCGAACTTGGTTTTAAAATTCCTAGCAAAATTCGAGCAATTGAAGTTTTGCCGCCGCCATTTGGACCGATCAAAGTGGTGATTTTGCCTTTTCGTAATTCTAAATTTATGTCGCTCAAGATTTTTTGGCGATTTAGATTCAGGCTGATATTTTCAAGTTTTGCGACCATTTAGTTTTTTTAATATTATGAAATTTTTCAATATTTTTTTATTGCTCTTAATTAGCGCTAGCTCTGCGTTTGCCAACGACAAGCCACAGAAAAAACCTTTAATAGTTGCGTCAATCAATCCGATTTATCAGATAGTTTTGGCAATTACTGAAGATAAAAACAACAGCATTTTAATCATTAATCCCAATATTTCTGAGCATGATTACCAGTTAAAAAAAAGCGATGCTGAATTTGCGGCGCAAGCAGATTTAATTTTTTATATTGATGATGATTTGGAAAAGAATTTTGCCAAATTGGTGAAAGGAAAAAATGTTTATAAAATGTCGCAAATCAATGGAATTAAGCTTTTGCAAAGAAGAAGTGATTCTAAAAAGATTGATCTGCATTTGTGGTTGAATCCGGAAAATGGTATAAAAATTGCTGAATTTATAACTCAAAAAATTTGTGAAATTGATGCAGAAAATTCTAAAAAATATCAGAAAAATTTAGAAAAATTCAAAAAAGAAATTTTAAAAACTGAGAAAAATATTCGGAAAAATTTGCAGCCAATTCAAAATTCTGGCTTTGTTTTTTATCACGATGGTTATCAATATTTTGAAGATTATTTTGATTTAAAACCACTGAAAATTATTTCTGGTAATCATGATTTTGAACTAACAATAAAAGATATGCGCGAGCTTGATGCACTTGCTAAAACAGGCCAGATTAAATGTATTTTTGGTGATGTTTATGATGAGAAAAATTCTGCCAAAAAATTAGCGCAGAATTATGGAGTAAAATTTACCAAGTTGGATTTGATTGGTGAAGAAGATGTAAGTTATTCAGGTCTATTGTTTAATATATCTACAAGCGTGGCTATTTGCTTGTAGATATTTTTTATTAGCGCCTATTAGGATCTTTGGTCGTCGTCGATAAGCCCAAGAAATGTTAAGGAAAAAATATACTTCATTTAAAATTCTGGAGTGTTTTTTTGTTATGATGCAATTGAGCTAGCATCTCGAAGACGCGCTAAAGCGCTTTGCTCGATGACCTAAAGTTTTTTATTTTTGTCGAGTAAAAAAAGTTTTAGGTCATCGAGCAAAGCGAAGCGTCGTCGAGATGCTAGCTCAATTGCATCGCAGCTTTAAAATCTAAGCGTCAGTTTTAATTTTATTTTTCAAGCGCTTTACAATTTTCTCGCAAGCTGCATCAGAATTAATTCCAAAATGCTTAAATAAATCTTCCGCTTTTCCCGAAGCGCCAAAATCACTCATGCCAATAAAAATTCCATTGCCGCCGATATATTGATGCCAGCCTTGTGAAATTCCGGCTTCAATCGCAACTTTTAAAACTTTTTCATCACCTAAAATCTGATTTTTATAGGATTGTTCTTGCTGATTAAAAATTTCTAAACATGGCATTGAAATCACGCGGGCAGCAATTCCGTGACTATATAATTTTTCTTTAGTTTCAATTGCAGTCGCAACTTCGGAACCGGAGGCGAGAATTACAACATCAGGTTTTACTGCGTCAGATAAAATATATCCGCCAAGTTGGCACAGATCGTGATCTTTAGTTAAAAACGGCAAATTCTGGCGCGTTAAAATCATCGCCGATGGTGTATGACTTGATTTTAAAGCTGCTTCAAAACATTCGATTGTTTCTTCAGCATCTGCGGGTCTGAAAACATTTAAGTTGGGAATGCCGCGCAACATCGCCAAATGTTCAATTGGTTGATGAGTTGGACCATCTTCACCAAGACCAATTGAGTCGTGAGTGAAAATATAAATAACTTGCTGTTTCATCAAAGCTGCAAGGCGAATAGCAGGTTTCATATAATCTGAAAAAACCAGAAAAGTGCCGCCAAATGGAATGAATTTTCCATGTAAAGCCAAACCATTCATGATCGCTCCCATCGCGTGTTCGCGAACGCCGTAATGAATGTAGCGCTGTGAAAAATCAGTTTTTGAAATTGATTTTGTGTGTGAAGTTTTGGTTAAAACCGATTCGGTTAAATCGGCAGAACCGCCAATTAATTCTGGTAATTCGCCGGTTAAAAATTCTAAAGCAATTTGTGAAGATTTGCGCGTTGCCTGTTTTGGTTTTTCATCGCGGATTTTTTGTTTGAAAGCTTTTAGTTTTTGCTCAAATTCCGTCGGTAATTTTTTGTCAAAAACCCTTTTTAATTCTGCAGCTTTTACTTCATCTAATTTAGAAAATTTCTCTTCCCATTTGGCATAATTGCTGTCGGCTCTTCTGCCAGCTTCTAACCATTTATCTCTAAGATCTTGTGGAATTTCAAAAGCGGCGTGCGGCCAATTTAATTTTTCGCGAACTTTAATTGTTTCTTCAACGCCGAGCGGTGAACCATGTGCTTTTTCAGAACCAGCTTTATTTGGCGAGCCAAAACCAATTGTGGTTTTGCAATCAATCATTAGCGGTTTTTGTGATTTTTGAGCGGCAGTTAAAGCGCTGCGAATTTCATCAAAATTATGACCATCAACTTGAATAACTTCAAAACCGCAAGCTTCAAAACGCATTTTCATGTTTTCAGAAGTTGTGATAGAAGTTTTTCCATCAATTGAAATTGAGTTATTATCCCAAAGCACAATTAAATTATTTAACTCCAAATGTCCGGCAATTGAGATCGCTTCTTGCGAAATGCCTTCCATCAAACAGCCATCTCCGACTAAGCAATAAATTTTATGGTCGATTAAATTTTTGTCCAAACGCGCCGCCAACATTTTTTCAGAAAGCGCCATGCCAACTGCATTGGCTAAACCTTGACCTAAAGGTCCGGTTGTAGTTTCAATGCCATTTAAGTGACCATATTCTGGATGTCCGGCGCATTTAGCGTGAAGTTGGCGGAAATTTTTAAGATCATCAATTGAAATATCTTCGTAGCCAGTCAAAAAAAGCAGCGAGTAAATTAACATTGAACCGTGTCCGGCTGATAAAATAAAGCGGTCGCGATTTAACCAGTGTGGATGTTTTGGATTAAAATTTAGAAATTCAGTAAAAAGAATTGTCGCCACATCAGCCATTCCCATTGGCATTCCGGGATGTCCGGAATTAGCGCGTTCAACGCCATCAATTGACAAAAAGCGAATAGAATTGGCAAGCATTTGCGCTGTTTCAGTTTTGTTCATCTTGTTTTTGGAAAATGTGAGGAAATGTTTGATTGCTTTTTTTGTGAAGCGGCGCGAAATTAACTCCGCTTTCGTGATAAAGCAATTCCAAATTTTTAAGACTTTTCCCCCATCTCATGTCAAAACAAATTATTCAGCAAATTCGTCAGGCTGACGGCGGCTATTTTCCGCTTTTTAGGCTTTTGCCAAATCTCGTTACGCTTACAAGTTTGTGCATCGCTTTGTCAGCAATTCGTTACGCCAATATGGGTGATTTTTATCGCGCTTCGGCATTTTTACTTTTCGCCGGATTTATGGATGGCGTTGACGGCCGACTGGCTCGCTTCTTGAACTCAAGCAGCGATTTCGGCGCGCAATTAGATTCATTAGTTGATTTCGTAAATTTCGGTGTGGTTCCGGGTTTCGTAATTTATTCTTGGGTTAATTCTTACTCAATTCTTCCGGGTTTAGATTGGGCGATGGTTTTATTCTTCGCAGTTTGCGGCGCAATTCGATTAGCCAGATTCAATGTTGATATGGCTCGCGAAGTTGTAAACCCAACTTTAGAAAAATATTTCTTCAAAGGAATTCCAGCTCCAGTTGGCGCTGCAATGACAATGTTACCAATGGTTTTAAGTTATGAATTTGGTGATGGTTTTTATTGTAACCCAGTTTTAGTTATTACTTACACCGCAGTTCTGGCGGTTTTAATGGCGAGTCGCGTTCCGACAATTTCAATTAAAAAAATCCCAATCAAAAATGAATTTGCTTATCTGACTTTACTAATTTTAGGCTCAATCATTATCGGACTGTTGCTTGAACCGTGGTTAACTCTTGCAATCATTGGCATCACTTATGGTTTTTCAATTCCGGTGACAATTTTTTCTTATGTAAAAATCGAGCTGGGTTCAATTAAAAAGTAGCGTGAACTAAACAGATTATTTATGAAAAAAATCCTGATTTTAAATGGCCCCAATCTTAATCTTTTACACAAAAGAGATAAATCAATTTACGGCGATATTTCGCTTAAAAAAATTGAGGATGATTGCTATAAATTAGCGTCAGAATTGGCTTTGAAGGTTGAATTGAAGCAGTCAAATTCTGAAGGAGAATTGGTTAATATTATTCAAGAAGCGATCGATGATTTCGACGGAATAATCATCAACGCCGCCGCTTACACACACACTTCAGTTGCAATTCGTGATGCTTTGGAAATGTTTCATAAACCAAAAATTGAATTGCACATTTCCAACATTTTTAAACGTGAAGAATTTCGCCAAAATTCATTTTTGAGCGATGTTGTTGATGCGGTAATTTCTGGATTGGGAATTGACGGTTATACAATTTCGTTACTCGCAATTAACAACATGATTGAGAAATAACTGGATACTAAAATTTGTTCCTTCGGGCAAACTAAAGTTTGTTCCTTCGGGCAAACTAAAGTTTGTTCCTTCGGGCAAACTAAAGTTTGTTCCTTCGGGCAAACTAAAGTTTGTCACCCCGTCTTTACGACGGGGTCCATGCAGACTAAAACACTACGCAAAAACCCCACTAAACACAAAAATGTATTACACCTATATTTTAACCAATAAACCCGGCGGAACTTTCTATGTTGGAATAACCAGCAACCTTCAAAAAAGAATCTTTGAACATAAAGAAGAATTAGTAGAAGGATTTACCAAAAAATATGGTATAAAAACTTTGGTTTATTACGAAATTCACGACGATGTTAGAGAGGCAATAAGTCGTGAAAAGCTTATAAAAAAATGGAGAAGATCCATGAAAATTGAAACGATTCGGGAGATGAATCCTGAATGGAAAGATTTGTACTTTGAGTTGTAAATCCAGTGGACCCCGTCGTAAAGACGGGGTGACAAGCACGACGGGGTGACAAGCATGACGGGGTGACAAGCATGACGGGGTGACAAGCACGACGGGGTTGACAAGCACGACTAGTTGACAGCACGACGAGTTGACAGCGTCACCATATTACCTCAGTCTTTAAGTTTTGAGGCTGTAACAGTTTCGCAGAAAACACACCTCCATTGTCACCCCGTCTTTACGACGGGGTCCACTGGATGTCGAATAAATGTAATTAATAATTTTAAGTAAAATAAAAAATTAATGCTCCCACTAAAAATTTCTGAAATCTCCAAATCCTTTGCCCGAGCAGTTTTGGACAATGTAAACTTCGACGTAAAACCCAATGAAATTTTCGGATTCATCGGATTAAACGGCGTTGGAAAAACTACATTAATTAAAATTATTCTCGATCTTCTCGATCAAGATAATGGCGAAGTTGAAATTTTCGGCGTGTCGCGCGCCTTGCCGGAAGCTCGCAAAAAACTTTGCTATTTGCCTGAAAAATTCCAGCCATCTTCACATTTAAAAGGCGAAGAATTTTTAAAATTTGTTCTCGATTTTTACGGCAAAAAACCAGATATGGAAAAGGCGCGCATCATTTGCGAAAATCTTGATTTACGTTTCGAAGTTCTAAAACAAAAAGTCACAAAATATTCCAAAGGCATGACTCAAAAACTCGGTCTTTTAGCAGTTTTTTTATCCGATGCCGAATTGATAATTTTAGATGAACCAATGAGCGGCCTTGATCCAAAAGCCCGCATCGCTTTAAAACGCGAACTTTTAGCTTATAAAAAATCCGGCAAAACTGTCTTTTTTAGCTCACATATTTTATCTGATATGGATGAAATATGTGATTCAATCGCTGTTTTAAATAACACCAAAATAACTTATCACGGAACTCCGCAAGGCTTTAAAGACAAGCATTCACAAGATAGTCTCGATAAAGCATTTTTAAAAGAAATTGGAGTAATTTAAGTGCAGTTTGAATATTTTGGATTAGATAAAAAAGCTGAAAAAATTAATCTTTTTCCTGAATTTGAAGCCCAAATAAAACTGCCACTTAACTATCAAGAAAATCCATTTAACGGTCCTAAGTCTAAGATTATCCAGGCAATGGATTTGTTTAAATTCAGAAATGTATTTGTCTCTTCGGAAGGAATTATTTTTAAAAATTTTTCATTTTCAGAAGAATCGATTTTTTACGGAGATGTCAAAAAACTTTATACAAAACTTATCGATAAGTTTCATTTTTTCAGAAAAAATTATCTCAAACGCAAAACCATTCATCTAAAAAAAGCGGTTTTGGCTTTAGATCCGTGGTCACAAATCAATTATTACCACTGGCTTTGCGATGCTATGATGCGCGTTGCGGCAGTTTCTCCAAGTTTGGAAAAAGATATGATGTTTATTGTTCCTTACGAAAAATTTAGTTTAAAAAATGAAGTAATTTTAGAGTCGCTGCGAGCTTTTAATATTGATGAAAGTCAAATTTTGAAAATAGAAAAAAATCAAAAGGTAAAAGTTGATGAGCTTTTAATGCCAAGTCATGCGACGCAAGATCCATCTTATTTTCGTGAAGATTTATTGAATTTAGTGCGCGAAAAAATCAAAATTTTTCATCGCGATAATCTGGAATTTAATTTGGGTAAAAAAATTTATATTAGCAGAGAAAAAGCCTTATATCGCAAAGTCAGAAATGAAAATGAAGTAATTAATCTCTTAAAAAAACATGATTTTAAGATAGTAAATATGGAGGATTATTCATTCCTCGAGCAAGTTGCAATTTCTCACAATGCTAATTGTTTGATATCTTGTCATGGAGCGGGATTGGCCAATATTTTATTTATGGAAAGAAATAGTTTTGTTCTTGAATTGATTAATGAAAATATGGATAGGATGCATTTTTATAATCTCGCTTCAAGCGCTGCTGTAAATTATTTGCTTCTGAAATGTCGGCAAGTTTCTGATGAAAAAAATGCCAATGACGATATAATTGTTGATATAGCGGCTTTGGAGAAAAATCTTGAAATAATTAACCAAATATAATCATGGACAAAACAGCAAAAATTTTTGTTGCCGGACATCGCGGAATGGTTGGATCGGCGATTGTTCGCGAATTGCAAAATCAAGGTTATAAAAATATTCTAACCAAAACTCGTTTAGAACTTGATTTAATTGATCAAAAAGCGGTGCGTGATTTTTTCGCCCAAGAAAAACCAGAATATGTTTTTTTATCCGCCGCAAAAGTTGGTGGCATTGAGGCAAATCGCACGCAGCAAGGCGCTTTCACTTATGAAAATTTACAAATTCAAAATAATATAATTCATAATTCCTATTTAAACGACGTAAAGCGTTTGGTTTTTTTAGGAAGTTCCTGCATTTATCCAAGAATGGCGCCGCAGCCAATCAAAGAAGAATATCTTTTAACTGGTCCACTTGAGCCAACAAATTATGGTTATGCAATTGCCAAAATCGCCGGCGTAAAAATGTGCGAAGCTTATCGCGATCAATATGGCTGCGATTTCATCGCGCTAATGCCAACTAATCTTTACGGAATTAACGATAATTTTGATTTAAACGGATCGCATGTTTTGCCAGCTTTATTGCGCAAATTTCATGAAGCAAAAATTGCAGGAAAACCTGTTGTTGAAGTTTGGGGCAGCGGCACGCCAATGCGCGAATTTTTATATGTTGATGATTTGGCCAAAGCTTGTGTTTTTGCGATGAATAATAAAAAAGTCGCAGGTCTTACAAATATCGGCACCGGCGAAGATGTTACGATCGCAGAATTAGCAAAATTAATTAAAAAAATTATCGGCTATAATGGCGAAATAAAATTAGATACCACCAAGCCCGACGGCACTCCGCGCAAATGTATGGATGTTTCAAAAATTAATGCTTTAGGCTGGAGGGCAGAAATTTCTTTGGAAGAAGGAATTGCTAAAGTTTATCAATGGTATTTGCAAAACTCATAAGATGAAAAAAATAGAATATGTAATTGTGCAAGCAGGTGGTCGAGGTTCGAGATTGGAAACTTTGACTATCAATAAACCAAAATGTTTGGTGCCAATTGAAAATAGGCCTTTGCTTTTTCATTTATTTGAAAAATTTGAAGGAAAAAAATTTATCATTATTTGTGATTATAAATCAGAAGTTCTGGAAAAATATTTACAAACATTTGCCAGCGAAATTTCTTATGAATTGGTAAAAACTGATAAGAAGGGAACATGTTCTGGCATCAGGCAAGCTCTGGATTTAATTCCACAAGATGAGCCTTTTATTTTAAGTTGGTGCGATCTTTTATTTTCTCAAAAAACCGAAATACCAAATTCAATTGATTGTAATTTAATAGCTCTATCAAAAAGTTTTGAATGCCGTTGGTCTTTTGATGACAATCAATTTACGAAAACTCCTTCCAAAGAAAAGGGAGTTGCGGGTTTATTTTTGCTCAAGAATAAACAGCAAATTATTGATGTCGGATTGGAGGGCGAATTTGTTTTATGGTTACAAAATAATAAAATTCTTTTCGATTCTTTCAACCTTGTTAATGCTCGTGAAGTAGGAACCATGCTGTCTTACAATGAAAATGATTCTAAAGAAGCAAAATGTCGTCCTTTTAATAAAATGATTTTTGAGGAAAATTATGTCACTAAAATTGGCAGTTAATGATTATGGAAAAGCCATCATGGTTGATGAGTTGAATTGGTATAGAAAAGTAACTGATCTTGGCTTCAAAGACATTCCTAAAATTTTGAGTTTTGAACCTTTTAAAATGGAAAAAATTGATGGAAGAAATGTTTTTGACTATAAAAATTTTACATTTTCTCAGAAAAAAGAAATTCTCTCAAAAATTATTTCCAAGCTAGAAAAACTTCATCAATTACTGCCAGCAATTGCCGCAAAACAGGAAGATTGTTTTGATAATTACATTAAAAAAACTTTTGAGAGAATTTCGAAAGTAAAAAATCTGATTCCCTTTGCTGGTGACGAATATATTACGATTAACGGCAAAAATTGTAAAAATATTTTTTACTTAGAAAAAGAATTTTCTGAACTTGTTTCCCAATATTTTCCGCAGCAGTTTTTTCTAATTCATGGAGATCCTACATTTTCTAATATCATGATTAGAAATGAAGAAGTTGAGCCAGTTCTTATTGATCCGCGCGGCTATTTTGGAAATACAAAACTTTACGGAGATAAAGATTATGACTGGGCAAAAATTTATTATTCGCTAGTTGGAAATTATGATCAGTTTAATCGCAAAGATTTTGCTTTGGAAATTGGGCAAGATGCGATTTCACTAAGAATTGATTCAAATTCTTGGGAAGATTTAGAAGACTGTTTTTTTGAATTAACAAAAGCGAATCAAGAAAAAATAAAAATTCTCCACGCCTTGATTTGGCTATCTCTAACCACCTATGCTTGGGAAGATTATGATTCTGTATGTTGTTCATTTTATAATGGCTTACTGCACTTAAATAAAATTATAAACTAATGAATTTAATTTTTTCGCCACTTCCTAAAACTTGGATAATTGATGTTGATGGCACAATAGTTGAGCATAATGGTTATTTGAAAGGAGAAGATAAACTTCTTGATGGCGTTATTGATTTTTTTTCTAAAATTACGCCAAAAGACAAGGTGATTTTAACCACTTCGCGTCAGAAAAAATATGAAGCTGATTTAAAAAAATTTCTCAAAAAATTTAATCTGCGTTACGATGAAATAATTTTTGATCTGCCTTTTGGAGAAAGAATTTTAATAAATGACAAAAAACCATCAGGATTAAAAACTGCTTATGCAATCAATAAAGACAGAGATGCGCCGCTTTTGGTTAATTTTTCAATCGATGAAAATTTATGAAATTAACTAAGAAAATTAAAAAATTTATTAAGATTACAGCGGCGCAATTAATTACTAAAATCCAATTGTTTTTTTTATTAAAAATTAATGGTGTTACTAAAAAAGATTGGATTTTTCTTTTGCCTTTCGGACTTGGCGACACTTTGTTTTTATCTTCTTTGATTCATGAATTTAAGTTAAAAAATGGCGGTAAAGTTGTAATTCTGGTGAAAAAAAATCATCAGATTTTAGTGCAAATGTTTCCCGCGGTTGATCAATCTATTATTTTAAAATCCACTTTTCTAAATTTTCGCTACGAAAAAATTTGCAATACATCTTTAATTAAAAAAGGCAGAATTTTTATTCCCCATCCGTTGTTAAATTCTAATTTGTCAAGTTTGGTTGCAATATTAGGCTATAAAAATTTGTCTTTAGTTGATATGTATAAAATAGCGCTAAAACTGGATGAATCGGCTAAGTTAGAAACAGCTGATCTTAATATTTATAATATTTCCAAGGCTAAAGATTTTTTAAATAAAATGGGTTTTGATCCGGCTAAAACTGTAGTTATTATGCCTAAGGCTAATTCTATTCCAATGATTTCAGTTGATTTATGGAATGAAATTATTTCCAAATTGCGCTGCCATAATTTTAATATAATTATAAATGCCGCAGACAAAAAGAATTTTCATACTGATGAAGAAAAAGTAATTTTCCTTGATGTTGAATTAAAAGAAATTGTAGCAATTGCCAGAATCAGCGCTTTTACAATTTCCCTTAGAAGCGGAATTTGTGATCTTCTTGCCTTTAGCAAAGCTAATCTTGTGGTTTTATATCCCGATCTCCAATCTCAAAAAGCATATAGTTTGAACAATATTTTTGAGGACGGAAATTTTTCTGAAATCATCATTGATAAATTTTTAAATCAGGAAGAATTAACCGACAAAATCATTAATCAAATTCAAAGAAATGCTAAATTATTTTAGGTCAGATGTTGTTTTAACTGAGTGGATTCAGCGCGGTTTTCTTTCAAATTACATTACCATTCTAACTTCGGCTCGGGAGTTGATAAAAAAACGCAAATATAATCCGGAAAAATTATTTATTTCTGAAAATATGTTTTCGCTTTATGGAAATCCCAAAAATTGGTTTGAAGCAGCTAAAGTTAGTTCAGAAGATCGGAAGAAAAAATTTAAAACCACAAAATCATACGCCTTGAGTGCTTGGCCCACTAAAGAAGAATTATGTTTGACGGAATATAGAAAATATTTTCCTTACAATTCGCGTATCGAAAAATTCTTAAAGGAAAATGTTAAAATTCCGAAAAGAACTTTAGGAATTCATTTTAGAGGAACGGATCATTTTCATACTGATAGAGTTGAGTTACCGACTTATATTGCCACAGTAGAAAAGGAACTTAAGTCCGGAAATTTTGATAATATTTTTATCGCAACAGATGAAGAAGGAGTGGTTGAAAAAATAAAAGATTTCTTTTTTCAAAAGAACGGATTTAACAACATTATTGTCAATGATACTTTAAAATCTTCTGGTCGGGAAGGGCTTCATTATGAGCAAAGAGATGCTGAAAATAAAATTCTTTTAGGAGATCAGGTTATTTTAGATTCGCACTGTTTGTCAGCTTGCGAGAAGGTAATCTTTTTGTCTTTTACCGCAAAGCAGTAATCTGGTTTATTTATACCCAAATCAATAAAGATTTGGCAAATGCACATTATCTAAGAATTAAAAAATCTCTTCGCAATAACAAAAAAATTACCGAAAGTTTTGAATTGAAACCAGAGTTTGTCCGCAATAATTTAATGGTTATCTTTTATGGCTATGATTTGAAAATAGCTTTTCTTAAAAGAAGAGTTTTTAGATTTGGCGTTAAAGCGTTGTGTTGTCTGATGCCAAAAGATAAAAGGCGAAAAATCAGGAAAAAACTTTTATAATTACGGAAATCGGGACTATAACTATGAAATTGTCAATAATTACAATATGTCGCAATGAAGCGAAAGAGATAGAAGACACTTGTAGAAGCGTTGCCATTCAAACTTATAAAAATTTTGAATGGATTGTTATTGATGGTGAATCAAGCGATGGCACATTGGATATTTTAGAAAAATATAAAGAAAAAATGTCCCATTTCATTTCCGAGCGTGATAAAGGAATTTATTATGCTATGAACAAGGGAATCCATTTGGCTCAAGGAGAGTATTTGTTATTTTTAAATGGCGGAGATTATCTGGAAAATGCGGGAATTTTAGAAGAAGTTTTTAGTAAAAATTTCACAAGTGATATCATTTATGGTAATGAAAAATTTATTCTCTCTTCTGAAGATAAGAAGAGATTTTATATTTTAAAAACCGGTCCTAAAAAAATGAACGCCTATTATTTTTTACATAATTTTTCTCTACGACATCAATCTGCTTTCATTAAAAAAGATTTATTCCAGAAGTTCGGTTTATATGATGTAAATTACCGCAGCGCTGCCGATGCAGAAATGTTTATCAGGTTTATTTTTAAACATAAATCTTCATATGACTACATTAACAAAATCATTTCCTGCTTTAAAGCCTACGATGGAATGAGTACGGATTCAAAATTGAAGCAAGTGGGAATAGGAGAGATTAGAGAGATTCACAAAAAATATTTTTCAAGTAGAGAAATTAGGTTCTATAAAATTCAATCTTTCATCTTATTTAAGATAAAGAAGCATTTGTGTAATGTAGGGCTTTTGATGTTTTTCTTTTCTCCAAAAATCAGAAAGAAATTTAAGAAAATTAAAAATCCCTATAAAATTGAGAAGTAAAAAAAATAATTAATACAGAGTCTGAAAGTTAGTGATAATTTGGAAAGCTGTATTTACTCTATTAAATCTGTCTTATCAAAAGACATTTCTTTAATTCCGTGAAGTCGGGCTTGATTACGGCTATATTTTCATACAAACTTTCAAAAATAAATGACATCTCAAATCATCAATGGCAAAGAAATTGCTGCTTCAATGAAGCTGGAAATTGCTGTTCAAATTCAAGAAATTAAAAAGAATTTTAATGTTATTCCAAGTCTCGCTGTGATCTTGGTGGGAAACGATCCAGCCAGTGAAGTTTATGTTGGAAATAAAGAAAAAGCGGCGCATGCGGTGGGTATGAATTCGCTGCAATTTAAAATGGCGGCGGATATTTCTGAAGATGATTTAGTCGCCAAAATTCGTGAGTTAAATGAAGATAAAAAAATTCACGGCATTTTGGTGCAATTGCCACTTCCAAAGCATATTGATGCGCGCAATGTAATTCACGCAATTGATCACCGCAAAGATGTCGATGGTTTTAACATAATTAATGTTGGAAAACTTTCGGTTGGCGAAATTTCGGGCATTGATAAAGCCATGGTTCCTTGCACGCCGCTTGGTTGCGTGCATTTATTAAAATCGGTAAAAGGCGCCGATTTATCTGGTTTAAAAACTTTGGTGATTGGTTCTTCAAACATCGTTGGTCGTCCGCTGGCGCGACTTTTAATGCTCGAAAGCTGCACCGTTACAATCGCTAATCGTTCAACAAAAGATTTGAAAAATGAATGTTTGCAAGCCGATGTAATTATTTCTGCTGCTGGCGTTCCCAATTTAATCAAGGCGGATATGGTAAAAAAAGGCGCAGTTATTATTGACGTTGGTATTAATCGCATCACTTTGGCCGATGGAAAAACAAAATTAGTCGGCGATGTTGATTTTGAAAATGTTAAAGATATTGCTTACGCAACCAGCCCAGTTCCGGGTGGAGTAGGGCCTATGACTATCGCTTATTTACTAAAAAACACTTTGGACTGCTGTCTAAAAATTATTAATTAATTATTAAAAAGGAAACTATGTCAGACGAAGCAATGAACTTAATTAACCAAGCCCGCGCTCAATCTAGAGCTGAATCCATTGGAAATTTTTTCGCTAAAAACGGCAAAAATATTGCGCGTTTAGTGATTTTTGCAATTGTTGGTTTGATCGTTCTTTTTGGATTTAAATCTTATCAAAATTCGCAAGAAGCCAAATATTCTGAAATCCTTCATAAATCGTTGTTGAATCAGCAAGTTGGAAATATTGAAGAAGCAAAAAAAGATTTAAAACAAATCTATGACGCTAAATCAGCGCCAAGTGGTGTTAGATCTTTGGCTTCACTTCGTCTGGCGGCGATTCTTTTGGAAGAAGGCAATAAACAGGATTCAGCTAAAATTTATTTAGAAGTTAGCGGTTGCGGATCTTGCGATACTTACATCAAAGATCTTGGCGCTTTGCTAGCAGTTAGAACTTGGCTTTCTGATGAAGCGGAATTGAATAAAGATGATTTGAACACCAGAATCGAAAAAGTAGAAAATGGTGGTAAAGTGCTTAGATATCACATTGCCGAGCAAAGAGCGATGCTTGAATTACACAGAAACAATTTGGAAAAAGCTTATAAAATTTACGAGCAAATTGCTAAAAATCCTGAAAGTTCACAAGTGCTTAAAGCTAGAGCAGCTGATGGTTTAAAAATAATTGCGGCGAAAGGTTATGAGCCGAAAGTTGATATTAAAGAAGTTGAAAAAGATGTGAAAAAAGAAGAAGAGAAAGAAGAAAAAGCGGAAGAAAAAAAGTAAGAATCTAACATAAAAATCGCATGGACCCCGTCGTGAAGACGGGGTGACACTTAAGTGTATTTAGAGTTTTTCCCTCGGACAACAATTTGTCACCCCGTCTTCACGACGGGGTCCATACGATCTATAATTGAATCTCAATAATATCAAAAATGAAAAAACTATCATCACTCTTTTTGGTAATTCTTCTAATCTCCGCCTGCGATAAAGATGAAAAATATGACAAGGCCAAAGCAATTTCCGCCTTCATTGCAATCGACCCAATTACAATTGATAAAAGCCTTGAAAGCACTGAAATCAAGCTTCCAAAACAACAGCAAAATAATTTATGGCTAGCATCGGCCAGCGAAAGCAACCAACGCATTGAAAATTTCACCAAAGTTTTTTCCCTAAAAAAATCCCGCCAAATTTCTTTAAAAGAATCTTCACAATTCTGGACTTTTTACAGCGGCAACCTCAACGACCATTTCGTTTTTTCTCCAGTAATTAACGGCGATATTGCTTATATTTTAGACACTACCGGCGAGTTGGTAGCTTATAATTTAAAGACTGAGAAAAAAGTTTGGAAGTCACAAATCTTCCACAAAAAAATTCTTAAAAATTACCGCGCCCCAAAAATTGGCTATGCTCAAGGTAAAATTTTTGCAACTGCTGGAACCAATAAAATATTGGCTGTAGATGAAATTGATGGCAAAATTTTATGGTCGCGTGACATTTCTTCAATTCCAGTTTCAACGCCGGTTTCTGAGGGCAATTTGGTTTATGTTTCAACCAATGACAATAAGCTTTACGCGTTAAATATAAATGACGGTGAATTGCAATGGTTTCAATCTGGAATTCTGCGCACCACCGCAATTTTTGGCGCGGCGGACCCTGTAATTTACAAAGATTCAATAATTGTTTCTTATTCTTCCGGTGAAATTTATGGAGTTAATAAAAAAACTGGTGAATCGCTGTGGTCGCAAAATTTAAATCTTAGTAAAGCAACCAATTCCGACTTTTATTTGAACGATATTGATGCAACTCCACTTGCCAAAGATGACATGATTTACACCATCGGAAATGGCGGTTGGATGATGGCAATTTCAACTAAAAACGGTAATTATTTATGGCGCAAAGAAATCGCCGGAATTGTTGATTTCTGGCTTGCCGGCGACTTTTTATATGTGATTAATAATGACAATAAATTATTAGCAATTCACAGAAAAACCGGCGGTATAAAATGGATTTCGCAATTGCCGAATTTGGCGAAAAAAGATAAATTGGAAACCAGAATAATTTACAGCGGCGTGATTATGGCTGGCGATAAATTGGTGATTTCAAATAATAGCGGCACGTTATTGGTTGCCTCTCCAATTGATGGAAAAGTGGAAAAAACTTTTTTGGTCGGCAAAAGAATTTCTCATTCTCCGGCGGTTGTCGGAAACAAAATTTATCTACATATTTTAGGAAAATATGTAGTTGATTTGGTGGAAGTGGAATAGTTATTTGAGGCAATTAATAGATCCTTAAAACAAGTTCAGGATGACGATGCTTAGATTAGAAAATAAACAAAAACTCCGTCATCCTGAACTTGTTTTTGGGATCTATTTTGCTTCAAGAGAAAACTCTCAAACGTAAATAAATAAACTAAAAATGTCAGAACAAATAAAACTTACCGATAAATACGATCCAAAATCCCGCGAGAAATTCTGGCAGAATTACTGGAAGGAAAACAAAATATTTGCCTGGAAAAATGATCTTCCCAAAGCTCAAACTTTCGTAATCGACACGCCGCCACCAACAGTTTCTGGCGTTTTGCACATGGGTCATGTTTTTTCTTACACCCAAGCTGACTTCGTTGCGCGTTACATGAGAATGTCGGGTAAAGATGTCTTTTATCCAATGGGATTTGACGATAACGGACTGCCGACTGAACGTTTAGTTGAAAAAATAATTGATAAAAAGGCGGGAGTTTTTGAGGCCGAAAATGGCCACGGATCTTTCGTAAAAAAATGTCGCGAAGTTGTTTTTGAGGCAGAAAAAGAATTTGAAATTTTATTTAATTCCATCGCGCTTTCAGTGGATTGGGACCAGAAATATCAAACGATTTCACCAGAATCACAAAAAATTTCGCAAGCCAGTTTTGTTGATTTATATCGCAAAAATTTAGTTGAAAAAAAATTTGAACCAGTTTTTTGGGACATTTCAGACCGCACCGCTCTAGCGCAAGCAGATTTGATCGATAAAGAAGTTGAAGGCGTGATGAACGAAATTGAATTTTCAATTGAAGGAAGTGATGAAAAAATTATCATTATGACAACGCGTCCCGAGCTTCTGCCCGCTTGTGTCGCTGTAATGGTTCATCCTGAAGATGAGCGTTATAAAAAATTCCACGGACAAAACGCAGTTACGCCACTTTTTGGCGTTAAAGTTCAAATTATCGCTGATGATTTAGTTCAATTAGATAAAGGAACTGGTGCTGTTATGTGCTGTACTTTCGGCGATGAAACCGATATTCGTTGGTGGAAAAAACACAATTTACCGCTCAAAATAATTATTCAAAAAGATGGCAGAATTGAAGGCATTTCAATCAAGCAATTTAAAGAAAAAGTAATTGAAGATCTAAAAGCCAAAAATCTTTTGCTAAAACAAGAAACCATCAGGCGCCCAGTTAAATGCGCCGAGCGTTCCGGAGTTCCAATTGAAATTCTAGTTGCGCCGCAATGGTTTATTAAAATTCTCGATAAAAAAGAATTGCTCAAAAGCAAAGCTGCGGAATGTAACTGGTTTCCTGAATATATGAAAGTGCGCATCGATCAATGGATTGATGGTTTGCAGTGGGATTGGTGTATTTCTCGCCAGAGATTTTTCGGCGTAGCGTTTCCAGTTTGGTATTCAAAAAGGGCAGGCGAAGAAGGGGAAATTTTGGTGGCGGATCATTCACAGCTTCCGTGTGATCCAAATGTTGATTTACCAAATGGTTATTCACGCGATGAAGTGACGGCAGAAACCGACATTATGGACACTTGGGCGACTTCGTCAATTTCTCCGCAGCTTTCAAGCAAAGGAATTTCCAGCGAAATTTCTTTCGACAAACAACGCCACGAAAAACTTTTTCCCGCAGATTTGCGCCCGCAAGCGCACGAAATTATTCGTACTTGGGCGTTTTACACGATTGTGAAATCAGCGTTACACCAAAATTCAATCCCGTGGAAAAACCTGATGATTTCAGGCTGGTGCTTGGCGGCGGACAAAACCAAAATGAGTAAATCAAAAGGAAATGTAGTTACTCCAACTTCTTTGATTGAAGAAAAAGGCTCCGACATTGTGCGTTATTGGGCTTCAACTTCGCATCTTGGCGCTGACACAGCTTACTCGGAGGAAGTATTTAAAATCGGCCAAAAATTAATCACTAAATTTTTTAACGCTGCGAAATTTGCTTCAATGAATTTTGCCTTGTTGCAAGATGATGCTAAAGTAAATGAAGCTTCTGATTTATGGATTCTAGCTCGTTTGCAACAAGTTGTAGAACGCGCAACTAAAGAATTTGAAAGCTTTGAATATGCAAGAGCGCGTGAAGCGATTGAAGAATTTTTTTGGCGTGATTTTTGCGATAATTATTTGGAAATTTGCAAAGTTAGATCTTACGGAATTGCAGCGGAAAAAGTTGCTGGACTTGAATTAAACGATCAACAAAAAGCCGAAATTTCTGCCAAACAACAAAGTGCGATTTTAACTTTGCGAATTTGTTTAAACACTTTGTTAAAACTTTTTGCACCTTTTATTCCGCATATTTGTGATGAAATTTATTCAGTATTTTTTGCTGATGAATTTGCGAAAAATAATTCAGTCAACGCCCGTGGAAACTGGCCGCAAGTTAATTCAAAATTTTATAATGACGGCTTGATTAAAGATGGAAAATTGTTGTTGGATGTGATTTTTGAGGTGAGAAAATTTAAATCGGAAAAAAATATTTCGATGAAAACTACGGTTGAGAAAGTAAGAGTGGCGCGGGTTGCTGGGATTGAAAAGTTTCTCGAAGATTTGGCGAATGTTTGCAACGCCAAGGAGATTGAGTTGGTTGCAGAAGAGAAGTTAGTGGAGGTGATTTTATAATTCTTGTGAATCAATTACTCTTTAATCTGAATTTTTCTAACCAATTTATGCACAATTGGTGAGGCAAAATAAGCAACCGGAAAAGCCACCCAGAAAGCAACTGAAAATGTTCTAAACCAGTTAATCAGAAACTCATTAATGAAACCGGCATTAATCAAAATCATCACTCCAGACATGATGAAAGCCATGATCATCGCCATGATGAAAGGGAAAAGAAAACGAGGAGTTCTTAATTTTGTAATCACGTTATTTTTAGAAAGTTAGTTATTGATTTAAAAATAATTTTTTAAGCGCTGTACCACTTTTGCGCGAGTTTATTTATTTCTTCCAGAATTTTATCAAGTTGTTTGCCTTGTTTAGTTAGGCTGTAAGTAACTTTTGGTGGAATTGTTTCTTCCTGAAGGCGATTAAGGATTTTTTCTTCTTCCAACATGCGCAATCTTTCAGTTAAAACTTTTGATGAAATTTGAGGAATATTTTTTTTAATTTCGCCAAATCTTTGTGGGCCTTTTGATTTAATCAGCCATAAAATATATGTTGTCCAAGTGCCGGAGAGTAAGTTTAATAGATGTTGCATCGGGCAGCGGATTTTCATGTTTTCGCTGATGGATTTTACAGAACTGGTTTTCTTCTTCTGTGCCATTTTTTGAATTCTTAAAATTTTTTTTGGTTACTTTAAGGCACCTACTTGATTTAGACACTGTTAGCTAATTATTTACCCGTAATTTTCCCTAAATTTAAAAAATAAAAATCATGACCAAATTAAAATTGATTGCGATTGCAACTATTGCTTTCGCTTTTTCTGCCAAGGCATCTTTTGCTGAAGCTGTTACATACCAAATCGAGCCAAATCACACTTCTGCTGTATGGTTTGCAAATCACTTTGGTTTCTCTAACCAATCAGGAAAATTTTCTGATGTTAGCGGTGAAATTGTTTTTGATGAAGCAAAGCCTGCTAATTCTTCAGTTGATGTCACAATTAAAATTGCCAGCTTGGTTACGGGTTTAGCAAAATTTGACCAGCATTTGAAAAGTGCTGATTTTTTTGATGCTGAAAAATTTCCAACTGCGAAATTTGTGAGTAAAAAAATTAAAGTTACTGGCAAAGATAAATCGAAAATCGAAGGTGATTTAACTATGCATGGCGTGACTAAAACAGTTATTCTTGATGCTAAAATGAACAAATCGGGAGTTAGTGCTGTTACTCAAAAACCAACTATCGGTTTTAGCGCGACCGCCGAAATCAATCGTTCAGAATTTGGTTTGGAATATGCAATTCCAGGAGTTGCTGACAAAGTTAAATTAGTTATTGAAGTTGAAGCTAATCGTTAATCTACGAATTTACCAATAGTGCCGTCATTCTTGAGCACAAATTATCTAAGAATGACGGTATATAAATTGGTTATTTTTCTTGTGATGAGATCGGATAGATCCTAAAACAAGTTCAGGATGACGGATCTGGTATATCTTCCGCCCATCGTCATCCTGAACTTGTTTCAGGATCTATTTGGTATATCTTGGACAAATTGTCCTAAAAGCTTTTTAGGATTTGCATTTGAAGTTAAAAAGGATTTGATCATTTCAGTTCAAGCTAACTCAAATCCAAAGAGCCATGTTTTTTGATCCAGTTCTACTAGCTCGCATCCAGTTTGCTTTCACCATTAGTTTTCACATTATTTTCCCTGCCTTCACTATTGGACTTGCCGGCTATTTAGCGGCAATTGAAGCACTTTATCTCAAAACCAAAAACATCATTTATAAAGAAATCTACAAATTTTGGGTCAAGATTTTTGCCATAATTTTTGGCATGGGCGTTGTTTCTGGCGTGGTTTTATCTTACGAACTTGGAACAAATTGGGCGGGATTTTCTTTTGCTACTTCCAATGTTTTAGGCCCGCTTTTTGGCTTTGAAGTTTTAACCGCTTTTTTTCTCGAAGCTTCATTTTTAGGAATCATGCTTTTTGGTTGGGAACGAGTTTCCAAAAAAATGCATTTTACTGCAACTTGTATAGTTGCGTTTGGAACTGTTGTTTCAGCATTTTGGATTTTGGCAGCAAATAGTTGGATGCACACCCCGCAAGGCTTCATCGTTAAAAATAATATTTTCTATCCGGTAAATTGGCTGCAAATTATTTTTAATCCTTCTTTTCCTTATCGTTTTTTCCACATGCTGATCGCCACTTATTTAACCTGCACTTTTGTTGTGGCTGGCGTTTCTTCCTGGTTATTATGGAAAAACCGCGAATCGTCTCACGCCAAAATAATGCTTAAAATGGCGCTCAATTTTATCATAATTTTTGTGCCGTTGCAAATTGCAGTTGGTGACATGCATGGCATAAATACGCTGCATCACCAGCCGGCAAAAGTTGCGGCAATGGAAGGAATTTGGGAAACTGAAAAAGGCGCGCCGCTTACACTTTTTGGAATTCCTGATGAAGAAAGTGAAACCACAAAATATGCAATTCAAATTCCAAAAATGGCGAGCATGATTTTAACTCATGATCCAAAAGGTGAAATTGCTGGATTAAAATCTTTCCCCAAAGATCAACGCCCACCAGTGTTGCCGATTTTTATTTTCTTTCGCGTAATGGTTGGAATTGGGTTTTTAATGTTGGCAACCGGTGTAATGGCTTTGTACTTATATCGTAAAAGAAAATTGTTTGAAGCGAGATGGTTTCAAGTTTGGTGTATGTTGATGACACCAAGCGGATTTATCGCATTGCTTTCGGGTTGGTTTGTAACTGAAATTGGCCGCCAGCCTTATGTAGTTTATGGTTTACTTCGTACAAGAGAAGCCGCTTCAGTTATATCTTCAGGGCAGGTGATGTTTTCGCTGATTGTTTTTGTGGTGGTTTATTTTGTGATTTTTGGTTCAGCAACTTTTTATATTTTAAGACAAATTGCTAAAGGGCCGCAGAAATTGTAATTACGGATAGATCCTGAAACGACTTCAGGATGACGTAGTGTGGAGGTAGAAGTTCGAACATAAAACTCACCACTCTGTCATCCTGAACTCGTTTCAGGATCTATTCGATCCTAAAAACAAATAGAAAACCTATGTTCGACTTCTCATCATTCCTCAATCTCCCACTAATTTTTGGATGCGTAATCGCATTTTCCATTTTCATGTATGTACTTCTCGATGGATTTGATCTCGGCATCGGCATCATTTTCCCTTTTGCTCCAACCGACGAATGCCGCAGCAAAATGATGAATTCCGTCGCTCCTTTTTGGGATGGCAACGAAACTTGGTTGGTCATGGGTGGTGCTGGTTTATTAGCCGCTTTTCCTGCCGCTTATTCGGTGTTAATGCCAGCATATTACATCCCAATTATTCTCATGCTTTTGGGATTAATTTTTCGCGGTGTTGCTTTTGAATTTCGCGCTAAAACCAAATCACAACGCGAACAACGAATTTGGGATTATTCATTTCACTTCGGTTCACTAATTGCCACTTTTTTCCAAGGCACAATTTTAGGTGCTTTTATTCAGGGTGTAAAAGTTGAAAATCTGTCTTTTGTCGGACACCCATTCGACTGGCTAAACGCATTTTCCGTTACAACCGGAATTGCTCTAATCTTTGGCTACGCCTTAATTGGCAGCACTTGGTTGGTGATGAAAACCCATGATAAAACCCAAATCTGGGCGCGATATGTTGCAACTTATGTCAGCAGTTTTGTGGCATTTTTTATAGCGCTGGTAAGCGGCTGGACGGCATTTTTAAAAATCGAAATTTTCGAACGCTGGTTTAGCAAACCGACAATTTTTTATCTTTTGCCAATTCCGTTAATTACGATTTTAGGATTTATTTTTTTGATCAAAGGTTTGAATGAAAAGAAAGAATCTCAACCTTTTTTGATGGTTATTTTTCTGTTTGTTTTATGTTACACAGGCCTCGCGATCAGCCTTTTTCCTTACGCTGTGCCTTACGCACTAACTTTCAAAGATGCCGCAGCCGCTTCAACTTCGCTGTCACTTTTATTTGTGGGAGTGGCAATTGTTATGCCGGTGATTTTGACTTATACTGCTTTTTCTTACCACGTGTTTCGCGGGAAATCGTCGCATGAGAATTTATATTAAAAACTAATGCGAAAAAATATCAGCCGAACCAAATCCTTGAACATCAAGCTTGGCGCGGGTTGGTAAAAATTTTACGCAAGCTTCAAAAATTTCTAGGCGATTTTCTCTTTTTAACATTTCATCCAATTTTACTTTCAATTTATGCAAATGCAAAACATCGGAAGCGGCATATTCTAATTGTTTCTCAGTAATTTCAGCATTTCCCCAATCAGAAGTTTGTTGTTTTTTGGAAAGTTCAATTCCCAAAAGTTCGTCGCAAAGTGATTTTAATCCGTGAGCATCGGTGTATGTACGAACTAATTTTGAAGCAATTTTTGTGCAGTAAATATTTTTGATTTCAACTTTTAAATAATGCTGCAAAGCCGCTAAATCAAAGCGCGCAAAGTGAAAGATTTTTTGGATTTTTTCATCAGCCAAAATTTTGCACAAGTTTGGCGCATCATATTTTCCTTGTTCAAATTGTACCAAATGCGCATCGCCTTTGCCATCAGAAATTTGCACCACGCAAAGACGATCACGAATTATGTTCAAACCCATTGTTTCGGAATCAATGGCGATTGAACCTTTAAAATTAATATCGGAAGGAAGATCGTTTTTATGTAGGAAATTGACCATAAAAGTTAGTTTATTTTATTAAATCTGTTAGATGTAAGGTGCTAGAATTTGTAAGGTTATATTCTATATTTTCTGGAATGGATATTTCCTGTTTTGAGTTTCCTCGACAAGGTTTTTTTGCTAAATATTTAGGTTTTTCGCTTTCAGCCGTAAAAATTAATGAATGAAATCTAACTTTATTGTTATCAAACAGTTTTTTTAGAGTTGGAGTTTTTGTGCCTGTGATTTCATTATGTTCAATTATAAGATTTACTAGGTGTTTAAAGAAATTCTTTGTGTTACAGAGTTGAATTCTTGCTTTTCCTAAATTTCCACCACCAAGGGAGTTCTTCATCTCAATAAAAACCATTTCTAACTGATTTTTTCCCATGAAGATTATTACTTTGTCACAACATTTTTGGTAGTCTTCAGTATTTGATAAAAGAGGATGAAGTGGATATTTTTTCTTTTTTAAATTTTTGCCATTAAGAAAGTCGTCTGGACTAAATGCAAAGAAATCCCTAAATCCTTTCTGAACTTCTATAGTTACTTTCTTTAGACAGTTTTTTGGCTCTATTTGATTAAAATTTTTTCTTTCTTGTACTAAAAAGTGACTGTGCTGGCTACCTAAAGCGAAACTTTTTTCATCAATTTGTAGTGCGTTTTTGATTGTTTCTAGATTTTCGTTCATTGGTGTTGTTTTACTCCGTAGTAAATAGACTGCTGAATTATATTTAGTTCGTCTATATTTTTGTCGAAAGTTTTAGCTTCAATCCCCTTTTCTCTATCTACCGAAGATTCTACTAGTTTATAAGTTTTTGTTTTCTTATCTGGAGTAGTAGTGAAGAGTTTTATTTTATCGCAACTTAACAACTCTTCGTCTTTATAGTTGTACTTTAGCTGAATTTTTTTGGCGTGATCAGTTCTAGCATTTAACATTATTAGAGTATTTAGCTCTTGAATAATGTAATCGCTATGAGTGGTTACAAAAACTTTAATTCCATAATTAACAAGTCTTGCAATTAAACGGGCAAATGCGCGTTGATTAGTTGGATGTAAGTTAAGTTCTGGTTCGTCGATAACTAGTATATCGCCTTTTTCAGCTGCACATTTCAAGTAAAAATTAATATCAAGTAGAGCTCTTATTGCACTTGAAGATTCAAGCATAGAGAAGCCTTTTTTGATAAGAGATCTTTTTGGAAAGAATCGAATTCCAAGGTTTTTTACTAGTCTATATTTACCTCCAACCATCTCCTCAAAAGCTGAAATTATTTCTGGGCAATCTTTTGAAACTTGGCTTGAATCTTTTTCAAGATCTTCGATGTGGCGAATAAATTCTACGTTATTTTCGACTGGTTGGGGGTATCTGTTTTCAAAAATTCCTCTAAACATCTTCATTCCAAAAGGAATATCATTTTTAGTTTTTGTCTTTTTATCTTTTTGTTGAGCTATAACCTCTAAAGCTCTGGCTTCATTAAAATTAAGATCCTTCGAAAAAATTGCTGCACCAGTTCTTTCGGTGCTGGAAATGAAGATGTCAGGAAAGTAGGGTTTGAAAATAATTTGCGCTGTAGCATAGGCGATACGTGATGTTAAATCTAAATCCTGCTGCTCATTGCTGGTTATCAGAATTTCTAAAATAGAAGAATTTTCTTTTTTCTCAATTGTGGCAAGTGGCTTTCCCTTAGCATCCGAAATCTCTTCAAGATAATCCTTCGTAAAGTTTAGCTCTAAAGGCTCTTTTCCTAATTCAGCTAGAAAAATTGAGTCTTTAAAAAATTCTTCGCCGGAAGAAAAAATTTGATTTAAGTTTTTTGAGTATTTTTCCGAAGCTTTTTTTAGTAATTCATTAATTTTGCCTAAAAAAATTTTATTGAGATCAATTTGAACGCCGTTTGATTCTTTCAAAGCTTCTTTTGAAATAAGCTGCAATTCTTCTCTTAAATGAGATTTCCAGTTATAGTAAAATCCATAAATCGAATAAGTGGCATAAGTTTTGCCTGTGTTATTCTCTCCGCAAATAATAGTTAAATCAGCTAGATCTAACTTCGTTTTATCAATCAAGCCGACATTATTAAAAGTAAATTTCATTTTTTAAAATTTATTATTTTTAGGTTTAATGAGTAAATCTTCCCCAAAACTCATCAGTTAAATTTGGCAGCGCCGAATTAATTTCCAGCATTTCATCCATTTTACCATTGCAGTGTAAAACCAAATCGCAGCCGGCATTTAAAATGGCTTTTGATTTATCGTGGAAATTGCCTTTAAGCGCTTTCATCGAAACGTCGTCGCTCATTAAAATATTTTTGAAGCCAATTTCATTTCTGACTAAATCAATCGCGGTTTTAGAAGTTGTGGCGCAATTAACTTTATCGATTGCTGAAAATAAAATATGTGCCGTCATCGCAAATTTTTGGTCGCGTAATTTTTGGAAAGTTAGAAAGTCAGTTTTTCTTAATTCTTCCAAAGTTGCATCAACGATTGGTAATTCTAAATGACTGTCAGAAGTGCCGCGGCCGTGACCGGGAATGTGTTTAATTACAGGATAAACACCTTGCGAAAGCAAACCTTCGCAAACTTTGCGACCCAAATCTGCAACTTGCTTGGCATTTCTTCCATAAGCGCGATCGCCAATAACTTGGTGAGTTTTGTCAGTTAAAATATCAAGCACCGGAGCACAATTGACATTGATTCCGGCGTCAATTAAATTGCGGCCGATTTCTTGAAAATTTTCATATAATTCTTCTTCGGCTTGTAATGGATTTTCTTCGTAAAGATCAGAGAAATATTTTCCGGCGGGATATTTTTTCCAATCTGGTTCTTTCATGCGCGCGACGCGACCGCCTTCTTGATCAACTAAAACCAGAATTTCGCCTTGCATTAATTCGCGCAGAGAATCGGTTAATTTTTTTAATTGAGTTTTATTGGAAATATTGCGGGCGAATAAAATGAAACCAAGTGCACCGTTTTTAGAAAAAAACTTCCTTTCTTCATCTGTGAGTTCAAGGCTGGAAATGCCGTAAATTACAGGCTTGGTGGCGTTTTTGTTTTCGGATATTTTTTTTAAAAGCGTCATGTTTTTTAAAGATTGTATTTACAAAACCCCTTTTGTGGAGTTAATCGCATCTTTTTTTCTTTCATCAATCGTAATTGCCACGCGAAGCGCTCTTGCCAAGGCTTTGAAGCATGATTCAACAATGTGATGATTATTAACGCCGTAAAGATTTTCGATGTGCAAATTGCATTCAGCGGCTTGTGCGAAAGCGTGAAACCATTCGCGAAATAATTCAGAATCCATGTCGCCGACTTTATCGCGTTTAAATTCGCAATTAAAAATTGGATAAGCGCGACCAGATAAATCGATAACGCAGCGCGTTAAGGTTTCATCCATCGGAACATAAGAATGACCAAAACGGGTGATGCCTTTTTTATCGCCCAAAGCCTGTTTGAAAGCTTCGCCAATTGCTAAAGCGGCATCTTCAGTTGTGTGGTGGAAATCGATATGTAAATCACCTTTTACTTCGCAAGTGATGTCGATCAAACTATGATGTGAAAGTTGTTCAATCATATGATTTAAAAATCCGATTCCAGTATCAACTTTGAATTGACCGGTTCCGTCGAGATTTATTTCAACTTTAATTTTAGTTTCCTTGGTGTTGCGTTCGATTTTTGCTGTGCGCATTGATTTTAATTAAATTCAAATTTCATTTGAATTTAGAATAATTAAGTTGCTACGCACGAAGTAAATTCGTGCATCCGCAACCATTTTTCTAAACTTGGCTATTTTAAATTTTCAGAAACGAAATCCCAGTTTACTAGGTGGTTTAAGAAAGTGTCGATGTAGGTTGGGCGAGCATTTTGGTAATCCAAATAATAAGCATGTTCCCAAACGTCCATCGTCATTAATGGAATTGCAGAAGTTGTGAGTGGAGTTTCAGCATTGCCAGTTTTAGTAACTTTCAATTTGCCATTTTCCAAAACTAACCAAGCCCATCCTGAACCAAATTGAGTTGCACCAGCATTTTTAAATTCAGTTACAAAATTTTCGTAAGAACCAAAATCGGCTTCAATTTTTTTCAAAACATCAGCAGATGGTTTGCCACCGCCATTTGGTTTCATTGAATGCCAGTAAAAAGTGTGATTCCAAACTTGCGCTGAATTGTTGAAAATTCCGGCTTTGGCTTTGTCGGCATGAGAAATTTTGATGATTTCTTCTAAAGATTTTCCATCTAAATCAGTGCCAGCAATTAAGTTATTTAAGTTAGTAACATAAGCCTGATGATGTTTTCCATAGTGAAAATTCATGGTATTTTCAGAGATGTAAGGAGCTAGAGCGCCTTTATCATAAGGCAATTTAGGTAATTCGATTTTGTGCATGGATCCTCCAAAAGATTTTGACTTAGAATTAGTAATGCCACTTAAGCTCTTGATTTTACAAGCGCCAAGAAGAAAGGCCGAAGAAAGACAAACATTTTTAATGAATTTTCTTTTTGACATTTGCATGGGTGACAACCTAGTTTTGTTGCTGAGAAACTGTTTAGCATATTTTTTAACCACATATTTCGCCCTATTTTTGCTTATTTTTTGACAAAATTTCTCCAAATATATTCCGATATTCGTCAAAATTTTGTCAAAAAAGCGCTAAAAATATGCCAAAATCTGTGGTTAAAAAATATGCTAAACAGTTTCTAGACCAACCAACCTATTTTGGCTCGCTCGCATGTCAATTATCATTTTATTTTTTCACCAAAACCATGTCAAAAATATCTGCTGTCATCGTGGCGCATAATGAAGAAAAGAAAATCGCTGATTGTTTGCGCAGTCTTTCATTTGCTGATGAAATCGTAGTTGTGCTTGATAAATGTACCGATCAAACCAAAGAAATTGTTTTGGAATTTACCGATAAAATTATTGAAGGTTCATGGAAAATTGAAGGCGCGCGCCGTAATGTGGCGCTAAATTCTGCCAGCCATGAATGGATTTTTGAAATTGATGCTGATGAAAGAGTTTCGCCGGAATTGGCGCAAGAAATTTTGGCGATAAAAAATTCGCCACCTTGCGCTGTAATTGTGCCAATTGCTAATTACATTGGCAAACGTCACGTAAAATATGGCTGGCTTCGAACTTTGTGTGTGTTGAGTCGCCAGACTTTGGCTTATAAGGGTTTAAAAAAATATCATGAAGATAAAGAAGTTCACCCGACTTGTGATTTAGGTGCCGGAATAAAATATTTTCAAAATCCAATTATCCATTTAGTTGATGAAGATATTTCTGATTTCATTGCCCGTTTTAACCGCTACACCAACTGGCGTGCTAACGACATGATTTCTAAAAATAAAACAAAATGCGTCGGCCTTTTTAGAGTAATCGTCAATTTTAAATTGCGCTTCATAAAATCTTTTTTCTTCAAAAAAGGTTATAAAGAAGGTGCGCTGGGGGTTCTAATTGCAATTCTCGCCGGACTTTATCCATTGGTTTCAAGTCTTAAAGCTCAAGAAAAATTATCCAAATGAAAATTGCTCACATAATTTTAACTTCCCAAAATGGCGGAGCGGAGCAGGCTTTTATTGATTATTCAGTGGCTTTGAAAAATCTCGGTCATGAAATTTTAGCGATCATAAAAAATGATGCGCCTTACGCAGCTGAAGTTGAAAATTTAGGAATTACGGTAAAAAAAGTTCCCAATAAATTGGGATTTTATGATATTTTTACAGTTAAAAAAATTCATGAAATTCTAAAAGAATTTAATGCCGATGCGGTGATAGCTCATGCTGGAAGATCAACTGTTTTAGCGCGACGCGCAATTGTCAAAATCAAAAATAAAAAAACTTTCTTAATCGCCGTAAATCACAGCATGAATGTGAAGCGTTCAATCGGCGCTGATATTATTCTTTCGGTGAATAAGGAAATTTTTCTGCGCACCATAAATGCCGGACAAAGTGAAACCAAAAGCTTCGTGATTCAAAATGCGATTGATTTGAGCGATGCGCCAAAAGTTGCATCGAAAATTGATTTGCAAAATAAGGAAACAATTATCCTCGGCGGAATGGGTCGCCTCGATATTGCAAAAGGTTTTTACTTTACGATTAAAGCGATAAAAAAATTGGAAGATTTTACTAAGGCAAATAATTTAAATAAAAAATTTGTTTTCAAACTTGCTGGATCTGGTGTGCAAGAGGATTATTTGCGCAATTTGGTGAAGGAATTAAATATTGAAAGCCAGATAGAATTTTTGGGCTGGATGAAAAATAAAAAAGGATTTTTCGAATCGATTGACATTTTTGTAATGTCATCGGAGCGTGAAACTTTTGGTTTGGTAGTTTTAGAAGCGATGAAGTTTTGCAAGCCGATAATTTCAACAGATGCTGATGGCCCAAAAGAGTTTTTGAGAAATGAGATTGATGCTTTGATGGTGAATTTGCAGCCTTTGGAAAGTGTAGAAAACAGAATTGCTGATGCGGTTTTGAGAATGGTTAGTGAGCCGGAATTGGCGGATAAATTGGTTGCGAACGCCTTTGCGAAGGTAAATGATAAATTTTCTTACAAGGCGTTGGAGAAATATTTTGAAGAGATTGTTGGAAGGGTTAAAAGTTAAGACTGGAGCAGGAAGGGTTTTGTAACCTCGTCCTGCTCTAAATTTAGTATTTACTTCCAACAATCGGCAACAGTCACATCAACCTTTAACGGCACATTTAAAATCGCCGCATTTTCCATTTCATATTTCAAAATCTTTGTCGCAATTTCCACTTCATTTTCTGGCGCTTCCACGATCAATTCGTCATGAATTTGTAAAATAATTTTTGATTTTAAATTCTCTTCCTTAAATCTCTTACTTAAACGAATCATCGCTTTTTTGATAATATCAGCCGCACTTCCTTGAATCGGGGCGTTAATCGCCAATCTTTCAGCTTCAGCGCGAATCATTGGGTTTTTATTATTAATATCGCGGATAAAACATTTGCGTCCCGAAAGCGTTTGCACATAGCCATTTTTCCGTGCCAATTCGATGTAATTTTTCATCGAAATATCAATTCCCGGATAAGTTTCTAAATAAGATTTGATATAAATCGCCGCTTCCTGACGCGAAATATCTAATTGACGCGCTAAACCAAAAGCGCTGATTCCGTAAATAATTCCGAAATTAATTGCTTTAGCTTTAGAGCGCAAAGAATCATCAACTGCATCTTCAGCAACGCCAAAAACCTGTGCTGCCGTAATGCGGTGAATATCTTTATCTTCTTTAAAAGCTGTAATTAAATTTTCGATTTTGGCGGCGTGAGCAATAACGCGCAGTTCAATTTGTGAATAGTCGGCGGAAATTAAAAAATGATTTTTTTCTGAAATAAAACTTTCGCGGATTTTTTGACCTTCCAAACTTTTTATCGGAATATTTTGCAGGTTTGGATAGCGTGAACTCAAGCGTCCGGTAATTGTGGAAGTTGTAGAAAAATGAGTGTGAATTCTGCCAGTTTGCGGATTAATTTCTTCTGGTAAAGCATCGGTGTAAGTATTTTTCAATTTAGAAAATTTACGAAAATCAAGAATTTTTCGTGCGATCGGATGTCCAGCTTCATCAAGCTCTTCTAGCACGCCAACGCCAGTTGAAAGCGCGCCGGTTTTTTTCGATTTTTTGCCGGAAGCCAAACCCATTTTTTCAAATAAAACTTCTGAAAGTTGTTTGGCCGAAGCGATGTTAAATTCATGTCCGGCGAGTGCGTAAATTTCGCTGCTTAATTCGGCGATTTTTTTACCGAATTCCTGTGAAAGTTGGCGTAATTTTGCTACATCAATTTTAATGCCATTAGTTTCGATTTGTGCTAGAACATCAATTAATGGGCGCTCAAAAGAAAGATAAGTTTCAGTTAATTTTTCGGGCGTAATTTTTGGCGCGAATAATTTATAAAGTTGATAAATTGCGAAATTTCTAAAAGCTAAAAATTCAGTTTTTTTATCAAGGTCAGAAAAAATTTCTGGTTCGCGATCTTTTTCAATTTCAGAAAAAATTTTACCAAAACCTAATTGTTCAACATCTTCGTTGAGATTAAGATCTATGAGCTCGCGTAAGTCATTTTTTACCGAGGAAGTTAAGAGATGATGAATAGTCGCAACATCTTCGTAAGAATTTGTTTTGGCGAATTTTAGGAAATTCTTGGCATCAAAAAAGATTTTTTTAATTGAATCATCGGTTAGAATTTTTTCTAAAATTTTGATGTTGAAACCTTCGTTTTCAAGGCTTTCTGGCTCATGATTAAAACTGAATAAATCAAAAGATTGATTTTGATTTGTAGTTTTTGCGGATTTTTTTATCTCGAAATAAAAAATTTCTTTTGGCGATTCGCCTGATTTACAAGTTGAAATTGTGATAAAATTTTTATCGCGATCAATTGTGACCAAACCATTTGAAGATCCTTCTTTATTGAGTCGCGCGATGATTTCGGGAGACGAAATTAAAGTTTTTTTGCATGATGAAAACACGCTAGATCCTGAAACAAGTTCAGGATGACGATGTTGGGAGTTTGAAGATGAACTCATCTCTCTCTTTGCGTCATACTGAACTTGATTTTGGATCTTTTCGTTCGCTCGAACTTCGACATTTTCTGAAATCCCAAATTCTTTACGAACTCGTGTAATCAATGAATGAAAGCCCTGAACCTGCAAAAATGAAATTAATTTATGTGGATCAAGAGCGCGAATTTCTAATTCATCTAAACTAATTCCTAATTCCACATCCTCTTTTAAAGCCGCTAAAATTTTTGATAGTTTTGCTTTTTCAGCTCCTTCGGTCAAAAGCTGGCGACGCTTCTCTTGCTTGATTTGATCCAGATTTTCGAAAATATTTTCTAAACTTCCAAACTGCTTAATTAATTCGGCAGCAGTTTTTGGGCCAATGCCTTTTACACCGGGAATATTATCCGATGCGTCACCAATTAATGACAACATATCTAAAACTTTTTTGGGGCCCACTTCAAATTTTTCTATAACTTGCTCAATTCCAATCATACGATTTTTCATCGAATCATACATGTGGATATTTTCTCCAACTAGCTGCATCAAGTCTTTGTCAGATGAAACGATTAAAACTTCGTAGCCTTCAGCTTCCGCTTTTTTGGCGATGGTTGCGATGATGTCATCAGCTTCAAATCCTATTTTTTCAAGTATCGATAAATTTAATGATTCTGCACTTTCACGAACGATTGAAAATTGTGGAATTAATTCTTCAGGGCAGGGCGGACGGTTGGCTTTGTAAGCTGGATAAATATCATTTCTAAAAGTTTTAGAACCTGAATCAAAAACAACAGCAGCGTGGGTTACGTTAAGTCCGGCTAAAAGTTTAATTAGCATATTGGTGAAACCATAAACCGCGCCAACTGGTGTGCCATCTGGTCTGGTTAAAGGCGGCAAAGAATGAAAGGCACGAAATACGAAGCCATAACCGTCAATTAAGGCGATTTTTTTGGACATGGGAATTACAAATTATTTAAAGTTGGAATTAATTTATTTAGCTTCAAGTTTTGCTTTTTGTAAATTTAATAACAAACTCTAGTTAGATATAACAAAGTTTACTAAAATTATGGATAGATCCTGAAACAAGTTCAGGATGACGAGGGAAGAAAAATCTACCAAATCTGTCATCCTGAACTTGTTTCAGGATCTATCTAATCTCATCACAAGAAAAATAACCAATCCTAAATCTAAAATCCAAAATTATGTATCGCCTTTACCATCATTCACTTTGTCCATTTTCGCGCAAAGTACGAGTTCACATGGCTGCGAAGGGAATTGGCTTTGAGTTGGTTCCTGAAAATTTCTGGGAAAGACGCAAAGAATTTATCGCCATGAATCCAGCCGGAACCTTGCCGGTATTATTTGATAATGCAAATTCGGCAGTAATTTCAAACAGTTCAACAATCGTTGAATATATTGAAGAAAAACATCAAGAAACCAAAAATTTCATCGGTGATTCAGTTGTAACAAGGGCGGAAGTGCGTCGTTTACAAAATTGGTTTGATGAAAAATTTTATAATGAAGTTAGCAAACATGTTTTAAACGAACGTCATTTTAACCGCTATTTACCCGGAGTTAATGCTCCTGATTCAGAAGTTTTGAGAGTTGCGAGACGCAATTTAAACATTCATTTAAGCTATATTGAATATTTGCTTGAAACCAGAAAATACCTAGGCGGAGATCATATTTCGGTTGCTGATTTTTCTGCTGCGGCGCAAATTTCAGTTTTGGATTATTTTGGCGATATTAATTGGCATCATTATTTGCCGGCGAAAGATTGGTATAGCTTGATTAAATCGCACAAAATTTTCGGCGAAATTTTAAAAGACCGAATTCCCAACGTAAACCCACCTGAATGGTATTCTAAATTAGATTTCTAAAAACATGATTAACCTAGATGAAAAGCAAGCGCGCGAGTTTCTTGCTAAAAATAATATCAAAGATTGCGAGATAAAAAAAATCGCCGGAGATGCTTCTTTTCGCTCATATTACCGAATTTTTTTTGGTGAAGAAACTAACATTTTAATGTTTGCACCTCCCGGTTATGAAGATGTGCGACCATTTGCGAAGATTGATGAATTTTTGGTTTTAAATAATTTTTCTGCTCCCAAAATTTTTGCCCGCGATGAAGAATTAGGCTTTCTACTTCTAGAAGATTTAAATGATAACACCTACGGCCGCGTCCTTGCAACTGATGACTCGCAAGAGCTGGCGCTTTATGAAAAAGCTTGTGATTGCTTGCTTGAATTGCACAAATTGGAAGCACCCAAAAACTTGCCGCTTTACAATCACGCTTTGCTTTTCCGCGAAGTAATGTTGTTTATTGATTGGTACATACCTTCGCAAAAACAGGAAATAACTTTACAAGAAAAAGCCCAGTTTAAATTTTTATGGTTTCAGCTTTTTGACCAATTAAGTCAATTTAACGGCGTGCGCAATCATTTGGAAAAAAACTCAACTTCAGTTTTGGTTTTGCGTGATTATCACGCTGATAATTTAATGATTTTGCCAAGTCGCGAAGGCTACAAACAAGTTGGTTTGCTTGATTTTCAAGATGCAGTTATCGGATCAAAAGCCTATGATTTGGTTTCGCTTCTTGAAGATGCAAGACGTGATGTTAATTCTGCAAATCGCTTAAAACTTTTTGATTATTATTTAGAAAAATCTAATTGCGATAAAGCAGAATTTACGCGCGATTATGAAATTTTATCTTTGCAGCGAAACATAAAAATAGTTGGAATTTTTTCACGACTTTCGATGCGTGATGGTAAAAATGATTATTTAAAATTATTGCCGCGGGTTCTTGGTTTTGTAAAGTCCAGACTAGAATCAGGAAATCCGATTTTTGCTGAAATGTCTCAATTGCTTAAAAAATTTATTTAAAAATATGGCTACTAAAAAAAATGATTTAGTGAACCAGAATCTTGATGTTCCATCATCAATTCCAAATAATGCCTCGGCAGAAATCATCGCCAATTTGCAATTAATCAGCGAGGTTTTCCAAAAGATTGAAGAAGAAACCGCAGAAATGGCGGAATTGATTTTTGATTATTTGATCAATGCTACAGATGAAGAGATTATGAATGGCACGATCCCATTTCATAAAAATCCGCGCATTAATAAATATATTCAAATTCTGAATCGCCTTTTCATATTCTCGCGTAAATTTTCTAAATCTGGTGGATTAAGAATTATCAATCGTAAAATGATTGAAGAGTTGGATAAAAAAACTTTTGCAATCTGCATGTGTTCAGATGGCGGTGTTTCGCTGGATATTTTGTGTGACATTGTAAATACAGAAAACCAAGCCAGAACTCCAAATACTTCGCCGGTAAAAATTACAATTAAAAAGTTATTTGGTGTTTCTCAAGGTGCGGAAAAGATTTTATAAACATAGTTAACATTTGTAATTCTAATCAAGTTCGTCTTGTGTCAAAAGAATCAATAGAAAAAGGCGGGATCTCGTTGGAGATCCCGCCTTTTCATTTACTTTTTAGATTTTCTACTTTCTAAAACTACTTTTTCTTAGCTACAGTTTTTTTAGCAGGAGCTTTTTTAACAACTGGTTTTTTAGCAACGGTTTTTTTCGCAACTACTTTTTTAGCAACTGGTTTTTTAGCTACAGTTTTTTTTGCAACTACTTTTTTAGCTGGAGCTTTTTTTACAACAGTTTTTTTAGCTGGAGCTTTTTTCTCAACTACTTTTTTGATAGGGGCCATAATTTTTTTACTTTTTATTGTTAAAATTTTTACCAATAAGAATTGCAATTTCGAATAATAAAATCATCGGAATTGCTAAACTAACCTGACTCAAGATGTCTGGGGGAGTAAGGACGGCGGCCACTAAAAAAATGATCACAATCCAGTATCTTCTCTTCTTTCTTAAATCATTGGCGGACAAACAACCAACTTTAATTAAAAAAAGCAACAAGATTGGTAATTCAAATGCGATGCCAAATCCAAATAGTAAATTTGTGACAAAATTTAAATATTCACTAATGCGTGTTTCAAGTTGAATTGGAAGTGAAGCGGATGTTGCGGAGCCTTGAATTTCAAAGCTCGCGAAGAATTGAAAAGCGACTGGCAAAATAAAATAATAGGCAAAAATCGCGCCGCATAAAAATAAAAGTGGAGCGAAAAAAAATGTTAACAGAATATTTTTTTTCTCATTTTTGTATAAAGCTGGAGATAAAAAAAGATAAATTTCTGCCGCAAAAATTGGGAAAGAAAAAAATAATGCTGATGAAAGAGAAAGTTTTAGATAGGTCATGAACGCTTCAGTGGGGCTGGTGTAGATCAATTTACGATTCTGATTATTTTGTGAAATTTCTGCGAAAGGTTGCAATAAAAATTCGTAAATTTTTTCGGAAAAAAAATAGCAGAGTGAAAAAGAGATGATGAAAAATATTAGAGAAAAAATTACGCGTTTGCGAAGTTCGACAAAATGTTCGTTGAGTGTCATGAAGTTTTTTTTATTCATGGTCGGGTTTTTTTAAGAAGTTTTTTGATTGAAAATTTATAATGTTTCTTGCGGGTTTTATGTAAGAGTGAGTTTGTATGTACAAAATACATCTTCCAACAAAAGCGTAAAACTATCTTGCTTCAATTCTCAATTGGCAAACTGGACTAATTGTGCTTTGATTATATTCGCCAAGCTTCACACATTCTTCATTTGTTGGAACATTTAACATATCGCCACCAACTGCAATAATTCTGCCTTTTTGCGGATTTCCATCATCCATTTTTCGATCAAACAAAAAAGCTTCTTCGCTTTTCAGGCTGCGATTATTTGTGTAAAGGCGATCAGTATCAGCAAATTTAAAACCAATTTGGTAAAAAGTTTTTCCTTCATTTCCAAAAACCGCAATGCCGGAATTTTCTCCGATTTTACTAAGTGGAAAAGTGCTGCCGTTTTTTGCATCGCTATCATCTTTGCCATCATAATTTTCATCGATCATTTTTGTTTTTGATAAATGGAGCCAGAACTTAGTTATTTCACCATTAGCCATGAGGATTTGCTGCACTCTATCTGTAATTATATTATCGTTATTACCATCGGTGCTATATTCGGTGATGCCGTAAGTGACGGTACTTTTAAGATCTCCAGGAAGGGCTTGGTATTTTTGAGTAAAATTATTGAGTGCAGCATCATATTTTTTGATCTGCATGATGAGGGATTTTACATTATTTTCTTTGATTATTTTTTTAACAAAGAAAATGCCGGCAATAGCTATGAAAATAATGCAAAGTGCGATTAAAAATTCGATAATGGTGAAAGCATTTTTAGAATTTTTATTTTTCATAAATTTTCTATTTATCTTCATCTTTGCCATTATATCCATCAAACCTTTCGGCGAATTTTTTGAATTCTTCAGGTGAGTCTAAGTCTTCACTAGCTTTGGCAATTGCTTTTGATCTTTCCTCTTGCTCTTTCACAAATTTTTCTGCGTCTTCTGGCGATTTCAAGTTGTCATATTCTTTAACTAATTTTTCAGCGCGTTGATAAGATCCGCTATATGGAGTTTGGTTTTTAGAGTCTGTGTCTCTTGCTGCATCTTCTTTTGCCATTAAGTCTCTGGCGTGGTTTGAAAGAGCATCAGCTTTTTCAACTGCATTGCCAAGTCTCTTCACGTTATCTAATTCTTTTTTGCTTTCCTTTTCTTCTTTGACAGCATTTTGATAGGATTGTTCTTTAGGATCTAATTTGCCGGTTAAGGTTAATTTATCAGCCATTCTTTTCATAAGAGGAGGGCGTTCTTTGGCAGCTTCTTCTTTTGTTGTCGTTGCCATTGCTACTTTTTCTTTGGCGGCAGTTTTTTTATCGGCTATTGTTTGTACAGCTCCAGTTTGGTTATCTATAAAGTTGGAAATATTTTTATTTCTAGGTGCTGCTGTGCCAGTTCCTGAAGTTGTAGAACCGCTGGTGGTTGATCCTCCTCCTGTTGTTCCTCCTCCTGCTGCTGTTCCTGTCGTTGATCCATCATTTGTAGAAGTATTAAGTGGATTCATGGTTTCTGATGTTGTTTCTTCTGATTTTTTTAGCTCTTCCTCCTTATTGTTCAGTAAATCAGCTCTTTGTTGACCTTCTTCGCTAATTTCACTAGCGGTTGTTGCTGCGGTGTCAAATTCTTCTGTTGCCTTAAGTTTCTCTTCAACATTGGCCAACTTGGTATCGATTTGTCTGACAGCAGCACCGGCCAAATCTTGTTTTTTGGTAAGTTTGGCAAGTTTTGAATCTTCAGCACCACCCATTCGTCTGAGTTCGAATTGAGCTTTTCTAGCTTCCTTATCTTCTTTTCTGGCGGCAGAGTTGAAGATTCTTGGTAAAGTACCGGTAACACCTTCATGAGTTTTTTGAGCTTTTTCAGTTAGTTCTTTTACTAACTCAGCTCTTTCTGTGAATTCAGGTTGTTTTTTATAATCTTCAACTGCGTCAGTAGCTTTATCGTAATCTTCCATCGCAGTTGCGCGACCTTTTTCTAAATTACCTTTTTCACCTTTAACTGTGACCAGTTTTTCTTTTCCTTGTTCCTGGGCGGCTTTGAGCAAGTCTTTTTTGGTTTCTGCACTTTGTTTGCCCATTGGGTTATATCTTTTGGCTGCAGCTGTCATTCTTGCTCCTATTTGTTCAGAGAGTCTGGCATTTGGATCAATCGCGGCAATTTCTTTATTATAAGCTTCTTCTTTGGCGATGCCGGTCATGGTATTTAAATCAGGTGTTTTGATTTGAGATTTTTTCTCATTTTCATTTTGTTTCACTCTGTCTTGAATCATCTTCTTCTCTTCATCTGGACGAGCAAAATTTGTTCCTGCGGCCATTCTATTAATAGCACCTTCTTTTTCTAATTGTTTAGTTGCTTCATAACCTTTTGAATCTGCCATTTTTTCAGCAGTATCAGCGGCTGATGACATTGCATTTGCTGCACTTGATACTACTCCAGCAGCTGCTTTCAATGGCGCAGTGACAGCCGTTTTTGCTGCTCCAGCGGCAATTTTTACGGCTTCTTTTGGATCGTTTACGGCAAGTTTAGCTCCAGTAACAACTGAATCTTTAGCTCTAGAAGCAGCGCCACTTACTGTCGTTGCTGCGCTTGATGCTGCTCCTGAGATTGCATTGCCCGTACTTGTGGCCGCGCTACTAACTGCGCCACCGGCACTTGATAACCCTCCTTTTATAGCTCCTTTCGCTGCTGTTGCTGCTTTTTGTCTTGCTTCTGAGCTTGTTGCAAGAGCTTTCGCGCCACTTGCTGCACTACTCATTGCGCCGCCTACCGCTCCAGTTGCGCCACTGACGGTTTTAGCTGCATCTGAAAGTTTTGCGGCAGTATTTTTTTCGACATCAACATTGCCTTTGGCAATATTATCTTTGAGTGTTTTAGCATCTTCGGTGCTCAAGCCTTTTCCTGAAGCTTGAGCAACAGAAAGTTTAAGATCTGATGATTTGTCACTTAAAGACTCATTGAGAGTTTTACCGCCCATGAATCTTTGTTTAAGAGTGCTGGCAGCAGCTCCACCAAGAGTATCTCCTTCGAATTTGAAGCCTTTGTCATTTTTCAATCTATCAATGTCCTCATTATTCAAGCCAAGATCTTTGCCTGCTTTGGTTTGAGCTGCATCTTCAACACCTTTCAGTGTTTTTCTTTGCTCTTCTTTACTCATGCCGGAAAGGGCGACTTTATTTTTATCAATATAATCCTTTTTAGCTTTGTTACCAGCTTTTGCCAGGGCACTTTTATTTGAGAAGTCTTTAGCATTATTGGCTTTGCGGGCGTCGCGTTCCTTATCAGCCATGGCTCCAGAATCAAAAAGAGCTTTATCCATTCTTTGTATGGCTTGACCACCAGTTTTGTTCCATAAATCTTGACGGCCTTTTTTAGCCATATCGCTAGCTCCTTTAACTGCATCAGCAATGCCTTTGCCAAGTGAACTGGCTGATAAACCGCCACTAATTGAAGCGGCAAGATCTGTCATAAAGCCAATGAATTTATTCATTAGTGATGCAATTACCCAAATAAAGAGAATTGAAAATAATGATGGAATTCCTTCTGGGTTTCCAATGTTTCCAACATCAGATTGGGCATTGGTTCTTGCTGGCAACGAAGCAATTGTCCAGAATGATAATAATGTTATGCGGGTGATGATGTTAATGGTCCAGACTTCATCCCAGCAGATTTTGTAACCAAGCGAAAGTTTAATAACTTCATACATTAACATGTTGAAGAAGGCGAGAGTGGTGAGTAAGAAAATTTGTTGTAGCGAGAAGGCGATCAATTGCTTGAGCCAATTATCAAACATTTCCTTAGTCTGATTGAAGAGTGTGAATATGAGGAATATTGGACCTAAAGTGAAGAGGATTGAGATAAATACCTGCGCGGTTAAATAGAGTAATACGGCATTTGCAACTGAGTAAACATAAAGCATGAAGCTTTGATAGATGATGATTAAGTAGGCCCAACCGAAGATGCTGGCAAATAACAAAGCGGAAACTTTTTTCTGAACAGCTTGAGAGAAGAACATGCTGAAAACATTATCGACGCTGCTGAAAAGAACAGATTTATCATAATAATCACTATTGGCGATTGCGTCAGAGACGGCGTGATTACTTGAGCTGTCAAAGGATGATGCCATCATGAAGGCAAGGTAGTCGGTACCATTTTTAAAGAACCTCACTACTAAATTATTGAACCAGTCCCAACCGGTTTCGCCAATAAAGAGATAGATTATACCGATCTTGATGATGCGATTCATAATCTCGGAGTGATTTAATTCACTGGTTCCCATTAGATAGCCAACGCCGTAAAAGCTAAACATCACTACGAAGCACATGGTTACGATTGCCTTGAATTTGGCATCAGCAATGACCAGTTTATAAACTCTTTCTGCCTGACCAAGGCTCGCTTTTTTGCAATAATATTGTTTAGTGCACTCATTGCCATCGCTTGCAACGCAGGTGGCACCGGTGTTAGATATGCTTGCGACATATAAAGAATTATTAGTTCTTACGCCATCGTTTGAGAAAATGTTGCCAGTTGTGCTGCAGTTACGTGTTTTTGGGCCATCCATAACTTCAATTACAGGAGTAATCACTCCGCCAATAATGCTGGAAATGGTGCCGCTAACTTCACTTTTTACTTTAACGTTAACGAAATATGAGCCACTATTATTACCATATTTGTTGGCGCAGTAATATTGTTTTATGCAGGATCCAGCTAAGTCATTGGCGCTACAAGTGGAGCCGGTATTTGAAGAGTTTGATTCGCACGTGCCATCAGATGCTGAATAATAACCGTCGTTTGCAGAGCTACCTGCATTAACTTTGCAGCTATTTGGGCGATAAGCTGGATTTGCAAGTTTGCTACCAGTAGCATCTACTCCAGTAGCATCTACTCCACTAGAGATATTACAATTGGTAACTTCAGGATCCAGAATCTTGAAAGTTAGTCTTAATTTTTGGATTGAGCTTTCAATAGAACTTTGATCACTCTTTGATTTTGCTTTTAGGGCAGAGGCAGAAAAATATTGGTAAGTATGACAGTAGAAGTTAGCGCCAGCAACTGAGGCAACGCCATTATTATTTGCAGTACAATCCTTGGTGGTTCCGTCAACAACTAAAAGATTATTATCATTGCGTATGATATTGCCATAGCCATCAAATCCGTAACTTGTTAAAATATTTGGTGGAGTTCCCGCTGGCGTTGCGCCGTCAGTTGGAGTGATCTCAATTAATTGTGGTTGATCGCTAACAGAAATCGGATTGGAGTTTTTACAAAGTATTCCACTATCATTATCTTCTGAGCATAAACGCGCTTGCAACCATTGACCGTTAGCAAAATCAAGCATTCCGGACAGACTGATTTTAAAACCATTGGAGCCGGTATAAGAGTTACCACTTTCAGTGTTGTTTTCGTAGGCATCATAGGCGCCATCATTACCATTAAAATCAGAACCATCAAGCATAAAAAATCTTAACCTGCCTTCTGTTCCAAAAGTCAGAGGTTGCTTGAGTTGGAAGATTTTATTATTGCCGTTTGAATCGCGGTTTCCAGAATCAACAAAGTTTTCAAGATTTCCATAACTGCCATTAAACGCACTAATTTTGGCAAGGCCTTTGGTAATTAGTGGATTTGCAAGTTCTGCATCGGTATATCCAGTTTCCTGAATTGATGATACTTTGCTGGTGTAATTTTCCAGGTCGTAACATTGAATCATGTTATTTACTTCAACTTTACCTGCCCGTTCAGCATTATCTTTCATCTTTTTAGAGCAAGCGGTGCAGGTTGTAGAAGTGATGGTGTCAGTATAAGAGGCTGAAGGGCAGGCAACTATGGTTGGTGCTGTTAATGTACAGGCTCCTTTCTGATAAAGAGGATAAACGCCGTCAGGACAAGTTACGGTTGATTGGCAATTAGTAAGTGGACAATAATTAGCTGTAGATGCGCTGTCAGAACATTCGCTGGCATATGCTTTGCAGCCGATTAATGTTCCGCTACTATTATATTCTTGGGTGCATGCTGTATTTAAAACATAATCAGTGGCTGTTCCTTTGCAAAGTAATGCTGGTCTTGGTTCAATCATCATTGCCATTCCAATACCACACTGGCGGGGTCCAACACTTGTTGTCCATGTTCCATCCCAACTCTTAGGTGAGAAGCGGATTATTTGTCCTTTTCTAACAAAAGATAACTCTGACCAATTTATCGGGTTTGTTGCAGATGCAGATACGGTTAAATCGGCAAGGGGATCTTTGGATGTTGCCGTAGCGAAATCATCATATTCATAGATGTCACTTTTAGAAGGGTCATTATCAAAAGTTCCTTTCGGATTCATGATGCGAGCCTTAATTTTGCAAGTACTGCTGCCGCTGCCGTTAAGCATGGTAAATTTGACAAAACCAGATTTTTGCATTTTTAATTCGTGGTATTTATTAAATCTAACCCCAATAGCTTTGCCACAATTGCCAAGGGAATCAAGTTGTGCGACCGAAAGTGTTTTTCCAACTTCAAGTGGAATTTCTTTATCGTCGCTCCAACCGCTATTTGTAACTGCGGTTGAGTATTCAACATCGTTACTATCTTTAACTTTTAATGTAACATTGCAGGAGGAATTGTCAGTTAGAAGAGACTTGAATGAAACTCGGAAAGCAGTATCAGAAGTAGGATTTTCAATTGTGACTGGGGTAGCGGAAAGATCTCCAAGAATTTTCCCTGAAGTTGATTTAATGTTACCTAAGTTGTTGCATTCTCCGTTGATATTGCAAGCTATATTAGAATTTTTGAAAACATCGTCGTCGGTGAAAGAAGTTAAGTTATCTCCGGTCCAACGAATAATACCGCCATAAGATGTAAGAATAGCAGTTGCGTCTTCAGAAGATAAAGGAAATACATCTTTGGCTAAAGAGTTATTAGCATTGGTATATTCGGCTGGATAAGCGGTGTAAGAAGTATTATGACAAGTTGATTCTGTTAAAGAATCGCCATTATAGTCGCAAGTCCAAGCTAGAGCATCAGGTAAAAGTGGAACTCCTTTGGTTCCGGATTTTTCGCTTGATTGAGAAGTGTCAAAATTATAACCCTCTGGATGAGGAATTACGTAAGCAATAATTTTGCGTGCGCCAGTATAAGTAGCATTGCTAATTGTTCCGGCTCCAGAACCTACATTATAAGTGCCGTCAGACCATAAACCGCTAAACTTCAAATTAATAGTTTGTCCGTTTCTAACATCAAAAAATACATCAGTAGATCCACTTGACCAAGCTGCCTTTTTTGCATGAGGAATAGGGTTGGTAGCTTGAACATGAATTGGATTATAACTTATAATATCACCTAAATGAATTGTCCCAACTGCGCGTATAATGATTTCTGATCCAGGTCTGATTGTAACGCCGCTATTTGCAGTAGTTGATCTTTTGTCGGTTGAAACCCAATCTGGTTCAGGACTTCCAGAAACTCCAGTGTCGGACAAACATTTCTGTACGCAGGTAGTAACACATAAATTTTTATAAGCAGCATCATTATTAAAACCATAGCAGCCGCTAGCGCTGCTTTTAGAATTGCCGTTTTCATCATAAACTGTGGTGCTACCGGAAGCAAGACATGATTTAAGTCCGCTGCCTTGAGTTGAATCAGTTAGTTCTTTCGAGCCATCATAGGTACATTTCTCTTGTTGAGAGTTGGCAGAAACCTCAATTGTTTGGCTTTCATATTCACCAAAATCATTGGCATCAATACAACCTTGATCAGTGCAGGAAGAAGAAAGGGCAAAAAATAGCAATAAAATTGCCGTCTTGGCGCAGATTTTCTGATGCTGGATTTTTTTAAACCAATTCTTGATCAAGACTAGAGACTATTTGCTTGGGGATTATTTTAAATAAAATTCAAAGGGATGCTAAAAACAGCAAGAACTTAATCAAGCTAAAACTTAGCTCTAATTAAATTTGCCACTCTTTTTGTTTCCAAAAGTTTTTTGGAAGAAGAGTTTTTTTCTAGCTCATAAATATTTCGTGAAAGTTTTTTGGCATAATTTTCGGCAATTAGATTCTGATGAAACTTGTGATGTTTTTTGGAAGAAATTTCTTGTTCATCAAAAATATAAACTGGTTTGCCAGTTGAACAACATTCTGAAATCATCGAAACTGAATCGCCGGTAATCACAAAAAAATCAGCATATCCTAAAATTGCCAGATAAGGATTTTCATTTTTGGTTTCTTTCCAGTCGAAAAATTTAAAATCACAATTCAGATTTGATTTTACTGCTTGCGATAATTCATCGCCCGATCTTCTGCTGTTTAAAACCAACAAAGTTGCATCCATATTATTGCAAATTTCAGAAATAATTTGGGCTAGTTCAATCCCAGAATCGGTGGTAAATTTGGTTTTATTAGAAGAGCCGCCAAGCATTAAGGCGATTTTTGGTTTTTTAATTTCAGCAAACCAAGTGGCAAATCTTTCGCGTTCTTTGGCAATTGATTTTTCGTTAGTTTTGGTAAGTGCGCCAATTGTGGTGATTAAATTGGAATGTGCAGATTCATCAGCTTCATCATGTTTTGGTAAAATCACGAAATCAAATTTATTAAAATTCAAATTCGGATTCATGATTTGCACAATTTTTGTGCGATTATCGGATAATTTTTTTAAATAAAGCGCTACTGGCGCAGATCTTCTGCCAGCTGAAATAATAATGCTTGGAAGATAATCAAGATTCTGGAACTTATTTTTGACATCTTTGGTTAATCGAATCATTGAGCGGCTAAATAAAAAATTGGGTAAAAACGCTAAGAAATTATAAGTGAGATTGATAATTTTATAATCAAACCCAATTTCCTCCGCTAATCCAATACTTTGTGAAACCGTTCCGGGTCTGTTGTCTCCAAGTATCCAAATTTCGTCTTTGATAATCATTATTTTATTTTCTGTTTGTTATTTTCCTAATTTATCCATCAATTTCTTTTCCACATTCGGTGAAACAAATCCTGAAATATTTCCACCTAATCTCGCAACTTCTTTTACCAATCTCGATGCAATAAAGTGATTAGTTTCCGAAGCTGGTAAAAAAATAGTCTGAATTTCGGGATTCAACTTCGAATTCATGCCATACATTTGAAACTCATATTCAAAATCTGAAACGGCGCGAAGTCCACGAATAATAACTTTTGAATTTCTTTTGCTAGCATATTCCACCAACAAACCTTCAAATTTTTCTACCGTAATATTATTATTCTTATTTAAAAATTGCGTTTCTTCCTCAATCAATTTTACTCTCTCATCCAGCGTGAAAAGAGGATTTTTGTAATTATCTTTTGCAGCGGCAATAATCAAATGATCAAAAAGCTCACTTGCTCTTTTAATAATATCAAGATGACCAAAAGTGATCGGATCAAAAGTTCCGGGATAAATTGCGATTCTCATATATTTAAAATATTAAATTTCAGATTCCTAAATTAGCTTCATTATAGATCCTTAAAATAAATAAATCTATTGCGGATGCACGGGTTTATCCCATGCGCAGCAATTCAAATAAAACTAAATTCAAACTTAGTTTAAATTTAAAATAATTTTAATCATGCGCGTCTCAATTTTATCCATCGGAAAGTTCGAAAACTCGCCGCATAAAGCTGTTTTTGAAACTTATTTAAAAAGGTTGAAATGGAAAGTTGAGCTGCGCGAATTGGAATTAAAAAATTCCCAAAACATGTCGGTTGATAAAATTAAAGAAGGAGAAGGAGCCTTAATTTTAAAAGCTTGGCGACCAAGTTCAAAAATGATTTTACTTGATGACAAAGGCAAACAATTTGCCAGTCGCGATTTTGCTAAATTAATTTCTGATTTTGCTGTTGCTGGAGATTCTGATTTAACTTTCGTAATTGGCGGCGCTGATGGTTTAGCATCAGAACTTCTAAAAAAATCTTCCTTAAAAGTTTCTTTCGGACTTATGACTTTACCTCATTTAATGGTGCGTTCAGTTTTAGCCGAGCAACTTTATCGCGCCCAAACCATTATTGAAGGCCATCCTTATCATCGCGATTAATTGCTTAAGCTTTCTATTAAAACTTCTCTTGTAAATCTATTTTTTAACTTGCCACGCTCGCTGCAACCGTTAACCATCTACTTCTAGCTCTTAATTTTCTAGCATCAGAACGACCTCTGAGATCAGCACCTCTTTGTTTTAAGCTCACGGTATCGCGCCATTTGATTGGTTGATCGCGATCTTTTTGTAAAGTTGGTGATGCTCCCATTGGTGGTTGTTTTTCTTGAGCCTTACGTCTAGCAAGGGCGCGGGTTCTGGCATTGGAAATTAAGAGTTCACGGTTTCTGTCATGCAATCTTTTATGATGCATGATGATATTATCTACGAACCAACGTCTTTTCCGATTCGACATTTTTCTAGCTTGTCTGCGGCTAACTCGACCACGACCAGCACGACGAATGTGACTGTAAAGCTGGTGCGCCAAAGCATGGCCCGCAACCTCATTAATTAAAGCGGGGTGAAGGGAGAGAAAATTACCAAAATCGAGCATTAATGAGCCAATGGATGGCATTATTATTAGCGTCACTTCTCTAGTCTAATATTTTTAATTATAAAGATTTCTGAAATTGATTTTAGATAGCGACTCTTATTTTCCAATACAAAAGCGCGAAAAAATCACATCTAATATATTTTCTATATCAACTTTTCCGTTGATTTTTCCGATCTCGCGTGCCGTCATTCTTAAGTCTTCGGCTGCAAGCTCGATGTTTTTTTCAAGAGAAAAACTTTCCAAATTTGTAACAGAATTTCGCAAAGCAGAGCGATATCTCTCTTGAGTTATGAGTGGAGAATTGTGGTTAGGGATTAATTCGAGGATTTTTTCTTCCAGTTTTTTAAGTAATTGCGTCGTATTTACATTGTTGGTCAAAGAGATTCCAACGGCGCCATCAAAATTAAAAGATTCTAGATCAATTTTATTCACGACAATAATCGTGTTTTGATCAATTAAATCAGCGCGTAAAACCGGATTTTTTGCATCGATTAAGAAAATTTTTAAATCTGCTTCACTGGCTTTTTTTAAGGCGCGACGAATTCCTTCCGCTTCAATTTTATCTTCAGTTTCGCGAATTCCAGCAGTGTCAGAAATTTTAACCGCAACGCCAGCAATTGATAAATGAGTTTCAACAACATCGCGCGTGGTTCCGGCAATTTCTGAAACAATCGCCACTTCGCTTTGAGCTAAAAAATTTATTAAACTAGATTTTCCAACATTCGGCGCGCCAATAATTGCAAGGTTCAAGCCATCTTTAATTTTTTGACCAACTTTATTATCATTCAAATGGGAAGCGATTTCGTTTTTTAGTTTTTCAACGTCACTTTCAACTTTATCGATAATATTTTTTGGTAAATCTTCATCGGGAAAATCAATCGCCGCTTCAATCATCGCCGAAATTTCTATAAGTCGAAAACGCCAATCTTCATAAATTGCACCCAATTTTCCTTCAAGTTGGCGCAGCGCTTGTTTGTGTTGAGCTGCAGTTTCAGCGGCAATTAAATCAGGAATTGCTTCAGCTTGAACAAGATCAAGTTTCCCATTTAAAAAAGCGCGTTTGGAAAATTCGCCAGCTTCAGCGAAGCGACAATTTTTTTGGTCGGATAAAATTTCAAAAATTTTTTTAGCGATAAAAGGTGAGGCGTGAATTGAAATTTCAGCAACATCTTCGCCAGTAAAACTTTTTGGTGATTGAAAAAAAGAAACTAAAACTTCGTCAATAATTTCTGACGTTTTTGGATCACGAATTTTTTGAAATGTAATCTTTGAATGCTCAGGATTTCCTTTAAATCCAAGAATCTGCAAACAAGAAACAACTTGTGGACCAGATATTCGAATCACTGAAATTCCTGCTCGAACTGGTGAAGTGATTGGTGAGAAAATAGTAGGCATTTATTTAAGGAAATAACGGAGCTAATTCTAAACCTTCTTTTTCATCAAGCCCAAAAAGAATATTCATATTTTGTACAGCCTGACCAGAAGCACCTTTGCACAGATTATCAATTACTGAAACGATAATAACTTTATTTGTAGTTCTGGCTTTTTTAACTGACATTATGCAAAAATTTGTGCCAACAACATCTTTAATATTTGGATCGCCTTCAATTACTTTTACGAAAGGTTCGTCTTCATATTTAGTCTGTAAACAATTTTTGACATCTTCAATTGAAAATTTTGGATTAATTTTAGCGTAAATTGTCGAAATAATTCCTCTATTTATCGGCAATAAATGCGGTGTGAAATCAATTTCAATTACAGCATTGGCAGCCTTTCCCAGCTCTTGTTCAATTTCGCCCATATGTCTGTGTTTGCCAACTGAATAGGCTTTTACTGATTCATTAATTTCACAAAATAAATTGCCTTGTTTTAGTGATCTGCCAGCGCCTGTGGCTCCTGATTTAGAATCAATAATAATATCATGTTTTTCAATTAAGTTATTTTCCAAAAGTGGAATTAAAGGCAGTAAAGCTGAAGTTGGATAACAACCTGGACAAGCGATTAAATTTGATTTTTTGATTTTGTTTCTATGAATTTCTGGCAAGCCGTAAACTGCTTGTGGTTGTAAGTCTTTGGCGATATGCTCGTGATCGTACCATTTTTGATAATCGTCAGGATTTTCCAGCCTGAAATCAGCAGAAAGATCGATGATTTTTAGGTGAGAGTTTTTTGGATCAGATAAAAGTTTTTTAAAAGTTTCTTGCGAAGTTGTATGCGGCAAGCAGCCAAAAACCACATCAATTTTAGTAAAATCGATTTCTTCAATTTTTTTTAAATCAGGCAAATTGTAATGAACCAAATGCGGATAAAGCTGTTCGATTTTTTGTCCAGCATTGCTATTGGCGATTAAAGCGCTGATTTCCACTTTTTTATGGTTCAGTAAAATTCTGATAAGTTCAGCACCCGTATAACCTGATGCGCCGATGATTGCAGCTTTGATTTTGTTCATTTTGTTTTTAGAATCTATTTAGTTTATATGGTCAAATGATTCAAAAAGCCGAACTCGATGTCATGCTGAGCTTGTCGAAGCATGATTCAGGTCAGTTCTTTGAATCATGCTTCGACAAGCTCAGCATGACATCGAAAGTTCGATGTCTTCAACTTGAATGATTATATTAATTTCTTGGATGCGATTTGCGATAATCTTTCGGAAGCTGAAAAGCGCCTTTCCAAATTCCTGATTTTTCCTTCTGCGCCTGCGCTTCCAAAGCATTCATTGTTTCACTACTTTCCGTAAAATTATAAATCACCGCCATGCCATTTTTTACAATTTCTTCATTAATCGAAATTTTATCGATAAAACATTTTGAAAGAAAGCGGTCATATTTGTCTTTGCCGGAATAGATGCAATTTACTTCTTTTCCTTCAGCAAGTTTAGTTAAGAAATCATAACTAGCTTGACCGCAGCGATATTCTTCATTTTTTTCATCAAAACAAGTTTGGTGAAATTCCGGCGCATCGAGTCCATAAAGACGAACTTCTTTTGATCCGACTTTTATTGAATCGCCATCAAGAACATGAGTTTTCCCGGCGAATTTTTTATCAAATTGCGGATGCGATTTTACGCGGAAATAATTACTTTGCGAAGCAGCTGTTTTTGAGGTCGCAACCTCAAAAACAGTGAAGCAAAAAAATCCCAGAAAAATGGTGGTAAAAAGATTCTGAATTTTTTCTTTCATTAGCTGCGCACCAAGCGGTGATAATCATCCATTAAATCTAATGTAATTTGGCTGGCTTCAGGATAAGAATGTTTATCTTCAATCGCGCCAATTCTGGTGATTTCAGCAGCACTTCCGGTTAAGAAAACGTCTTTTGCATCAGCCAATTCTTCTGGTTTGATGTGGCGTTCTACAACTTTAATTCCGCGTTTTTTTGCCAGTTCAATTACAGTTAAACGAGTAATTCCATTTAAAAAACAATCAGGAAGCGGCGTGTGGAGCTCGCCGTTTTTCATTACCAAAAATAAATTGGCGCCAGTTGCTTCAGCTAAAAAACCACGATAATCCAACATCAAAGCATCATTATAACCTTCGCGCTCGGCTTCATGTTTGGAAATTGTGCAAATCATGTAAAGTCCAGCGGCCTTTGCTGCAACTGGTGCGGTTTCGGGAGAAGGGCGTTTATATTTAGCGAATTTTAATTTTAATCCGGCTCTGCGCGCTTCTTCCGAATAATATGGCGGCCATGGCCAGCAGGCAACTGCTACGTGAATTTTGTTATGTTGCGCCGAAATTGCCATTTTTTCTGAACCACGCCAAGCAAATGCGCGCATGTAACCGTCTTGGATATTTTGTTTAACTACAGATTCTTTTTTGATTTTATCTAATTCTTCAATCGAATAAGGAATTTCAAAACCCATCATTTCTGCTGAAGCATGTAAACGCGTGGAATGTTCGGTACATTTAAAGATTTTTTTGTCATAAATTTTTTCACCTTCAAACACGCATGAAGCATAGTGAAGGCCGTGATTTAAAACGTGTACTTTGGCTTCTTTCCATTCAACGAATTTTCCGTTATACCATATAAAGCCATCGCGTTGATCAAAAGGGACTAAGTCTGACATATTTTTTGATTTTTAAAATTTTGAAGAGATAAGTTAGTTATCTAATAAAACACGTGCCTTTCAAAACTTTCTACAAAATATTTCATGAAAATTTCGGTTATCATCACAACTTTTAATGAGGCTAAATATTTGCCTAAAGCTGTGGAGTCTTTCCTGGCGCAGGATTACGAACAAAAAGAGTTGGTAATTATTGATAATATTTCAACTGACGGCACTCATAAAATAATTGCTGATTACCAATCGCGTTTCCCGCATTTCATAAAATGGATCAAGGAAAAAGACTTGGGAATTTCTCACGCCAGAAATATTGCCCTAAAACATACGAGTGGCGATGTTGTTGGTTTTTTGAGTGCGGATGATTTTTTTCATAAGAATTTTTTCAACGAAATGGCCTATTACGCCCAAGCTAATTCCAGTTTTGATGTGCTTTATTTTAATAGTTATTCCGTAGGTTTATTTAACACATTTGATGCGAGCGCCACAATTCGCGTTACCAAAAGAAACCTGATAAAGCATGCACCAATTGGTTCGGGAGAATCTTTTTATTATCGCCGTCAGATTTTTGATTCATTCAAATTTAACGAAAGAAATCGTTATTGCATGGATTACGAACTTAACATGGCTTTGGCATCGGCGAAAAAACTTTTTTATCCAATAAACATTTCAGCGGTTTTTAATGTTCATACTGGTGAAAATATTTCTTCGGCAAACGCTTTGAAGCAAAGATTGGAAACAATCGCCGTACAATTAAAATATGCCAAAAAACCGCTAGAAAGATTTCAGATTTTCTGGCGCGCGAAAAAATTAATCATGAAAAACTGGGTGCAGTTTTCTAAAATTTCTAGTAACCTTGGGTAATTAAATATGTTTCAAAATCGAGTGGAAGTCGTCGTAAAGACGGGGTGACAGCTTGGGAAGATCTCCCCCCATTGTCACCCGCGTCTTGACAGCTTGGGAAGATCTCGCTCCATTGTCACCCCGTCTTGACAGCTTGGGAAGATCTCGCTCCATTGTCACCCCGTCTTTACGACGGGGTCTATGCGGTGTTACAACAAGTAAATAATCAAAAATTCTTAGACATAAAAAAATGACAATCAAAAATTACTTAATCACCGGCGGCGCAGGGTTTATCGGCAGCCATTTTGCAATTAAAATTGCTCAACTTGGACATAAAGCAATAGTTTTGGACGCGCTTACTTACGCAGCGAATATGCAAAATTTAGCCGAAATAAAAAACCTAGATTCATTGAAATTCATCAAAGGAAATATCATCGATCAAAAATTGATTAATGAAATTTTAGTCGATGAAAAAATTGATTATATAGTTCACTTCGCTGCCGAATCGCATGTCGATAATTCAATAAAATCTCCGGAAAGTTTTATCCAGACTAACATTGTTGGAACTTTTAATTTGCTTAATTGCGGGCTTAATTATTGGAAAAATTTGAGCGCAGAAAAAAAATCGCAATTTCGTTTTTTACATGTTTCAACCGATGAAGTTTATGGATCGCTCGAAGAATCTGATCCGAAATTTACCGAAGAATCTTCTTACAAACCAAATTCACCTTATTCCGCTTCTAAAGCGGCTTCCGACCATTTAGCGCGCGCTTGGTTTGAAACTTATTCTTTGCCGGTGATCGTCACAAATTGCTCCAATAATTTCGGACCGCATCAACATAGCGAAAAACTAATTCCAACAATTATTCGCTCTGCTATTTCGGATAAAATAATTCCGATTTATGGTAATGGCAAAAATATCCGCGACTGGATTTTTGTAAAAGATCACGTTGACGGCTTGTTAAAAGCTTTACATGAAGGAAGAATAGGGCAAACTTATTGTTTTGGTGGAGAATGCGAAAAAACCAATATCGAAATTGCCTATAAAATCTGTGAAATTCTCGATGTTTTAAAACCACGCGCTGACAAAAAATCTTACGCAAAACAAATTAATTTTGTTCAAGACCGCTTGGGCCACGACAAGCGTTATGCGATTGATAATGCCAAAGTTATTGCAGAACTTGGTTACAAGGTTTCAAAATCTTTTGAAGAGCGTTTGCAAGAAACGGTGACGTGGTTTTTAATAAATTTATAATCAAGTACCGATGATTTTTTTTAAGAAAAAAATATTAAAAATTAAAATTACGGATTTTTAAAAATGGATTTGAATTGTAATAAACTAACCACAATTGAAGGCAAAAATATTAATTTTAGGATAGTTGAAGAAAATGATGCGGAGTTCATTTTATTGTTAAGAACAGATTCAGCTTTAAACAAAAATATTTCTGCGGTTGAAAATGATGTTGTTAAACAGAGAAATTGGATTACATCGCGCAAAAATTCTCGGGAATGGTATTTTATCATAGAAAATAAAGTTAATAAACCCGTTGGCACAATTCGAATTTATGATTTGATTGAAGATAGTTTTTGTTGGGGGAGTTGGATTATTTTACCCGAAGAAAGAATGCGCTCCAGCTTTGAATCGGCTATTTTGCTTTATGAATATGCCTTTTTCACTTTAGGATTTTCTCAATCACATTTTGATGTTAGAAAAAATAATAAATCAGTCATCAATTTTCATCTGAGAATGGGATCAGTTATTGTAAAAGAAGATTACGAGAATTTTCATTTTATATTTAAGAAGGAAGACTACATTTTAAGACGTAAAGATCATTTTGCTATGATAGATAAAATAGCTAGAAGAGCTTACTTTAAAGCGGACTCTAATTCTTAAATCAGCTTTGATTTATGGCAAAAGTGATTCGAGAAACTGAACTCGATATCCTCAACTTAAATGGCGTATTCGTAAAATAAATTAACTAATAAAACGGTAAGTTGGTTTTTAGCCAATCAATAATTTTAAAAATGCCATTAAACCTAACCATTATTATTTTAACCTATAACAGCGCTAAAATTATTAAGAGCTGCTTAGAGGTTTTGAATTTTGAAAAATACAAAGTCGTGGTTGTAGATAACGCCAGCAAAGACGGCACTGCAGAATTTGTTAGACAAAATTTTCCACAAGTTTTGGTGCAAGAATTGCCAAGAAACATTGGTTACGGCAATGGTAATAATATGGCTTTGAATCAGGTAGAAACAGAGTTTGCGCTGATCTTAAATCCTGATGCAGTCATTTTTGAAAAAGATATTGAGATTGTTTTGGAGGTGATGAAGAAAAATCTGCTTGTCGCAATGGCAGGGCCAGTGATTCTTAATAATTTTCCACTAGAGCAAAAAGAATTGGCAGAAAAAATTGCCAACATGGAACAAGATTTGGCGGGCATAAAAGATAAGTATTACGAAAAAATCGACGGCAATTTTTCAGTAAGATTTTTAATCGGTGCTGCACTTTTTATGCAAGTTGCCACGATGAAAAAAATTGGATTTTTCGATAAGGAGATTTTTCTTTATTACGAAGATGATGAAATTTGTGCTAGAGTTAGGGCTAACGGTTTTTACAATTTTGTTATTCCTTCAGCAACCGCATTTCACATTGGCGGCGGCGGAAAGTCTTCTGGCTCTAGTCTAAAAGTGACCTACAAAAAAAGTTGGCATTTATCTTGGTCAAAGCTTTATTGGAAATATTTGCGCAAAGGAAAGCTGCGCGCCAAACGCTCGGCATTTAAATTTGTTCTGGTTTATTTGGTGAAGAGTTTGGTTTTTGCGTTAAGATTTGATGCGGAAAAGTTGGTAAAAAATCTTGGAGGTTGCGCAGGTTCTTTGGCATTTTTTATTGGTTTAAGAGCTTTTGATAAAAATGGCAATAGCAGAGGATAGATATGAGCGCTTCCAACAAACGCATCGCGATATTTGCTCATTTTGATAAGGAGCAACTGATTGACGAATATGTAGTAAATTATTTGTTGGGGCTGGCACAGGTTTCGAGAAAAATAATTTTTGTTTCAGACGGAGATCTTGCAGATAGCGAGAGAGAAAAAATTTCGATAATATGTTCTGATGTGATTGCCGTTAAGCATGGAGAGTACGATTTTGGAAGTTACAAGAGAGGGTTTAATCTTTTGAAAGATAAATATCTCAACGAATTAAATACTATTGAAGAGATAATTTTTGCTAATGATTCGTGTTATTTGATCAAAGATTTGACTCAGATTTTTGAAGATATGTCTAAAAAATGTTTAGATTTCTGGGGTATCGCAGAAAGTTTTCAATATGGTCATAATCACGTTCATAGTTATTTTTTTATTGTCGGGTCTAAGGCTTTTAAAGACAAGGGTTTTGATAGTTTTTTAAATAACGTCAAAAAAGAAAATTCGATTGATGATGTAATTGAGAAATACGAGGTTGGTTTGACTAAAGCTTTAACCGAAAGTGGTTTTAAGGTAGGGAGTTTTTTTGGTCAGATTTTTTTCAAAGACATCAGTAATAAAAAAATTCTCAAGCGCTTGATTAGCGAGGGATATCCTTTTTTAAAAATTAAAATTTTAGTTCTTGCTTGCTTTACAGCTGATCATTTCAAGGATTTTATTAGCGATAAAAATCTTAAAATTATTAACAACAATCTCGTACGCAGAATTGGTTTGGATAATCTTCTCAGAGTTAATCACATATTCAACCACTTCAGCAGATACTTAATTCACAAAAAGCTATTTTTGATTAGGCTTAAATATGGCAAGCTTTTTATAAAATTATTCGGGATTCAAATTTTAAAAATAGATTTAAATAGTCACTTCAATTAAAAAAATTATGAACTTCACAGTTGAAACCAACCAATTTTCGGGATTAAAAATCATTGTCCCAAAAACTTTCAAAGATAGTCGCGGATATTTTTTTGAAACTTACAAAGCCTCTGCTTTCAAGGGGTTTAACTTGGCTGATGATTTTATTCAAACCAATCAATCATTCTCTTTTCAAAATGTGGTGCGTGGTTTGCATTTTCAAACTGGCAAAAGTGCACAGGCAAAATTAGTCAGATGTTTGCAGGGTGAAATTTATGATGTGGCGGTTGATCTGCGCAAAAATTCTCCGACTTATGGAAAGTTTTTTGGCATCCATCTTTCCGCTGAAAATAAGGTGATGTTATACATTCCGGTTGGCTTTGCTCACGGATTTTCAGTGCTTTCTTTTGAAGCTGAAGTTTCCTACGATGTGTCGGGCGGCGAATATGACCAGAAATCAGAAGCTGGAATTCGTTTTAATGACCCAACTTTAGGAATTGATTGGAAGGTGAAAAACCCAATTGTTTCTGATAAGGATCAGATTTTACCTTTTTTAAATGATCTGCCAAATTTTTTTTAGATGAAAAAAACTATTTTGATTACAGGCGCTGGCGGTATGTTTGGAAAAGATGCGGCGCAGTTATTTTTTGATTCAGGTTACAATGTTTTAAAAGCCAATAAAGCCGATTTAGATGTGACAAATTTGGCACAGGTTCGAGAATTTTTTGCCAAAAATAAAATTGATTTTGTACTGCATGCCGCAGCTTACACCAAAGTTGATGATGCTGAAACCAATGAGGATTTAGCTTTTTTGATTAATGCAAAAGGAGCAAAAAATGTGGCAATTGCTTCAAATGAAAAATTAGTGCCGATGATTTATATTAGCACCGATTACGTTTTTGACGGCGAAAAAGGCGCGCCTTATTTGCCAAGCGACAAAACAAATCCACTCAATATTTACGGCGCTTCTAAGCTTATGGGTGAAGAAAATGTAAAAAAAGAAAACCCCAAACACTACATAGCAAGAACAAGTTGGCTCTATGGCAAAAACGGAAAAAACTTTGTTGACACCATGATCAACCTAAGCAAAACCCAAAAATCAATTAAGGTTGTAAATGACCAATTCGGCTGTCCAACTTGGACGGTTGATTTGGCGGATGGCGTAAAAAACTTAATTGAGAAAAATATGCCTTTTGGCACCTATCAAATTTGCGGCGGCGGTGCTACGAGTTGGTTTGAATTTGCCAAAAAGATTTTTGAAATTCTAAAAATTGAAATTGAGGTGATTCCGGTTGCAACCGCTGAATTTCCTCGCCCCGCCAAAAGACCGAAATTTTCAGCGATGGAAAATAGTAAAATGTTGAGAAGATGGGAAGAAGCGCTGCATAGTTATTTACAAAATTAGTAATTATTTATTTTTTAATGGTGAAGAAATTTTTCGCTAATTAAATATCGATTAAAAAAAGAAATTTTTAATATCTTGATAATAAAGCGATTATTTTTCGCACACCTAATTAAAGGAATTTTTAATATTTTGATAATCAGACGATTATTTTTTGTGCACTTAACTTGTAATAAAGTTCTAGCGGATAGTATTTGACGCATAGATTGATATCGCGGAGTTGGTTTGCGATAAAGAGGCGAAGGATTAGCTAACTTGGCAAAGTCTGATGATTTCTTAGCCTCTACCGAAATTCTATCTAGGTGATTTAAGATTATCCCAGTGTTAAAATGCGTTAATTTCTCTACAATTTCTTTCCAGAAGAATGTCAATCTTTCGCTGTCGAATGTTTTGATGTTCTTGCAGATGATCGCTCTTTTGATCAGTGGAAATCCAATTTCTAAAAGAAAATAAAATTTGTTAGAATGGATGTAGTTCATGCGTGAAATATCAAAGCTGCCATTGATAATAGAAAATGCCTCGTCTTCGCTGCAATGAGAAGTTTTTTTTATAAGATCAACCAATTCCTCAACTTGCTTCAAGTAGTGATCGCAGATATAATGAGATACTCTATTTGCAGAAAAATAAGCAAATAATTTCTTGTTATTTGCGGTTAGAAGTCGACTAAGTCCTTCTTCATATTCAAAAATAATCTGGTGTTTATGTTCTAGTTTTTTTACCCCACTGAGAAAGTTTTGAAAAAAACTTTCTAAAAAAACACTTTTTCTAAAAACGATAAAATAGCTTTGCAGGTAATATTTCTTTGTTTTGTAAAAGCTGTTAGCATGAGGGTTTTCATAGTCATCTCCAAGGGACCAAGCATCACAATCCTTGTTTTCAGTGTCTAAAAAAATATTCTCAAGATCTCTTAAGCAGTAACAAGAGTCGTTCGCAAATACTAATTCATCAGCTTCTGAAAGTTCGTTTGGGAACTGTTTTATAAGTAGGGCTAGACCTCGCTTATAGCTTCCAAAATCATATTCTCCATGATTCTCGCAGATAGTTTGAAAGACTAGATGATTAATTTTTTTTAATTCAGTTGCGTTTAAAATACAGTCGGAAGCAAAAATAATTTTATCGATACTTTTCTTTAAAGATTCCAAATAAAATATTACGTATTCGTCAATAATGGATTGCTTGTCATAGTGAGCAAATATTGCTAGTCTCTTCATTTTATTATTGGGTAATTTTTGAATTAATCTCTAAGCAAGTGATTCCAAATAAGATCTATAAGGTGAGCCTTTTTATATTTTTTCTTCAAGATATCAAATTTATTTTCGTCAATGTTCATCACCGCGATATGTAATTAGTTAGGGATAATATTCTTTTTTTTGAACTTTTTTTTAATCTTGATGGGAGATTCTTGATTGAGATAATTCTTTTTTTGCAACTGATCTTGAATTTTTTGATAAGAGTTTTTTTTGGTATTTTGATTTCTGTATAAGATAATGATGCTAGTAATAGCTCCATATCTGTTATTTCTGTTCTCATGCTATCATCAAAAAAATCATGTACCCGATGTTTACGCGGAGTTTCTTTATAAAGATTTTTTAGATTTTCTTTAAAAGAATCTTTGAAGTGATTTTTAGTCAAGATTTCAAGTAGGTTGTTTCGAGATTTTGTTTTGAGGATGTGTAAAATCTTTTTCACCAAATCTTCTTGATCGGCGCAGTAAATGTTTGCTTCCACGAAGGTGTCAATCTCATTAAGCGGAGTTTTTATTGATAGGCAAGGAATGCCGTATTTTGCCACATCTAACATTGAGGTAAATGATGAAATGGGAAAACTATCAATGGCAATATCGGCAATACTTAGATACTTTTCCACCTCATCATTATCGACGCATCCTATTGCATTTATTCTGCCACCACTTTTTTTAAATGCCAAATCCCACAATTCTTCATTTCTACTTGGGCCTATCGCAAGAACGACAATATCTTTATTTTTAGAAACTAATTCAAATGCCATTTCAACAAAATTATATTTGCCAAACGGTTTGAATTTCCAACTAGCGGCTATGGTTAAAATTATTTTTGCTGAGGCTGCAAAGCCCAACCCAAGTTTTATTTTGGCGATTTGATCTAAATTTTTAGGCACAGAAACTTCGTGAATAGGTAAGGGTAAAACAAAGTTTTTGGAAGTGCCTCTGTATTTTATATCTAATTTTTTAGCAAAGGTTCTTAAATTAACGACCTGATCGGATATACTAACACCTAGCCAAAATAGGTGGTCGGCATGATTAAAAAAAATAACCGGTCTTTTAAATTCCTCTGTTCCAAAGGCAATAATTGGCACGACGTCATCCATATGGACATGCAGTATTATTACATCATATTCAGATGCAATTTTTCTGAGCTCTAAAGCCTTTTCAATGGAGTTATGGCTATTATTTTGAACTAAAAATTTACCGCCTTTATCTTTTACCACCTCTCTTAAACGATTGGGTATGTCGCTACTTTGTTTCAGCAGTATAACAGAATGTATCTCGTTGCTTGGTGAGAATTCTATCCATCTCTCGCAAACTCTTGTGTGTCCACCGGTGACATAGCATTCAGTAAAAACATGAAGAAAGGAATTTTTTTGTGTTTTAGAAGCTAGTTCTATAAAGTGGTTTTGAGATATCGTTAATAGTTCCTGCTCTATATCTTTCGAGTTGAAAGCTCCACAAACATGATAGGTAGCAAATGAGGCTGCCTTAGAAAGCAGTTCAATTTTTACTAATTCATTAGTTTCATTTATCGCTTCCTTAACCAATGATTGAAAAGTAACTTTGTTATTTAGTGCCAAATTGATAATTCTTGATGAATGGAGCTCAAATCTTTTTAAATGATTTTCTATTATTAGAGCTCTTTCTCTATCAACAAAACCTCTCCACTTACTCAGTTCTTTGGGATTTATTCTCGAAATATTTTGCCGCAACATCTCAACTTTTATGAAGGGGAACCCTCTAGGAACAAGATTGGAAAGTAAGACATGTGCAGGTGGTTTCTCAAAAATTTCTTGAAAAAAAGAATCTTTTTTAAAGCCGCAATTCAAGAGAGTCTGGGTTAGCCCAACTTCGTAATTTCTTATAATGTCGATCTTTGATTTTCCCTTTTTTACTGCAGAGAAAAAAGTTAAAAAATCATCACTAAGAAAAACACTTTTATTAAAAACTATAAAATAGCTCTGAAGATGAAGTGGGAATGTCTGAGTGCTTTGGATTAGCCCCCAAAAGTCAACATAATTCCTGCTAGACATCTCTTCAAAGACTGGAGTTAGGGTGGTTAATAAATAACAAGAATCATTAGTAAGAATTAGTTGGTCATAATTTTGTAACTCATTCTTCGCCGCAAATATTCCTCTCTTATAGCTTCCGAAATCGTACTCACCATGTTTCTGACAAATGGAATGAGAAACTATCCCATCTAATTTCAAAAGTTCTTCCTGATCAATTTTGCAGTCTGAAATGAAGAATATATCTTGGGCAAATTTTTTTAACTCTTTGAGGTAATCTATGACGTAATCGTCGATTAAGCCATCCTTATCGTAGTGAGCAAATATTACTAATCTCTTCATTCTTATAATTTATTAAATTTCTTTGAAATGATTGTTTAAATAAGATGTTCTAAGTAATTTCTATAAGGCGAACCTTTTTTGTATTTTTCTCTTAAGGCATCAAATTGCTTGGCATCGATAAAACCTTTGTTAAAAGCCATTTCTTCAATACAAGCAATTTTCAATCCCTGTCTTTTTTCAATTGTATGAATGAATTGCGAGGATTCCAAAAGTGAATCTGGTGTTCCAGCATCGAGCCAGGCAAATCCACGTCTTAACTTAATGATTCCGAGTTTTTTCTCTTTTAGATAAGCAATATTTACATCGGTGATTTCTAGCTCGCCGCGATCAGACGGTTTTAGATTTTTGGTAATCTTAACCACATCACAATTATAAATATAAAGTCCCGTAACAGCGAAATTTGATTTCGGTTGTTTTGGTTTTTCTTCAATTGAAAGGACTCTGTCATTTTCATCAAACTCCACAACGCCATATCTTTCAGGGTCGGAAATGTGATAAGCAAAAACTAATCCGCCGATTTTGCCAGATTCAACTTGGGCAATTTTATCTTCCAAATTTTCGTGATTTATTTCCGCGCCGTAAAAAATATTATCTCCTAAAATCAGGCAGACATTTTCATTTTGGATAAATTTTTCACCAATCAAAAATGCTTCGGCAATTCCTTTGGGTTCATCTTGCGCGGCGTAAGAAAGATTTAATCCATAATCCGATCCATCGCCTAAAAATTTTTCAATATTTGGCGTGTCTTGCGGAGTTGAAATGATTAAAATTTCTTTAATATTCAGATTCATCAAAGTGGCAAGCGGATAGCAAATCATTGGCTTGTCATAAACCGGCAATAATTGTTTGCTGATTATGTTTGTTAAAGGCGCAAGTCTTGTTCCGCTGCCGCCGGCGAGTATAATTCCTTTCATTTTTGCTGAATTTATTGTTGTTCTTTCATGATAAAGGTTCGCTCTTTTTTGGAGTCGAGATCTTGTAGTTGAAGTCTTGTGCCACCCGCAACTGAATCCATGAATAATATTTTTCCGGTGCGGTAATTATCCATTTTTGAATCATAAAACTGAAAGACCGAGCCTTCGCGAACTAAATTTCCGGGCCCGATTTCAATTGCGGTTTTATTATCGTAATCATAACCATCCCAGGCAAAGCTGGAATTTATGTGGAAGATAAGGGTTAAAAATGTGAAAAGTAAAAAAGTTTTTTTATTGGTGATTTTCATGGTTGACTTTTGGTGCGGTTGTTTGTTTATTTCGCGCCTCGAAAAAAATGAACGAAACGCGAATATCACAATTTCCTTTTTTAAATTTTACTTTCAAGAAAAATTTTACTGTCGGGGCGTAGCGCAGTCTGGCTAGCGCACCTGGTTTGGGACCAGGGGGTCGGGAGTTCGAATCTCTCCGCCCCGACCATTTTTCGTCGTCTTTTGATCGTTGCTGGGGTTGGAAAAACTCTCTCAGTCGGTCGAGTATGTTTAATACACTTCCTCCTTCAAGAGCTTTTCCAACCCCACCATCAATCAAAATACTTAGAAAAATTCTTACCACATCTTCATCCTGAACTTGTTTTTAGGATCTAGTGTGAATTTTATTCACCTTCAGTTTTTCTTTCTGGTTTCTTGTTAAAAATCTCACCACTTTCGGCGCTTTCATCGTAAAGAATCACATCTTTAATAATGTCATCATTAATATCACGGAAAGCTGAAAGAGCGCTGTTGATATCGGCGCTTTTCATGCCAACGGAGGCAAGGGCTGCTGAGCTTAGTTGCAGGCCGGTTTCTAGATTTTTTGATATTACCAAATTGGCTCCGGCTTTTTTAAAGCGATCGGCATTATTGATGGTTTCAGATTTGGTAATTACGGTTGAATCTGGGAAATTTTCATTGATGAAGCGAGTGATTTTCATGCAGGCGGTTTCGTCTTCCAGCGCGATAATTACTGATTCAGCGCGGTCAACGCCGATATGGCGCAAAATATCAACATTCATAGCATCGCCGTAATAAATATTGTAGCCGTTGTTTTTTTCGATGCGCACCATGCGATGGTTATTTTCCAGAATTAAATAATTTACGCCGCGTTTACGAAGTATGTACGAAACAACGCGACCTAATTTAGAAAAACCAATAATAATAACGTGTTTTTCGACATCGCCAATTTCGCGTCTAAGTTTGTTATCGTGAAGAACTTCTTTGGTATAAAGATAGCTTTTAGCCTTACGTCCCAAAGCTGCAAGCAGTGGAGTAAGTGCCATGGTAAAAGTAACAACGGTCATCAAAAATTGCGATAAATCAATTTCCATAAATTTTTGCTGAACTGCCATCAAAAATACTACGAAAGCAAATTCACCACCTTGTGCTAAAAGCAAGCCAGTATGGATTGCCGGAGCTAAAGGAAAACGGAAAATGCGGCATAATAAAACGATGATCGCGCATTTTACGATAATTAAACCAATTGAAACCATCACGATGTAAGGCAAGCTGCTCAACAATAAATCAAAGTCGAAAGACATGCCGATAGTCATGAAAAACAAGCCTAAAAGAAGTGATTTGAGGGATAAAATTTCTTCTTCAACGCGATATTTATATTCAGTTTCTGCCACCATCAAACCAGCAATGAAAGCACCAAGGGCAAAAGATAACCCCATATAATTACTTAAAAAAGCTGATCCTAAAACTACGATCAAAGTGAAGCTTAAAAATAAAACATCACTTTTGGTTTCGGCAATTAAACGATAAACTGGGCGCAATAAAAGACGGCCAACAACAAAGATAATTCCCATCGCGATGCAGGCATCAAGCAATGCGCCGCCTAAAGCGTGAGCAACATTTAAATCAGTTTTTGTCAGCAAAGGAAGTAAAACTAAAATCGGGATTACGGCTAAATCTTGCATCAAAAGAATTGAAAATGATAAGCGTCCAACCCTTGTTGATTGTTCGCCATGTTCAGCAATAACCTGCATTACGATTGCAGTTGAAGATAGAGCTAGCGCGCTTCCAATTACGATTGAAGCGTCGAGGTTCATGTGGAAAAATTTGTTGCAGATTAATGAAATTACGCCGGAAGTTAAAATCACCTGTAAACTACCAAAGCCTAAAACATATTTACGCATAGCCAGCAAGCGGCTGAAGGTTAATTCTAGACCGATGGCAAAAAGCAAAAATACAATTCCAAGTTCGGCGATTGATTTTGTAGTTTCGGTGCTAGTTAAAACTCCAAATCCGAAAGGCCCGATTGCGGCACCTGAAACCAGATAACCAAGTGCGGGGCTTAGGCCGAGTTGTTTGAAAATAATTACGATTGCGACGGAGGCAAAAAGTAGAATTAGAATGTCGCGTAAGTAACTAATATCGTGCATGAATAATAAAGTTTCTGGTTGTTTGTGAATTAAACAGATCCTGAAACAAGTTCAGGATGACGGAGTTTTTTTAGGATTAGTATTTCCAACATCGTCATCCTGAACTTGTTTCAGGATCTAATTTAATTAAAATACTATAATCTTAAATTGTCTTTTGAGATTTGTTTTTTATAAAAACCACTCCTCTTACAGGCAAGAAACTTCTTGCTAAATCCTTAAAAAATTCAATTTGAAGAAATGTCTATTCTTTCCGATAAATCAATTGCTGAACTTGCTATTAAACAAAAAATGATCGAACCATTTGTGGCTAATCAAACGCGTTTTGATGATAAAGGTCAAAAAATTATTTCTTACGGCAATTCATCTTACGGCTATGATGCACGGGTTTCTAACGAATTCAAGATTTTTACCAATATTGATTCTGCAATAGTTGATCCAAAAAATTTCTGCGAAACCAGTTTTGTAAATCGTACAACTGATGTTTGTATTATTCCTCCAAACAGCTTTGCTCTGGCGCGCACAGTTGAATATTTTCGTATTCCAAAAGATGTTTTGGTAGTCTGTGTTGGTAAATCAACTTATGCGCGTTGTGGAATTATTGTAAATGTAACTCCGCTTGAACCAGGTTGGGAAGGTCATGTAACTTTAGAATTTTCTAACACCACACCACTTCCAGCAAAAATTTATGCCTTTGAAGGTGCATGCCAATTTTTATTTTTCAAAGGTGATCAGCCGTGCGAAATTTCTTATGACATGCGTTCGGGGAAATATATGAAGCAAACAGGAGTAACGCTGCCAAAGGTATGATCAGATTTTTCTTTATCATTTTTGCGCTAGTTTTTTCATCTCTAACTTTTGCGGCTGAAGATTCCACAACTGTTGAAATAGCTCCGCAATATAAAGATGTTAAAGGTCAGGTGGTAAATAATTTTGCAAAACCAGTTCCATCAGCTTTTGAGCCAAAAAAACCAACTCCTTCGCGTTTTTTTTCTGCTGATTTGTCAATGCCGGACACATTTGCTACTACAAACAATCTCGCCAAAAAAGTTGGTTCGTTTTATCGTGCTTATGGTGAAGTAATTTTTCTTCAAGGCACAATTGTTGATTCTTTCGGCGTGCCGATTGAAGGCGCAGTTATTGAAATCTGGCAAACTAATGCTGCAGGAAAATATCACACTTTGCTTGAACCAAATAGCGAATATATTGATAAATATTTCAGCATGTCGGGTCGCACAATTACTGATAATTTAGGTAATTACCATTTTATTACAATCATGCCCGGATCCAATCCTGGACGAGCTCCGCACATTAACATGAATATTTACAGCACTAAATTCGGCAAGCTTGAAACTGAAATGTATTTTGCCGGTCATCCATATAATGCTTCTGATTACCAATATTTGGCTTATGATGAAAATGAACGTGTAATGGTTACGGCAACAGTTCGCAATTCCGACATCATTAATCCTGATTCTATAAAACTTTGCACTTTTGATATGGTTATGAAAGGCATTCACCAATATAAAAGGTTTTAATTCTTAAATTTATTTTTCATGAAATCTCAAAGACAACTCCAAATCGGCGAAACTATTAAACGCGTAATTTCAGAAATTTTTCTGCGCGATGATATTTTAACAGTGCCAGGAAGTTACATAACTATTCTGGAAGCTGATGTTAGCCCTGATGCGAAAAATGCGCGTATTTACATTGATATTTTTGGCAATGAAGCGATGCATGAAAAAATTGTTGAAAAATTGAATGAAAAAGTTCCGCATTTTCGTTATCAAATGGCAAAAAAAGTGGCGCTGCGCGTGGTTCCAGAAATTGTATTTACATTAGATAAAACCCACGGAAATGCGGTTAATCTGGAAGCTTTGATAGAAGGTGAGGCGAAGAAATATAATGAGCCGTTGCAAAAGAAAAAAGCAGCTCCGAGAAAGAAAAAATAATTCATAATCAACTCAAAGAAATGAAAAAAATCTCGATCTTTGGATCAACTGGATCAATCGGAAAAAACACTATCGAAGTTATAAAAAATGCCCCGCAAAATTTTGAGATTTTGGCTTTGGTTGCAAGAAATGATGTTGAAACTTTAATCGCCCAAGCCTTATTTCTGAAGCCTTCATACGTTGTTATCGAAAACGAAAAACTTTTTTTCCAATTAAAATCAGCGTTACAAAATCTAAAAAATTGTCAAATTTCTTGTGGTCAAAATGCCATTCTCGAAGTTGCAAAAATCAAATGCGATTTATTCATTTCCGCAATTGTTGGCGCTGCTGGAATGTTGCCAACTCTTGCCGCAATTGAAGTTGGTTCCAACATCGCTTTAGCCAATAAAGAATCATTAGTTTGCGCCGGTAGTTTTCTAAACGCTGCGGCTCAAAAAAGTGGTTCTAAAATTATTCCGGTTGATTCTGAACATAACGCAATTTTCCAGATTTTCGAAAATGAAAATCTGGCTGAAATTGATGCAATAACTCTCACAGCTTCTGGCGGTCCATTTTTTAATAGTGATAAAGATTTTTCTAAAATCACCGTTGCTGAAGCTTTAAAACATCCAAATTGGTCAATGGGCGCTAAAATTTCAATCGACTCTGCAACCATGATGAATAAGGGTTTAGAGATGATTGAGGCTTTTCATATTTTTCCGGTTTCCAAAAAACAAATTAAAATTTTAGTTCATCCGCAATCAATAATTCATGGAATGGTTGATTATTTAGATGGTTCAACTTTGGCAATGTTAAGCAAACCCGACATGCAAGTTCCGCTTTCTTATGCGCTTGGTTATCCAAAAAGAATGGCGATAAAGCATGAAAAACTTGATTTAGTGAAATTGCAGAATTTAAGTTTTTTTGCGCCGGATGATAAAAAATTTCCGGCGATAAAAATTTGCCGTGAAGCTTTGGAAATTGACGGCAGCGCTCCAGCGGTGCTAAATGCTGCAAATGAAATCGCGGTTGAAAGGTTTTTAAAAGGTGAAATTGCTTTTGATCAAATTACGAGAATTGTTGAAAAAACTCTGACAAAAATTTCGCATAAAAAATTAAATTCAGCGCAAGAGGTTTTAGAATTTGATAAAATGGCGCGAGAATTAGCTAAGAACCTGTCCTAAATAAAAAATACTTAAAATGTCACTGACTCACCTAATCATTCAAAATTTCTTTTCTTTCATCGCGATTATTTCGCTGATCGTTTTTATTCATGAATTTGGACACTTCTTTGTCGCGCGTTTATGCGGTGTAAAAGTGGAAGAATTTTCACTTGGTTTTGGTAAAAAACTTTTTGGCTTTACCGACAAAAAAGGCACTTTATGGAAATTTTGTCTTTTGCCTCTCGGCGGTTATGTGAAAATGTATGGCGACCGCAATGGCGCATCAATGCCTGATGCAGAGGCAATCGCTAAAATGTCAGCCGCGGAAAAGAAAAAATCATTCCTCGGAAAAAATGTTTATCAACGCATGGCAATTGTAATTGCGGGGCCAGTGGCAAATTTTATTTTGGCGATCGTGATTTTTACTTTTTTATTTAAAGCAAACGGTCTCAACAAAGTTTTGCCAATTATTGATGAAGTTATGCCGCAAAGCGCTGCACTTGATGCGGGACTACAAAAAGGTGATGAAATTATTGCGATTAACAATGATGAAATTGTGGATTTCAATCAGGTTCGCGATCATGTAATGGCGGTGTCAGCGCAAGATTTGCTTTTTAAAATCAAACGCGGCGAAGAAATTTTTGAAATAAAAATCACGCCAAAAATTCAAGTAAGAAAAGATTTTTTTGGTGATGAAGTAAAGATGGGAACCCTTGGCGTTACAGCTTCTCAAACCACGCATCAGGATTTAAATTTAGGACAAAGTTTTGTTCAAGCCAATCAGGAAACTTATCGTATTTCAATTGCAATTTTTAAAGCTCTCGGTGAATTAATTACCGGCAAGCGTTCGGTGGAAGAGCTTGGAGGCCCAATAAAAATTGCTAAATATTCCGGCAAAACTGTTGAAATGGGAATTACTGCTGTGATTTGGTTTATGGCGATGATCTCGATTAATTTAGGCGTGATGAATCTTCTGCCGGTTCCGGTGTTGGATGGCGGCCATTTGTTTTTCTACATTATCGAAGCAATTTTCAAAAAACCGCTTCCCCAAAAAGTGCAAAAAGTTGGTTTTCAAATTGGTCTAAGTTTGGTTTTAACCTTGATGATTTTCACAACCTTCAACGATATTTGGCGTTTGTTTAAGTAGATTCTTAATTTTTTCGAGCTGATCATTTTTATTTTCCAGCCAATCATAGCCCCAAATTCTATGAATTTTCCAGCCTTTATTTTGGCATAATTAAAAAAATGGGGGGCTAAAAATCCACTTTTCGCCCCCAGTTTTTCAGCAAAAATTTCACCGCTTTTTTCCTCCGATTTTTGGTAAGTCCGCGATGAATTTTTACCCTTTCTTTGATGTGTCCAAACAT
>CAIZZE010000038.1 GCA_903937405.1 uncultured Alphaproteobacteria bacterium | reverse complement strand
TGCCGGATTAGATATTCAAAAACAAGACGGTTGGACGGCTTTGATGTTTGCTATCGATAAAGGTCATAGCGATGTGGCTCAATTCCTAATTGACGAAGGTGCCGGATTAGATCTTCAAAACAAAGAAGGTTGGACGGCTTTGATGTTTGCTATCTATGAAGGTCATAGCAATGTGGCTCAATCCCTAATTAACAAAGGTGCCGGATTAGATATTCAAAAACAAGACGGTTGTACGGCTTTGATGTTTGCTATCGATAAAGGTCATAGCGATGTGGCTCAATCCCTAATTGGCAAAGGTGCCAAATTAGATCTTCAAAACAAAGACGGTTGGACGGCTTTGATGTTTGCTATCTATAAAGGTCATAGCGATGTGGCTCGATCCCTAATTGACGAAGGTGCCAGATTAGATCTTCAAAAACAAGACGGTTGGACGGCTTTGATGTTTGCTATCTATAAAGGTCATAGCGATGTGGCTCAATCCCTAATTAACAAAGGAATTGAGGTGAAATTGACGCAGGAGTTTTTGGCAAAATCTTTTACGGTTGCGCTGCAAAAAGATATTGTTGACGCCAAGCAACTTAATTTCTTGCTTGAGCTAGGTGTAGAAATTAATTCACTCGGCACAAAAGAAAATTCTGAGTTTTTGGATCGTCAAGATTCTGAAGGTTATTCTTTGTTGATGTGCGCTGCGCAAGAAGGTTATACAAAGCTTGCTAACTTATTATTAAAAAGTGGTGCTAGTATTGGCTTAACCAATAAAAAAGGCGAGAGTGCATACAAAATTGCTAAAGAAAATCAGCATGAAGAAATTGCTAAAGAAATAAAAACTGTTCACGAAAACACTGGTGAAGATTACCATCCAGAAATTCTTCCCAGTGTTTTAGCTGCTGCTGAAGGCCATATTTTTATAGAGCCTCTCGTACATACCAATACCAAAAACAATTCTATACTCTCCCACTAAAACTATTTCCAAACATTCAATAAAACTTTCAAATTTATCTCTGATCTTCTTTACTTGACTTTTTATACCATTTTAACTTGAAAACACCCACTTATTCACAAATTCCCAAAACAACTTCTTTTGTTAGATTTTTAGTAAACTCACAAACCTCATCTTCAAGATTTTTTAATGTTTCAAAAACTTTATTTTTAATTGTATTGTCTTTGATGAATCTCCACAATCTCTCAACGGGATTGAGTTCTGGGCAATATGGCGGTAGAAGGATAATTTGAATATTTTTTGGAACAATCAGATCCTTTGATTTATGCCAACCAGCACCATCCATAATTAGAATAAAATCCTCTTTTATTTCTTCAGCTAATTCTTCCAAAAAAACATTCATACAAGCTGTATTAACAGTGTCTAGAAGAGTAAAATTATTGCCGTTGGATGGATCCGACACTTGAATACAGATAAAAATTCTTAAATCCCAATTTTACTCGCATAGGTGTTCTGCTTCCTTTTATAAACCAACCAAGCCCTGTCTTGGTTTTAGTTCCAAACCTACTTTCATCAAAATAAAGGATTGGTTTATTTGGATTTTTTGCTTTTATTTCGACTAGAGTTTTTTTTAAACTCTTCTAGTTTTTCCTTATCTTGTTTGTAGTGAACTGATCTTGCAGTAATGTGAGCAAAGTCCATTTTTTGAACATTTTTCCAAATCCCTACCAAACTGATTTTGATATCAAAGCTCTTCCTTATCATCGATTGTAATTTCTTCATCGTAATATTTGGGTCGCTTTCAATCCAGCTTCTGATTTGTTCTTTCTGCTCTAAGTCAAGTTTTGGTTTTTTTGGATTTTTTACCTTACTTTCTAATCCTTTTGGTATTACATTTATTTTTTCATGCGCAGGCCCTTCCCTTACTGCCCCCTGGTACCAACCTCCTTCCCTAATACCTCCCAAACATCTCCTCAATTTCCTTAACATCACTTGTCTTCGTCAAAGCCATCATAGCCAGAACCCTCGCCTTTTGCGGACTCAAATTATCCGCCGTCACAAACCCCAATTCATCATCATTAATCTCGGCATTTCTTACAACTGATCCCGTCCCAAGATGCGAGCTTCTAACTACAATCACGCCTTTCTTCGCAACCTCACTAAGTTTTTCCACAGTTTTTTGGTTAATATTTCCATCCCCCACTCCCGCAACAATTATAGCTTTTGCACCATTCACAACCAACCCGTCAATAAGCGCTGCATTATTACCCGCGTAGGCATAAACAATTTCAACTTTCGGCAAAATTTCCATTTTTCTAACATCAAAAATAGTTTTAGAAGTATGTACACGAAGCGGGCTGTAATAGATTTTTGTTTTGCCATAATGCACAACTCCAATCGCACCGGAATTCAACGCCTTAAAAGATGCAACATTTGTAGTGTGAGTTTTTGCCACATCACGCGCCGCAAAAATTTCATCATTCATTAAAACCAACACACCTTTTTTGGCCGCATCATCATTGGCTGCAAGCGCTACTGCATTATATAAATTAAGTGCACCGTCGGCACTTAAAGAAGTTGATGGACGCATTGAACCAATGATAATTACCGGTTTTTTGCTTTTCACAACCAAGTTTAAAAAATAAGCAGTTTCTTCTAAAGTATCTGTTCCATGCGTTATAACAACTGCATCAACCGATCTTTGCGCCAAAGTTTCATTAACCTTTTTAGCAATTTTTAACCACGCCGCCTCATCCATATTTTGACTTGCAGTTTGCATGATTTGCTCAGCTTTAATATCGGCAAGATTAGTAATTCCGGGAATTAATTTTATGATTTGTTCAATATCAATTTTTGAAGAAGAATATTTAGCACCAATTGCTGAATCACCAGCACCCGAGATAGTTCCGCCAGTTGCCAAAATAGTAATATTTTTGGCGTTAGCGTTAACAGAAAAGGTAAGAAATAAAGTGGCTATAAGAATCTTTAATTTCATGATTTAGCAAATTTAATTTAGAAGAAAGACGGTTTTTCAGAGAAACTCTAACTCAGTGAATATTTATTTTTTAGCTTCCGTTAATTCCTTAGAAATTTCAGTCTCTTTATAAAATTCTTCACCAATTTTAATTTCTTCGCGTCCGTTCAAAACACGCCAAGAATTACTGTCTCTTAACGAAAAAATACAACCACAATATTCCTGCTTATAAAATTCTTCCATCTTAGCAATTTCATACATTCGCGCCGCGCCGCCTCCTTTGCGCCAATTATAAGTCCAATAAGAAATTCCTTCGTAATTTTTCGCCGCGCGAATTCCGCAATCGTTAATTTGATCCATATTTTTCCAACGCGAAATTCCCAGCGAACTGGTGATAATTTTAAAACCATTTTCCGCCGCATAAAGCGCTGTGCGCTCAAAACGCATGTCGAAACATTTAGTACAACGAACACCACGTTCCGGTTCCCATTCTAAACCCTTGGCGCGCTTGAACCAATCTCGCACATCATAATCAACATCGATAAATGGAATTTGTAATTTTTCAGCAAAACGCTTATTTTCGTTTTTGCGAATTTCATATTCTTTTTTGGGATGAATATTGGGATTGTAGAAAAAAATTGTCTGCTCAATTCCAGAATCTTTCATACGCTGCATTAAATCTCCCGCACAAGGCGCACAGCAGCTATGCATTAAAACGCGTTTATCAATCGCTTCGGGTGGAAGTTGGAGTTTATCGATCATTTTTAGTTGGTTTTTGTTTTAAGCCGGAGCGGACTTGAATATAAGAAAATTTTCTACATTTTTTAAAATCTTAAATCCTAAATCTTAAATCTTAAATTATTTATGCCTGAATTACCGGAAGTTGAAACTGTACACAAAGGTTTACAAAATTTAGAAGGTAAAAAAGTAAAAAGCGTTTTTCGTTCTGATAAAAAAATGCGTATTGTCTCAACGCTTGATTTAGAAGAATTAAAAAATGCTAAAATCTTAGAAATCACTCGCCGCGCCCGTTATTTAATTATTAATTTTGATAATAAAAAAAGCCTAATAATTCATTTGGGAATGAGCGGAAAAATCACGCTGCAACATGAATTTAATAAATTAAAACATGATCATTTTGCGTTAGAATTTGCTAATTTATGGCTAATTTTCAACGATCCGCGCCGTTTTGGCTTTGTCGATCTCATCGAAAATAAAAATATTAAAAACCATAAAATGCTCTCCAAACTTGGGCCAGAGCCACTTTCTGATGAATTTAATTTAAGCGATTTAAAAGAAAAATTAAGCCGCAAAAAAATGAATATCAAAACCACGATGATGGATAATGAAATTGTTGTCGGCGTTGGAAATATCTATATTAATGAATCACTTTTTGATTCAAAAATTTCTCCCCTGCGCGACGCTAATTCGCTTTCTGATGCAGAATTAAAAAAACTGATTTCTTCCATTAAAAAAATTATCGCCAAAGCTATTGAGCTTGGTGGCTCTTCAATTAATGATTATGTTGATGTTAAAGGCGATTTGGGAAATTTTCAAAATAGTTTTAAAGTTTATGGGCGGGAAAATAAAAAATCTTGCGCTACTTCCGATGAAAATTCTGGGGGAAATTGTTTGCTTTGTAAAAATTTAATCAGAAAGATAAAACAAAATGGTCGATCATCCTTTTATTGCCCACAATGTCAGAAATAATATGAAAAAAATTCTTGCCTTAATTCCGCTTACTTTTTTGATTTTTTCTTGTGCAAAAACGGTGCAAAACACTGCTTCACAAAAAAAAGAACCTGTTGAAATCCGCGTTTTGGAAGATTTTGTCCAAGGCAGCGAAGATATTCCGCTTTTATTGGGAATGAATAAAATTTTTGATGATAGTTTGGGCTTCGATTCAAGTTCGGGAAGCATCATGACTTCGAGTTATGAAACTCAAATTGATTTGGAAAGAGTGAAAAATTTTTATCACAAAACTTTACCCCAAATGGGTTGGAAACTGGTTTCGAGTGATATTACAAAATCGAAATTTAAACGTGAGAAAGAAAAGTTGGAAATCGATTTTGTTAATCAGAATGGAAAAGATATTGTGAGATTTTTTCTTTCATCAGCGGTTTGAATATAAACTCACAATCCTCACGCACTCCGTCATCCTGAACTTGTTTCAGGATCTATTCTTAATTTTAGCATCTGCTAGTCGATAATTCGCGCTAGATCCTGAAACAAGTTCAGGATGACAGAAAAAAGGTAGTATAGAATAGGCGAAGGCCGAAAATAGACGTTTAGGCTATTTTCTCTACATCAACTTCAAATTCCCATAATCCACATCGCGATGATATTTCCGCTTCGTAAAAGCCAATATCAATCCAAAACAAATCGCCATCGACATCATTGACGAACCACCGTAACTAATGAACGGAAGCGTCATCCCTTTCGTCGGAAGTAGTTTCAAACTAACGCCAATATTCACCACAACCTGCATCGTAAATTGCATCATCAATCCGCATAAAGAAAGATATACAAACATATCCTCTTCATCCAACGCTCTTTTGATTATACGCGTGATTAAATAAGCAAAAATTATCACCAGAATTGCACAAGAAATTATACCATATTCTTCACCGACAACGGCAAAAATAAAATCGGTATGAGCATCAGGAATGAATTTTTTTACAACTCCATTTCCCGGACCCGTGCCAAAGAATGAGCCATTGACGAAAGCATCGATAGATCTTTCAGCTTGATAATTTTTTTCGCCAGAATCCAAAAATTTATTGATGCGATCTTCAACGTGAGGAAAAACCAAATAAGCTCCAATACCGCCAAATACGCCTAAAACCGCAATTCCGCAAATAAATTGCAGCGGCAAACCATAAGCAAAAAGTTGCGCTACCCACAAAACTGTTAAAGTTAAAGTCATGCCAAAGTCAGGCTGGAGTAAGAGCAAGCAAACAATTGTAAAATAAAGCGCGATCGAAATTCCATATTTCTGTTTCCAATCTGCGAAATGAAGACGCTGCAAAATGAAAGCGTTGCAAATAATAAAAAATGTCTTGGCAAACTCAGATGGTTGTAGCGTAAAACCCAAAATTGAAATCCATCTTTTTGCACCTTTGGCTTCGGAGCCAAAAAGCAAAACCATAATCAAAAGCATGATTGTTGCAATTAGCGCAATTGAGGCAAGAACCTTGATTTTTTGTTGATCTAAAAAAGAAATCCCCACCAGCAAAACCAAGGCAATGCCAGCAAAAATCATCTGCTTTTTTAAAAAGAAAAACTTATCAACATTGATTTTTTTAGCGATCGCCGGACTTGAAGTTGCGGTCATCATCAAGCCGAAAATGATGATTCCAAGCACGATCAGGAAATTTATTTTATCGATATCGATCCACCATTTTTTAAAAATATTAAGGTAGCGACGATCGAATGTAGTATTGGATTGAATATCCCAGCTATCCATGATTTTATTGGTTTTGGAGAGGTTTTTAAAAAGAGAATAAAGTGATTAAAAACTTTTATTTAAAATTTTCCATTCTTTAATATTTAAATTCAAACTTCATTTGAATTTAGTTTCATTTGAATTGCTGCGCGCGGGATAAAACCGCGCATCCGCAATAGATTTTTACTTTAGTACATAAAGATTCTATTTTTTAAACAATCATGCAAAAAAAATCATCTAACAAAATGTGGGGCGGGCGCTTTGATGCCAAGCCTTCCGACTTGATGCAAGAAATTAATCAGTCAATCACATTTGATAACAAGCTTTATAAGCAAGATGTTAAAGGCTCAACAGCACATGCCAAAATGCTGGCCAAAATCGGCGTACTTACAAAATCTGAGTCAGAAAAAATTATTACCAACTTAAAAAAAATCGAAAAAGAAATCGATTCTAACAATTTTAATTTCAAAATCGAACTTGAAGATATTCACATGAATATCGAATCTCGTTTAAGAGAAATTATTGGTGACACCGCCGGCAAGCTCCACACCGCGCGCTCGCGCAATGATCAAGTTGCGGTAGATTTTCGTCTTTTTGTGCGCGATGAAATTGATGAAATTTCGCAATTGCTTTTAGATTTGCAAAAAAATCTGGTCAAAAAAGCCGATGAAAATTTAAACGTAATTTTACCCGGATTTACCCATTTGCAAGTTGCGCAACCCGTACTTTTTTCACATCATTTATTGGCTTATTTTGAAATGTTTAAACGCGATCTTTCACGTTTAAAAGATTTACGAGTTAGAATGAATGAATGCCCTTTAGGCGCTTGCGCATTGGCTGGAACGTCATTTCCGATTGATCGTATTTTCGTTGCTAAAGAACTTGGTTTTGACCGCCCAACCGCCAATTCAATGGATTCAGTTTCCGATCGTGATTTTGCAATTGAATTTCTTTTTTGCCTTTCGCTAATCGCCACGCATTTATCACGCCTTGCTGAAGAAATTGTAATTTGGATGAGTAAAGGTTTTGAATTTATCAAACTTTCCGACGCCTTCACCTCCGGCTCTTCAATCATGCCACAAAAGAAAAATCCTGATGCCGCAGAATTAATTCGTGGCAAATCTGGTCGCATTTTTGGTTCATTAATTTCACTGCTTACAACTATTAAAGGCCTTACTCTCACTTATTCCAAAGACATGCAGGAAGATAAAGAACCAGTATTTGATGCTTCCAAAAATTCTCGCCTTTGCCTGCGCGCAATGTCAGGTATGATTGCCGATATGAAAGTGAATAAAGAAAATATGTTAAAAATGGCCGGAAGCGGCTATTCAACTGCGACTGATTTGGCTGATTGGTTGGTGAAAAATTTAAAAATGCCTTTCCGCGATGCGCATCATGTAACCGGAACTTTGGTAAAAATTGCTGAAAATAAAGGTTTAGATTTACATGAATTAAAACTTTCTGAAATGCAAAAAGTTGAGAAAAAAATTACTGCGAAAATTTTTGAAGTTTTATCAGTTGAAAATTCCGTTGCCAGCCGAACTTCGATTGGCGGCACTTCACAAGTTAGAGTGAAGGAAGAAATCGCGAAAGCTAAAAAGTTTCTGAAATAAATTATGAAAATTAAATCAATTTTTTGCTTGGTTTTGATTGCGCTTTTTGCTTTTACAGCTTGCGGCAGAAAAGGTCCGCTTGAACATTTAAAAGACGAAAAACGCCCGAAGTTTGATAAGGTTTCGGATGAGATGTAACTAATTTCTAGTTTGGTAATAGGTTCTAGGTCATCGAGCAAAGCACTTTAGTGCGTCGTCGAGATGCTAGCTCGATGGACCTAAAGTTTTTTTACTTAAGAACAAAAATCCTACAAAATTTCGGCAATAATTTTCTTCACCTGCTTAATTGTAAAAGCTTTAGTCAGAGAATTATCAACTACAAAATCCGCATGTTTTTTTCTTTTTAGATTATCGATTTGTTTAGATTTTATTTTCTCAAATTTGTGAATTAAATTCTCTTTTTCATGTAGAAAATTTTCTGGATCAGTTTTTTTAGCCCGCATTAAAAAACGTTTTTTTTGCACTTCATCCGACACAATAATCGCCACCACTTTATCACATTTATAGCTTTGTGTCTCTAGCAACAGTGGAATATTTAAAACGGCTAATCTCTTTTTTTCCTTCACAGCTTTTTGCAAAAATATCTGATATTCTTCACGAACTTTAATGTGAATAATTTTTTCCAGAATTTTTAATTTTTGCGGATCCGAGAAAACAATTTGCCCTAAAAGTTTGCGACTGATTTTTTTTCCAATAACACTTTCAGGGAAATTTTCTTTGACTTCTTTAATGGCTTCAGCGTGTGATTCCAACAGCTCGTGAACTTCTTTATCAGCGTCAAAAATCGCCGCACCGTTTTTTTGGAAAATTTCTGCAACAAAGTTTTTTCCTGAAGCAATTCCTCCGGTGAGGCCGATTATTTTCATTTATTTGGATCGTTGTTTCAATTCCTCAGGAATTTCAACTTGGCAAAATTTTAATTTTTCGCACAAATCATTTTGTAATTTTTCTAAATCTTCCGGCGATTTGCCTTCGCATCTTGCCACTAAAACTGATTGGGTATTTGAAGCGCGAATCAGCCACCAACCCTCTTTCGAATTGGCACGAATGCCGTCAGTATCTTCAAATTTAACGCCGGTTTTTTGTAAATAATTTTTTAATTCTTCAACAATTTGGAATTTTCTTTCTTCCAAACATTCAATGCGAATTTCTGGAGTCGAGAAAGTTTGCGGCAATGATTTTCTTAAATAAGAAAGCGAATGCGTTGATTCTTCAACAATGTTAATAATGCGAATTGCGGCATAAAGCGCATCGTCAAAACCATAATATTTATCAGCAAAAAATATGTGGCCGCTCATTTCACCGGCAAGAACCGCTTTGGTTTCTTTCATTTTAGCTTTAACCAAAGAATGCCCAGTTTTCCACATTACAGCTTTGCCGCCAGCTTTGGTAATTTCATCGAATAAAACATTGCTGGCTTTAACGTCAGCTATAATTGTCGCACCTTGCTTGGTTTTTAAAATTTCGCGAGCGTAAAAAACCATTAATTGATCACCCCAGATAATTTCACCTTCATTATCAACCACGCCAATACGGTCACCATCGCCGTCAAAAGCGATTCCTAAATCGCAGCCTTCATCAAGAACAACTTTGATTAAATCTTCTAAATTTTTTGGAACTGTCGGGTCGGGATGATGATTTGGAAAATCGCCGTCAATGTCGGCAAAAAGCAAAATATGCTGCGCGTCAATTCTTTTGCTGAGTTCGGTCATAATTTCGCCAGCCGCCCCGTTGCCGGCATCCCAAGCAATTTTTAATTTTTTCTTTGGTTTAACCGCATCAACTTCATCAAGCAAATGGCTTTCGCTTTTTGCCAAAATGCAATCAGCTAAAATTCTTTCGATGTAATCATCTTTTATATCGCATTTTTCCAGAGTGCCTTCGCCCTCAACAAAATCAGCGTTTTTGGCAAGATCGGCAAGACCTAAAATATCATCGCCAAAAAATGGACGATCACGCAACATCATTTTAAAACCATTATGATCTTTGGGATTATGAGAACCAGTGACCATAATTCCAGCATCGCAATGCAAATGAAAAACCGAGAAATAAAGCATCGGCGTTGGGCCCATGCCAACGTCAAAAACTTCCAATCCCGATTCAACTAAAGCTTTGATTAATTGTTCTTTTAAGGCTGGCGAACTGACGCGACCATCGCAGGCAATTGAAATTTTTTTCTTATTATTTTTAGCAAGAAAACTAGCGAAAGATTTACCGACAAAAAATGCATCTTTGTCAAAAAGTGTTTTGTCATAAAGGCCACGAATATCGTAGGCGCGCAGGATTGAGTCGTGGAATTTATGATTTGTCATTTTTGAATTTGATCAAAATTTATTATTAATTTTTCCAACCTCTGGGCTTGACGCTGAGGCGAATTTTTTTACTTCCATTCGGCCTGCCAAAAATGCGGCGCGACCTGCTTCAATTGCAAGTTTCATGGCATGTGCCATCAGAATTGGGTTTTTGGCTTTGGCAATTGCGGTATTCATCAAAACGCCATCGCAGCCAATTTCCATTGCGATTGCCGCGTCACTTGCGGTTCCAACGCCAGCATCAACCAAAACCGGAACTTTTGATTGCTCAACAATAAATTCGATATTTAAACGATTTTGAATTCCCAAACCTGAACCGATTGGAGCAGCTAGTGGCATGATTGCGCAGCATCCAATATCTTCTAATTCTTTAGCAACAATTGGATCATCAGAAGTGTAAACCATTACGTCAAAACCTTCTTTGATTAACAATTCTGCGGCTTTAATGGTTTCTACAACTTTTGGATAAAGGGTTTTTTCGTCAGCCAGAACTTCCAGTTTCACTAAATTCCAACCTCCGGCTGCGCGCGCTAAACGCAAGGTGCGAACTGCATCATCGGCGGTAAAACATCCGGCGGTATTTGGTAAATAAGTGAATTTTTTTGGATCTAGAAAATCTTGCAACATTGGCTCACCTTTCTTTTCAATATTAACGCGGCGAACTGCAACAGTAACAATTTCAGCGCCGGAAGCATTGATTGCGGCGGCGGTTTCCTGAAAATCTTTATATTTTCCGGTGCCAACTAAAAGGCGGGAAGCAAATTGGCGGCCGGCGATGGTGAAAAAATCGTTGGTCATTTTTTAGTTAAAACTTATGCGGAAATACTGAAATTAAAAATAAAACTAAAGGCGCTACAAACATCATTCCGTCAAGTCTGTCAAGCACTCCGCCATGTCCGGGAATAATATTTCCTGAATCTTTTACGCCAAAAATTCTTTTGATTTTTGATTCAAACAAATCACTCGCTTGTTCAAGCAAAGCAATAAAAAGACTGATAAAAATGAAAAAGAAAATTCCACCTTGGAACATGAACGAACTCATGAAACCAATTAACATGCTGGCAATTACGCCGCCCGCCAAACCAGACCAAGTTTTATTTGGGCTGATGCTTGGCGCTAATTTTGGTCCGCCAAAACTTCTGCCGGCAAAAAATGCGAAAATATCAGTCGCCCAAATTACAGCAAACATCCACAACAAAACATCGGCATCATAAAGGCGAATTTTGATTACGGCGTAAATTGGAATTAGAATGTAGAAAAATCCGATAATGCGCCATTTTTTTTGATCTTTGGCGGTTTTAACAATATCGAGCCATTCAATTGTCATTAAAATTGCCAAAGCAATTGCGATAAAAATGAAAACGCTTTTCGAAAAAAAGATCGCATAAACTGCGAGCGGAACCAGAATTAGAGAGCTTACAACGCGTTGTTTGGTATTATCTTTCGGATCAAGAAAATGAACGTAAGAAATTAATTTATTGAACAAACCAGCAAAGAAAAAATAAATTTTTTCGCAGGCATTTTGCACATTATTAACCAAATTTTTGGTTTTATCTTTTTCCATAACGCCTCTCTCTTTTGTTGAATTCTGAAATTGCCTGCATCAATTCGCTTTTATTGAAATCAGGCCAGTAAGTTTTAGTAAAATAAAATTCGGCGTAAGCAAGTTGCCAAAGCAGAAAATTACTTAATCTTAAATCGCCGGCGGTTCTAATTAGAAGGTCGGGATCGGGAATTTTTGGGTTATAAAGATTTTGCGAAAAAATTTCGGCATTAATTTCATCAACGCTAATTTTGCCTTGGCTAACATCAAGCGCTATCTTTTTTGCAGCATCAACAATTTCTTGTCTCGAACCGTAACTAAAAGCGACATTTAAAGTTAAAGCCTTGTGATTTTTGGTTTGGTTTTGAATAGCGGCGATTTTTTCTTTTGTGGAAGTGGGAAGTTTTTCTAAATTTCCTGAGATTATAATTTTGACATCTTTTTCAATGAGCGGCTTGGTTTCTTTTTCTAAATATTCATCCAATAACTTCATCAAATAACTAACTTCATCTTGCGGACGATCCCAATTTTCAGAAGAAAATGCATAAATTGTGAGATTTTTTACACCGATTTCAATACAACTTTCGGCAATTTTTCTGACATTTTCCGAACCACTTTTGTGGCCCAAAGCCAAAGGTAGATTCTTTGCTTTGGCCCATCTGGCATTGCCATCCATAATGATGGCAATGTGAGTTGGAATCTTTAAATCAAAAACTTCTTCAATATTTTTTTTGCGGAGGAAAAACATTAAATCTTCATTAATTCTTTTTCTTTTGCCACGATTACATCATCAATTTTTTTAATAAATTCGTCAGTAATTTTTTGGACAATATCATTGAAAGAATGAATTTGATCTTTCGACGCAGCTAATTCTTTTTCTTTTTTTTTAAAATCATCAAGAGCATCGCGACGTACGTTGCGCACTGCAACTTTTTTATCTTCACCGTATTTCTTCGCCAATTTCACCATTTCTTTACGGCGCTCTTCGCTTAATTTTGGAATCATGATACGAATTGTCATGCCATCAACTAATGGGTTGAAACCGAGATTGGAATTGATGATTGCTTTTTCAACAGCGCGTAAATTTTCGCGATCCCAAACCTGAATTGATAATGTAGTGGCTTCGGGAACTGAAACGCTGGCAACTTGCGAAAGCGGCATGAAGCTGCCGTAAACTTCAACTTTAACTGGGTCTAAAAGATTAGGAGTGGCGCGGCCGGTTGAAATGCTGTCCATGTCGCGTTTTAGCGAGTTCATGGTGTCTTCCATTTTCTTGCGGGTTTTGTCGGTTGGTTCGTTAATCATAAATATTTAATTAATTACAGTAAATTTTCCTCTGCCCTGCACTACTTCTTGTAGCGCATTTTCACCTTTGATTGAAAAAACTACGATTGGAAGTTTATTGTCTTTAGCCAGAGTAATCGCGGTTTGATCCATAACTTTCAGATCTTGTTTTAACACATCGATATATTTTAATTTTTCGTAGCGTGTGGCAGTTTTATCAAGTTTTGGATCTGCTGTATAAACGCCATCAACTTGCGTGCCTTTTAAAATGCCGTCGCAGCCCATTTCAACGGCGCGCAAAACTGCGGCAGTATCAGTTGTGAAAAATGGATTTCCGGTTCCAGCAGAAAAAATTACAATACGGTTTCTTTCTAAGTGACGCGCCGCACGACGTTTGATGTAAGGTTCGCAAACGCTGTTCATTGGTATTGCCGAAAGCATGCGAGTTTCAATATTTTTTTTCTCCAATGCACTTTGCAACGCCAAACCATTAATACAGGTTGCAAGCATGCCCATATAATCAGCAGTTACGCGCTCTATTCCTGCTGCAGCTTGCGAGATGCCGCGGAAAATATTTCCACCGCCAACAACAACGCAGATTTTGCAACCTAATTTATGTGCTGAAATTATTTGATTACAGATTTTTTCAATTGCATCAACATCATGACCAAAAGCCTTATCACCCATCATCGCTTCGCCAGATACTTTAAAAAGGATTCTTTTAAATTTTAGATCGGTTTTGTTGGGCATAGGAATATAAAACTGGGGGATAATTACTACTACTTATGGCGCATTTTAAGCTTACAAAGCCTTAAAATGCGCCACGAAAACTATTTAGTCATTGACGCAACTTCGGCGGCAAAGTCATTTTCTTTTTTCTCGATACCTTCACCAAGAATGAAAAGTTTGAAACCAGTAACTTTGGTTTCACCATTTTCTTTGGCAAAATTATTAACTACATCTTTGATTTTTAATTTGTCATCCATTACGAAAAGTTGTTCCAAAAGAACCACTTCTTCATAATATTTTCTGATGCGACCTTCAATCATTTTGTCGATGATGCTTTCAGGTTTGCCAGAAGCGCGAGCTTGATCTTTTAAGATTTCAGTTTCGCGATTCAATTTTTCAGCATCAACCAAAGAAACATCCAAAGCGTCAGGTTTCGCAGCAGCAATATGCATGGCGATTTGCTTGCCAATTTCTTCCAATTTTTCTTTTGGAGCGGCAGATTCAAAAGCAACCAAAACTGCAATTTTACCAATATTTGGGGCAATTGCATTGTGAACATAGCTAATGATTGCACCGTTAGAAACTGACAATCCGTCAACTCTTCTAACATTGATATTTTCGCCGATTACACCGATTTGGTTTTTAACTTCTTCATCAACCGAGTGAGAAGTACCGGTGAATTGAGCAGCTTTTAATTTTTCGATTTCGTTATTTGCTAAAGCAAGTTTAGTAACTGTAGCAGTGAAATCTTGGAATTTTTGGTTACGAGCAACAAAATCAGTTTCGGAGTTAACTTCAACGATTGCGGCTTTATTACCTTCAACATAAACAGCAACAGCGCCTTCAGAAGTTACGCGACCGCTTTTTTTAACTGCGGAAGAAAGACCTTTTTTTCTCAGCCAATCAACTGATTTTTCAAAATCATCAGCATTTGCAGCCAAAGCTTTGTTACAATCTGAGATACCACAACCAGTGGCTTCACGGAGTTTTTTAATGAGAGATAGATCTGCCATATTTTTGGGGGAATTAAGGTTTAATATTAGAGTTGGAAGCACGTTATAGATCCTTAAAACAAGTTCCAAGATGACGGAGTTTTTATTTTAGTTCGAGTACAAATTTACCCCATCGTCATCCTGAATTTGTTTCAGAATCTATAACCGCTCAAAAGATCGAGTTATTACTTTTTGCCAACTGGTTTTTTTCCTGCTGGCTTTTTAGAAGCGTCTGTTTTTGCAGCGACTGGTTTTTTAACTTCAGATTTTTCTTCTTTTTCTTCAGTTTTTTTCACGATTTCTTTTTTCTTAAAATCTTTAGTGTGTTCTTTTCTGCTGTGATCTTTTTTCTCAGCAGTTGAATTTTTCAATTCACGGATATTTACCGGCAATTCATCACCTTCAAATTTGCTAATATCAACACCAGAAATTGCCATGTTTTCTTTGATTCCAGCGATTGCAGCATCAGAAATTAAACGACAATAAAGTTTGATTGATTTTGCAGAGTCATCATTTCCAGGAATTGGGAAAGTGATTCCATCTGGATTACAGTTAGAATCCAAAATTGCCATGATAGGAATGTTCAATTTTTTAGCTTCAGCAATTGCTAGAGATTCTTTGTGAGTATCGATGATGAAAACTAGGTCAGGATATCCGCCCATGTTTTTGATACCGCCAAGAGCTTGTTCTAATTTTTCTTTTTGTCTTTGAAGAACAAGTTTCTCTTTTTTGTTGTAACCGATTTCGCTTGGATCAGCCAATTGTTCTTCGATTTTTTTCAAAGCTTTGATTGATTGAGAAACGGTTTTCCAGTTGGTAAGCATGCCGCCTAACCATCTGAAGTTTACGTAATATTGACCACATCTTTTTGCAGCTTCAGCAACTGGCTCGATGGCTTGTTTTTTAGTTGCAACAAACAAGATACGACCGTTGTTTTTAGTAATTTCTTTAACTGTTTTAAGTGAGTTGTGTAAAAGATTCGCAGTTTTGTTCAAATCAATGATGCTGATTCCGTTGCGATTAGTGTGAATATAGCGCGTCATTTTTGGATTACGGCGCATAGTTTTGTGACCGAAGTGAACGCCAGCTTCTAAAAGTTGACGGATAGTGAATTGTGGAAGTTCTGTTTTAGACATAATTTTAAATTTATTTGGTTATTTACCAAATAGCGGCAAACATAATCACGGCCTTTGTTACCAAAGGTGGACAAGATGCACCAAAGCGCTGCTATTTGTGGAATTAAATGAAAACATTCTACGAAGAACTCATAAAAGTTAGATCACTTTTTAAATGCTGGAGAAAAAAATGCAACTTCAAAAAGCCATCGCAATTAAAATCAAAATTGCTAACACCAAAGTCATGTAAACTATAGTTACAAAGCAGCGATTTTTTAAAGAAAATTTTCCTGCTTTTTGTGTGGTTTTTTCGCCAACAATTTTTTCTCCTTCAATAATTTCTTCTTTTTTCAAAAATTTTTTCCAAACTACACCTTCAACGACGTAAACCCAAAAAATATAAACTATAATCGGAATAAAAGCCGGCCAGATTTTTAATAAAAGTTTTAGCATTTTATTTTATATATTTAAGATTTGCTCCAATTTCTAAAATTCCAAACCAAAGACGAAAGTCGAATTTAATTAAATATAAAATGATTATCTTTCCTGCAATCGATTTAAAAAATGGTCAATGCGTTCGTCTGTTTAAAGGCGACATGAATCAAGCTACAATTTTCAACGATAATCCCGCCGCGCAAGCCAAAGAATTTGAAGATCTCGGTTTTAAATTTTTACATATTGTTGATTTAGACGGCGCAATTGCCGGAAAATCAGAAAATGAAAATTCGGTAAAAGAAATTTTAAAAAATATAAAAATTCCTACTCAACTTGGTGGCGGAATTCGCACGATTGCAGCGATTGAAAAATGGTTAAATTTAGGCGTAAGTCGCGTAATTCTGGGAACTATTGCCGCAAAAAATCCGGAATTAGTGATTGAAGCTTGTAAAAAATTTCCTGGAAAAATTGTGATTGGAATTGATGCCAAAAATGGTTTCGTTGCAACTGAAGGTTGGGTTGAAACTTCAGAAATTCCGGTTTTAGAATTAGCAAAAAAGTTTGAAGATTGTGGCGCGGTTGCAATAATTTACACCGATATTTCCCGCGATGGAACCTTAACTGGCGCTGATTTAACTGGAACAAAAAATCTGGCCCAGAATTTAAAAATTCCAGTAATTGCTTCCGGCGGCGTTTCCGATTTAGAAGATGTTTTAAAAATTAAAGAATTAGAAAAATTCGGCGTAATCGGCGCTATTGTTGGTCGCGCGATTTATGATAAAAAAATTTCTGCGGCAGATTTGATTAATTTAACTAGTAAGTGAAGGAGTATTTGACTTTTGTCTATCATTTCCTAAAGTGCCGCCGCCTTTTAAAAGGCTCCTCATTTTTTTAAAAAATAATTACACAAAATGCGCTACCTAGCCTTGACTGAAAAGGATCGTCAAGAGATGCTTAAAGCTATTGGCATCTCCAATATCGATCAACTTTATGATGCAGTTCCATCAGAATTTCTTTTAAAAAAACCAATCGAAAATTTACCAAATCATCAAGGTGAAATTGAAGTTGAAGCAATTTTAAAATCTTTTTCCGATAAAAATCGCGCCGCTGCAAGCGGACCATTTTTTCTTGGTGCAGGATGTTACAAACATCACATTCCAGCTGCTGTTGATCACATTATTCAACGTTCAGAATTTCTAACTTCTTACACACCGTATCAGCCAGAAATTTCACAAGGAACTTTGGCGGTGATTTTTCAATTCCAAAGCATGATCGCGCTTTTGACCGGAATGGAAGTTGCCAATGCTTCAATGTATGATGGTGCAACTTCAATGGCTGAAAGCTGTTTAATGGCACTTCGTATTAAATCTGGTCGCAAAAATATTGCGACAATTGGCAATATTCACCCCGATTATTTAGAAGTTACCAAAACTTCACTTGCTTTGAACGATTCTAAATTCGTATCAACAATTGACGAAACTTGCGCCGCTGTAATTGTACAATATCCAGATTTTCACGGCGAAATCAGAAATCTTGACGATGTTAGAAAACAATGCGACGCCGCTGGGGCGTTGATGATTGTTGTAACCAACGAAATTTTATCACTCGGACTTTTAGAAGCTCCAAAACAAGCTGATATTGTGGTTGGCGAAGCTTCATCTTTAGGAGTTGGTCTAAATTTCGGCGGCCCTCTTCTTGGATTTTTTGCCTGCAAAAAAGAATTTGTTCGCCAAATGCCGGGCAGAATTTGTGGCGCAACTAATGATGTTGATGGAAAACCGGGTTATGTTTTAACTCTAAATGCCCGCGAACAGCACATCCGCCGCGAAAAAGCAACTTCTAACATTTGCTCAAATCAAGGACTTTGCGCAACGGCTTTCACAATTCACACTTCTTTACTTGGTGAAATCGGTTTCAAAAAACTGGCTTTAATTAATCATAAAAAAGCCTGCGATTTAGCTGATAAATTAGCAAAAGTTAAAGGCGTGAAAGTTTTGAACGAAAGTTTTTTCAATGAATTTACAATCGAACTTTCAAAAGACGCAGCTGAAGTTAACAAAAAATTACTAGCTAAAAATATCATCGGTGGATTTGCGCAAGGCAGCAAAATGATTGTAGCCGTAAGCGAATTGACTAGTGAAAAAGATATGGAAATTTTTGCCAGCGAATTAGAAAAAATTCTGAACTAATTTTTACTTTTGAGTCACGTCTCAAAAGTAAAAAAATATTAAACCCAAAACACACCACAACATGCCTAAAATGCTTTGCGTTCCTCAAGCTAAATATTTAAAAAATTATCAAATTGAAGTTGTCTTCAGCGATAGCTTGAGAGGCATTATTGATTTAGAAAAAGTGATTGAAAAAGATCACAGACCAATTTTTCAGGAATTAAAAGACCTAAAAAAATTCAGCCAAATCAGACTGGATTTAGACACGATCACTTGGCAAAATGGTCTTGATTTGTCACCGGAATTTTTGCACGAATTACTAAACCAACAAACTAAAAAATAATAACATGTCATTCACTCCTAAAGAAATCGGCGGATTAAATCACGAAACCGAAATTTTAATTAAACAAACACGCCCTGGAGCTTGCGGTGTTGACCTTCCTGAAGTTGCAGAATTTTCGCTGCGCACTGGTCAAAAAAACCGTGAAAAAATTGGTTTGGCTGAAGTTAATGAACCGCAAGTAATTCGTCACTTCGTGCGTCTTTCAAATCAAAATTATTCAATCGATAGCGGTTTTTATCCGCTTGGTTCTTGCACTATGAAACATAATCCGCGCTTGAATGAAAAAATGGCGCGTCTTCCGGGATTTGCCGATATTCATCCTCTGCAAGATCAATCTACGGTTCAAGGTGCTTTGGAATTGATGTATAATCTTCAAAACTGGCTAGCAACTTTAACTGGTTTGGGCGCAGTTTCACTAGCTCCAGCCGCTGGTGCTCAAGGTGAATTTGCTGGCATGTTGGTAATTAAAAAAGCTCACGAGAAAAAAGGTGAAGGGCAAACAAGAAAAATTGTTTTAATTCCTGACTCTGCTCACGGAACTAATCCAGCAACTGCTGCAATGTGTGGTTTTCAAATTAAAGTTATTCCTTCCGACAAAGAAGGTTTAATTGATTTAGATTTATTCAAAAAATTAATCGCAGAACACGGCACAACAATTGCCGGAACCATGATTACCAATCCAAATACTTGTGGTAAATTCGAAAAAAATATTAAAGAAATCGCCGATTTAATTCATTCGGTTGGCGCATATTTTTATTGCGATGGCGCTAATTATAACGCAATTGTAGGCAAAGTTCGTCCTGCCGACATCGGTGTTGACGTGATGCATTTCAATTTACATAAAACTTTCTCAACCCCACATGGCGGCGGCGGACCTGGTTCTGGACCAATCGCAGTGCGCGCAGAACTAGCAGAATTTTTACCAACTCCGCATGTTGAAAAAGATGGCGACACCTACAAATTAATTGCTCCAAAAAATACTTGCGGGAAAATAAAAGGCTTTAACGGTCAATTTGGAATGCACGTTCGCGCCTTGACTTACATGCTTTCACACGGAGCTAACGGTTTGCAAAAAGTTGCTGAAGATTCAGTTTTAAGCGCCAATTACATTTTGACGAAATTGAAAAATCATTACCACGTGCCATTTGAGGGCAATTGTATGCATGAATGTTTATTGACTGATAAATTGCAAAAAGCGCAAGGAATCGGCACGCTAGATATTGCTAAAGCCCTTGTTGAATATGGCATTCATCCGATGACGGTTTTCTTCCCGCTTGTAGTTCAAGGTGCGATGCTAATTGAACCAACTGAAACTGAAACTCGCGAAACTATTGATGATTTTATTGACACTATGATTTTCATAGCCGAAGAAATCAAAGCTGGACGCGGCGACAGGTTCCACGAATATCCACTTCATACTCCAAGAAGAAGATTGGATGACGTGAAAGCAGCTAAAACTCCGGTAACAACTTGGATGGCAGCAAATTAATTTGCCCATCCAAACTGTCTTTAATAAACAACAATAAAATGAAAAAAGCCTTCACGCTCACTGAATTATCAATTGTTGTTTTAATTATCGGCGTGTTAATCACTGGCATCACGCAAGGCTCGGGCATGATAAAAACAGCTCGTCTTGTCAATGCCCGCTCTATGACCTCCAGATCACCTGTTCTTGAAATTAGCGGGCTTATCGCTTGGTACGAACCAACACTTAAATCTTCATTCAAAGATTCTGAATCAATTGATGCCAGCCGAACCACCGAATGGCGCGACAATAGCCCCGGATCAATAATCTTAACTAAAAATAAATTAACTCGTAGCGCTGGAAGCGCTGTAACTTATGAAGAAAGCGGCATCAATAATCTTCCAACCTTGCTTTTTAGCGGCGCGGCTTCAGCCAATATTGCACTTGCTAATTTCTATCAGGGTTCTTCAGTACAAAATACAGCTTTTATTGTTTTCCGTCCATTATTTGCAACCGGTTCAACTGCTAAAATTTTGCTTGATTCTTCGAGTGCAAATTTAACCAGCTCAATTGGTATCAAAAGTACTGCGGTAAATCTCAATGCCGGAACTTCTGTTGATACTGCAACCGCAACTAACTCTGCTAGTTTTGCCAATGGCAATGATTATATAGTTGTAGCTTGCTTTAACAGCAGCTCATCGCAAGTTTTTGTAAATAATGCCACCTCCAGAGCTGGCAATGGAGTAATAAATCCCAATACTAATCAACTTGGCGGCCTGACAATTGGCACAGATAAGTCAGGAACCAATGGCTTTAATGGTTATATTTCCGAAATTATTATTTATAACCGACCTTTGAAATTACAAGAACGCAAAGATGTTATGAGTTACTTGTCCAAGAAATATAAAATTTCAGTTACTGGACTTTAGAAATTTACAAACCAAATTTCTAATTCTCAGACCTTGATTTTATTGCACCACTTCCCTAAATATTATTCCTCACTCACAAATTCAAAAACCTAATAATCATTTAAATCTATGGAGGAAATATGAGTAATTTAAGCGCCTCTTTTCCTGTGAAAAAAATAGGCTACATTCGTTCTGACCGAAATGGTTTTTTACAATATTTACGCGAAATCCAAAAATTTCCGATCTTAACCGCCGAAGAAGAATATGAATATGGCGAAAGATATGTTAAAACCCAAGACAAAGAAGCCGCTAAAATCTTGATCCAAAGCCATTTACGTTTAGTCGTAAAAATGGCTTCTAAATTTAAAAATTACGGCCTGCCAATTATCGATTTAGTTTCGGAAGGAAATTTAGGTTTAATGCAAGCCGTCAAAAAATTCGACCCGCGTAAAGGTTTCCGCTTTTCTACTTATTCAATGTGGTGGATTCGCGCTTACATGCAGGATTATATTTTGCGCTCTTGGTCGCTAGTAAAAATCGGAACTACCGCCGCACAAAAAAAACTTTTTTTCAATTTACACAAAATCAAGAAAAAGCTTAACGCCACGTCGGACAAAGCTTTGTCTGCTGAACATGTCAATTTAATTGCTCATGATTTAAACGTTTTGCCCAAGGAAGTTGTTGATATGAATTCGCGCCTTTCGCAATCTGACACTTCGCTAAATAATTTAGTCGGTGACGAAGATGACAGCGCCGAAGTGGTTGATTTAATGGCTTCAAGCGATGACAGCCAAGAACAAAATGCAATTGAAAATCAGGAAAAATCGCGTCAGGAATTAATGTTTAAAAAAGCTTTTATGCTTTTAAACGATCGCGAAAAAGATATTTTACACAAACGCCAAATGTCGGAAAACCCGATGACGCTAGAAGATTTGAGCCAGCTTTACAAAGTTTCGCGCGAGCGAATTCGCCAAATTGAGGAAAATGCTATTAATAAAATCCGCAAAGAAGTGAAAAAATTACAATTAAATTTTGCCTAATGTTCACTGGAATCATTACCAATTTTGGCAAGATTGAGTCACTCAAACACAACACCACAAAAGACCTACTTCTTGAAGTTTCTTGCGATAAATCTGCAATTAAACGCACTTTAGAAATCGGCTGCTCCATTGCTTGCAACGGCATTTGTTTAACTTTGATTGAGAAAAAAACTGCGGCGAAAAAAATTATTTTTTCCTTTCAAGCATCAAATGAAACTTGCGAAAAAACCACTTTGAAAAATTGGAAAATTGGCGAGTTAATCAATCTCGAATTCGCCATGCGCATGGGCGATGAATTCGGTGGTCACATGGTCTTGGGGCATGTTGATGCGACGGCAGAAATTAAAGAAATCAAACTCGTAAAAGATTCGCGCAAATTTATTTTTGCGGCACCAAAAAATTTGATGAAATTTATTTCGCAAAAAGGTTCTGTAACTTTAGATGGCGTTTCGCTTACAGTGAACAGTGTCGAGAACAATATTTTTACGGTTAATATTATTGAACATACACTAAAAAATACAATTTTTGGCGATAAAAAATCCGGCGATTTAGTAAATTTAGAAATCGATACAATCGCGCGTTATGTTTCAAAATTGATAAAATAAATTTTAAAAAATGACTAAAGAGCAACAAAATTACCTCGCAACAATTCCAGAAATAATCGCTGAAGCTAAACAAGGAAAAATGTTTATCTTAGTTGACGATGAAGGACGCGAAAATGAAGGTGATTTAGTAATTCCCGCTTCAATGTGCGACGATAAAAAAATCAACTTCATGGCGCGTTTTGGTCGCGGACTTATTTGTTTAACGCTTACAGAACAGCGCGTTGCCGAACTTGAATTGCCTTTGATGTCTTTCAATAATGAATCACGCAACAAAACCGCTTTTACAGTTTCAATCGAAGCTCGCGTTGGAATTTCCACCGGAATTTCCGCCTTTGATCGCGCCAAAACTGTTGCCGATGCGATTGATCCCAAAAAAAGCAAAGATGCAATTGTTAGCCCAGGTCACATTTTTCCACTCAAAGCCCAAAATGGCGGCGTTCTAGTGCGCGCAGGACACACCGAAGCTGCAGTTGACATTGCTAAACTTGCTGGCTTAAACCCTTCTGGCGTAATTTGCGAAATCATGAATGATGATGGTTCGATGGCGCGCATGCCCGATTTAATTAAATTCGCCACAGAACATGATATGAAAATCGCCACTATTGCTGATTTGATTGAATATCGCCGTAAAAATGAAAAATTAGTTGAAGTAATTGAACATAAAAAATTCATCAGCAAAGCCGCCGGAGAATTTGCCGCAACAATTTACAAAAGCAAAATTGATGGCATTGAACATATTGCTTTAGTAAAAGGTGAAATTGATGAAACCTTGCCAACATTGGTTAGAATGCATCATTTAAATATTTTGAGCGATTGTCTTGATGACGCGCAAAATCACAGAACCGGTTCATTGATTGAAGCGATGAAGGAAATCGAAAAAGAAAAAAATGGCGTTATAGTTCTAATCAGACAACCAAATGAAGCGATTTCGCACTTGCTGGGTGAAACAAAAAACCTGCCAGAAAATAGAGAAAAAGAATTAAGAAATTACGGAATCGGCGCTCAGATTTTATCGGATTTAGGAGTGAAAAATATGATTCTTCTAACCAATGCGCAAAAAGCAGTAATTGGGCTGGAAGGCTATGGGATTAAGATTTGTGGGTATAAGAAAGTATAAATGCTTAGAACCATATAATTAAACCTCATTACTTGCGAATGATTACAACAACCGGAACATCTGCCGGTTCCTCATAAGAAAATAAAACTTTTCCTTCGGCATCAAGTCTAAAAAATTTCCACCGCACATTTTGTGGATCAATGATTTGTTCAGGATTAACAGGTTTTGAATTTCTTAATATAATAGTCTCAACTATTCCATTTTTCTCTGCATTCTAAACAACACCAGCATCGTCACAAAGAACATTGTGATAATTAAAATTTCAATAAGTTGCGGCATTATTTCGCATAAAATTTCCCAGCTCAAAGCACTGTTTTGATAACCAATCAAAATTTTATAAGGATAATTTTGGGCATTTCTCAAAATTATAAAACTACCTTTCTGCTTAAATAGCGAAAGGCAGGAAACCATCTCCTGATGCAGAGAATCTATAGAAAAATTTAGGTTATTCATCAATTCGTGATCTTTGGAAAACAAACCATTTTCTGATTCTAAAAACACTTTATTATTAGCATCCAGAATCGCGAAATCGGTTTTATAAAAACTCACCAAATGCTTAAATTTTTTGGTTAAATTATAAAGTTTAAAACTGACAACCGAAGTTCCGACATAATCTCCCGCAAGATCAACCACGCCAACTCCGGCAGGAATTACATATTGTCCACTAGCTGCGCCAACAACCGGCGTTCCGGTGTAAATTTTCCACGGATCATTTTTGGTATTTTCTAAATAATCGCGGGCTGATAAATCAATTGGAGCAATTGGACCAGCGCTGCTTGCAACCAAATGCTTATTGCGGTCAACCCAATAAAACATTCCGACTGACAAAACATCTTTGATTGAATTGTAACCATAATGTGACTGGTTAAATGAGCTTAAAATCTTACTCACTTCTAAATTGTTAGCTTTAGAAACACTGATTTGACGATTGATGTAATTTAAAACTGACTCGGCATAGCCAAGAGTGCTGGTGAAATTCATTTCAATTTCATAGGCCGCAGCCTCCATTTCGAAGTGCTTGGCTTTGATGCAATTATTGTAATTATTATAAGCAAAACCACTAATTACTAAAATCGTGATCGCATAAGCAACAATGGCGTAGGTGAAGATCAGGCGATCATTAATTTTAGGCGCGCGATGATGGTGATTATTGGTTTTTTTGCGAAATTTTTTTAGCATGTTTTTAAATTTTTTTGGCTCAAAAAACGAAGAGAGAAAAGTAGAATGATGATTTAAGAAAAGAGTCAAGTTGCTGGGTTTAGAAAAATAGAATTTGCAAACAAGAGTGCAGAATTGAGAAATTCGCTATCTAATGGCACTGTCGCAAACCCAACCCCCAAATCCCCTCTAAAATCCTCTCGCTTTTCTGAATTATTTTCTTGTTATTAATAGTGGTTAGAGCTAGTGTTCTCTAGCGCTGTTGGCTGATTTGTTTTTTGTGAATTAGTCTGA
>CAIZZE010000037.1 GCA_903937405.1 uncultured Alphaproteobacteria bacterium | reverse complement strand
ATGGTAAAAAGAGAATCTTAACTCTAGCAGCCTCAATGCAAAAACGAGGCTGGATCACCAACCTCTGGGAAGAATCCACCAACTTCCAAAAACCAATTCGTTTCAACTCAATTTTTGAACCTTCGTGAAGAAGGAAATTGACCTAAGAAATAGAGAAAAATTGAACGACTTTTTGTGTGGATTTTTTTCTAATGACGGATTTGGGTTCAAGCCTTTCACTTTTTTGATTACGCGCGACGGAACATGAAAAATATTCCAGCAAATGAAAATAAAATTGTTACAACACTCAACGGCAACCTGCAGAATTTTACTCAAGAATTGCTCGAAGGCCGCTTGAAATCATTATCTTCCAAAAACATTAATAATGCCGCTGCTTTAATTGTTGATCATCAAACTCATGAAATTTTGGCTTGGGTTTCAGTTGGTTCAAATTGCAAAAAAACTAACAATGAAGCAGATGGTTGTAAAATCGATATGGTTACAGTTCCACGTCAGCCGGGCTCAGCTCTAAAGCCATTTTTATATGCAGCAGCGCTAGAAAAAGGTTGGACTGCGGCAACAATAATTGACGATTCACCTTATTCAGAAAATATCGGCAAAGGCATTCACAATTTTCATAATTATAGTCACACTTATTACGGCAAAGTTTCTCTAAGAAATGCGCTGGGAAATTCTCTAAATATTCCCGCACTTCACACTGCAAATTTTCTAACTCCGGAGAAATATTTGCCGCTTTTGCGGGATTTGGGTTTTCAAAATTTAGAACAATCTGCCGATTTTTATGGTGAAGGATTAGCGCTGGGAAATGGTGAAGTTAGTTTATTTGAGCTGGTTAGAGCTTATTCTGTTTTTGCCAATCACGGAAAATTAGAGCCATTAAAAATTAGTTTTTATCAGGATTTTTTATCGAAACAAAAGCATGTTTATTCTGATGAAGTAGCTTCGTTAATTGGAAATATTTTATCAGATCCTTGGGCTCGTGGCTTGGAATTTGGTCGAAGTAGTATTTTAAATTTTCCTACCCAAACCGCAGTTAAGACTGGAACCTCAACCGATTATCGCGATGCTTGGGCTGTAGGCTATAATAACCGCTATGTTGTTGGAGTATGGATGGGAAATATTGACTACATTCCAACTGATGGAATTACAGGATCAATCGGACCTTCGCTTTCGCTGCGGAGTATTTTTAACGAACTTGAAAAAAATTCTGATTCAGCGCCACTTTATTTAAGCCCGAAATTAATCGCTAAAGATATTTGTGTAAATATTGAGGATAGAGAATCTAAAAATCCTAGATGCGCAACTTATACCGAATATTTTATTGCCAATTCCAAAGAAGAATCGCCTATACAAATTGTGCAAAACATAGAAATTTTTCGTCCCGCACAAGATTTGGAAATGGCTGTTGATCCAAGAATTCCGCTTGAAAAACAAATGTTCGAAATGCGTATTTCCGGCATTGCCAAATCAGATGAAGTCGAGTGGTTTATCGATAATAAAAAATATTCAAAAATACTCGGGTCAAAATTTTTATGGCCAATTCAAAAAGGCAAACACTCGGTTAAGGCTGTAATTTGGCGCGACCAGAAAGAATTTTACAGCACTTCCCAAAATTCTTTTACTGTAAAATGAATTTCTGGTTTCTATAAATATCAGACAGATTTAATTTCTAGTTGACTAACATTTTCTAGACTCTAAAAAGCGCGACCCCTTATCGAAATTTTTCTTAAAAAAATCAGAAAAACGATTAAATTTAACTATTTATAAAGCATTTTTTCATGCCTACAATTAATCAGCTTATTAGAAAGCCAAGAGTAAAGCAGACCAGCAAGAACAAGGTTCCTGCGATGAAAGCCTGCCCACAAAAAAGAGGCGTTTGTACTCGCGTTTATACTACTACCCCGAAAAAACCAAACTCAGCTTTGCGTAAAGTTGCTCGTGTGAAATTAACCAACGGATTTGAAGTTATTGCTTACATCCCAGGCGAAGGACACAACCTGCAAGAGCACTCAGTTGTTGCAATCCGCGGTGGTCGTGTAAAAGATTTGCCGGGTGTTCGTTATCACATCGTTAGAGGTTCACTCGATACGCAAGGTGTTAAAAATCGTAAACAAGCCCGTTCTAAATACGGCGCTCAAAAACCTAAATAGTTTCAAATAAAATATGCGTAGAAGAGCAGCAAAGATTAGAAAGATTTTTCCTGATGCCAAATATGGCGAAGTAATCGTTTCTAGGTTCGTTAACCGTTTGATGAATGACGGTAAAAAATCAGTTGTAGAAAAAGCGATCTATGAAGCTTTTGACAATCTTGAGAAAAAATTAAAAAAAGCTCCAATTGAAATTTTCAAAGAAGCTTTGGAAAATGTAACCCCAAAAGTTGAAGTTAGATCTCGCCGTATTGGTGGTGCTACTTATCAAATTCCGGTTGAAGTTTCAGCTCGTCGTGGTTCAGCTCTTGCTTTGAAATGGTTGAAAACTGCAATTGAAAATATCAAAGGCAGAGAATTATCAAACAAAGTAGTTACTGTTATCCTTGAATCTTTGGAAAACAAAGGTTGGGCAGCTAAAAAGAAAGAAGAAGTATTTAAAATGGCAGAGGCTAACAAAGCCTTCGCGCACTATAGATGGTAATCATCTTATAAAAAAAGGCGATCTTCGGATCGCCTTTTTTTTGCTCATCACGAAATATCCCTCTAAAAAAGCCTCTAATTTCAAGATGAATTCAGAAAAAAATCCCGTAATTGATATTGTAATTCCCGCCCATCAAAAAGATCTAGCCACTCTTGATTATTCTATTGCAGGCATCAGAAAAAATATTGTCGGCGTTCGCAGAATTATTGTAGTTTCCAAAGAAAAATATACCGACAAAGCGGAATGGTTTAACGAAGCGCTTTATCCTTTTTCGTTCAAAGAAATTAGCGATCTGGTTGGTGGAAGTAATGTTGGTTGGAATTACCAGCAATTATTAAAATTATATGCGGTCTTGGTCATCCCCGACATTTCTGAAAATGTTTTAATCGTTGATTCGGATACAGTTTTTTATCGCAAAGTAAAATTCTTCGATAATGGCATTCCGCTTTATAATTTAAGCAAAGATCAAAATCTCGAGAACTCTGATTTTCATCAAACGACTTTCAAACATATCAAAAAAATATTACCTGAAATCGTAGAAAAATTCCCGGCTAAATTTGAAAATGTTTCCGGCATTTGTCATCATATGCTATTTCAGAAAAAAATTATCCAAGATTTATTTGCAAGAGTTGAAGCTGTAGATGGCAGCGGCGATTCATTTTATAAAATATTCTTGAAAACTGCAGAAAATTCTTTTGGTGTTGCTGAGTATAATTTATATTTTTATTTTCTGATTTCTTGTCATCTCGAAAATTATAAAATCAGAATTTTAAATTATAAAAATACGGCAAAATTTCAGCCCTTAAAAGAGTGCTTACGACGTAAATACGATTATTGTTCCTATCATTCGTACATGAGGGGTGATGAAAAAACTTTTGGCAAAAAAATATTGAATAAAATCACTAATATTTTTTTTTAGAACAGTGGAATATCGGAATTTTAAATTTTTCGATTCAGGAAATTCTGCAAAAAAAGCGGAAATTAAATGGCTTCCAAATCCAATAAAATCAATATTCTACGCTGATCCATTCGGTTTTGAAATTGATGGAAAAAAGATGATAATTTTTGAAGATTATTCAAAGATTTTACGTCGCAGAAGAATCGCAATTGCGGAATTTGATGGTGAAAAACTAATTAATAAAAAAATTATTTTGATGATAAAAAACATCTTTCCTATCCATTCGTAATTCATCACGAAGGCTTGATTTACATGATTTGTGAATCAGTAAAAGCTCGAAAACTAACATTGTTTAAAAAACTTAGTGAGGAAAATTTCAGTGAAGAATTTGTGAAAGAAATAAAGCTTGATGCGCAAAGTGAATATCCTGAAGGAATTCACACAATTTCAGAATTTGGTAATTTAACTTTGATTGATGGAAGAAGAAAAATTTTCGTGATTTATAAGCCGCTGCTTTTGCTGATCCACCGCCTGACAAAAATTTTCTTGTGATTTAGAAAAGAAAAACTAATTTGCGCGCCCCTTTAGTTAGCTTTGTCTTCATAGTTTAGATGCTCGCGCAGGCAAACTTGTCTCTATCAAAGTTTTAAAAAATTTTAAAATAACTTATAAACAACCATCCTTATTGCTATGGCACGTCAAATTGAAATCGAAAAATATCGTAATATCGGAATTATGGCGCATATCGACGCCGGAAAAACCACCACAACTGAGCGTATTCTTTTTTACACCGGAAAATCACACAAAATCGGTGAAGTTCATGATGGTGCTGCTACAATGGACTGGATGGAGCAAGAGCAAGAACGCGGTATTACAATCACTTCAGCTGCTACAACTTGTTTCTGGAAAGAGCACAGAATTAACATTATCGACACTCCTGGCCACGTAGATTTTACAATTGAAGTTGAGCGTTCTTTACGCGTTCTGGACGGTGCAATTTGTGTATTTGACGCAGTTGCTGGTGTTGAACCACAATCAGAAACTGTATGGCGTCAAGCTAATAAATACAAAGTTCCAAGAATGTGTTTCGTTAACAAAATGGACAGAATCGGCGCTAATTTTTATCGTTGCGTTGACATGATGAAAACTAGACTTGGTGCTAGAGCTATCCCAGTTCAATTGCCAATTCATGAAGCTGAAAACTACGGTGGTTTGATCGATTTGATCAAAATGAAAGCTGTAGTTTGGAAAGATGAATCAATGGGCGCAGATTACACCCTAGAAGAAATTCCGGCTGATCTTTTGGCTAAAGCAAAAGAATATCGCGAACAGCTAGTTGAAGCTGCCATTGAACAAGATGATGTTTTGATGGAAAACTATTTAGCTGGAGAGCCAATCTCTGAAGCTGATCTAAAAAGATGCATTCGCCAAGCTACAATTACTGGTGCTTTCGTTCCAGTTCTAAATGGTACTGCATTTAAAAATAAAGGTGTTCAAACATTGCTTGACGCAGTTGTCGACTACTTGCCAAGTCCAGTTGATATCAAACATATTCCTGCAATCAACTTAAAAAATGATGAAATAATTAGTATCAATTGTGGCGATAAAAAATTCGCAGGTCTGGCTTTCAAAATCATGACCGATCCTTTCGTTGGATCACTAACTTTCGTTCGTATTTACTCAGGTGTTTTGATGGGTGGTACGGGTGTCGTAAATACAACTAAAAACAAAAAAGAAAGAGTTGGTCGTATTCTCTTGATGCACGCAAATAATCGTGAAGATATCAAAGAAGCTTTCGCTGGCGATATCGTTGCCTTGGCTGGTTTGAAAGATACTACAACTGGTGATTCATTGGTTGAACAAGACTATGATATTCTTCTTGAAAGAATGATTTTCCCTGAACCGGTAATTGAGGTTTCAGTTGAGCCAAAATCAACAGCTGACCAAGAAAGAATGGGTATGGCTTTGTCACGTTTGGCTTCAGAAGATCCATCACTTCGTATTGAATCTGATCAAGAATCTGGTCAAACAATCCTTCGTGGAATGGGTGAACTGCACCTTGAAATCATTGTTGACCGCATGAAGCGCGAGTTCAAAGTTGAAGCAAATATTGGTCAACCAAAAGTTGCTTACCGTGAAGCAATCACTAAGAAAGTTGAGATCGATTATACTCACAAAAAACAATCGGGTGGTTCTGGACAATTCGCGAAAGTTAAAATCGCTTTTGAACCACTTCCGGCAGATGCTAAAGACAATTTCGAATTTACCAGTGAAGTTGTTGGCGGACGTGTTCCAAAAGAATATATTCCAGGTGTTGAAAAAGGTTTGAAATCTGCAAAAGATACTGGCTTTCTGGCTGGTTTCCCAGTTGTAAGATTAAAAACAACTTTACTTGACGGCGCTTATCACGATGTCGATTCAAGCGTTCTAGCTTTCGAGATTGCTGCCCGTTCAGCTTTCCGCGAAGCTATGGAAAAAGCTGGTCCAATCATCCTCGAGCCAATCATGAAAGTAGAAGTTGTTACTCCTGAAGATTACATGGGTGACGTAATTGGTGACATCAATTCTCGTCGCGGTCAAATTCAAAATCTGGAAGGACGTGATGTTGCGCAAGTAATTACGGCAAAAGTTCCATTAGCTGCAATGTTTGGTTACGTAAATAACTTACGTTCACTTTCACAAGGTCGTGCAAGCTATTCAATGGAATTTGATTGTTACGAAGCAGTTCCATCTGCAGTTGCAGAAGAAATTAAAGCTAAAAAAGCTTAATGAATAAGTTCTTTAATTACCGACTTGAACCAAGAGGTTTAGTTGGTAATTAAAGAAATGTTAAATTAATTGAAAGTTTCTCTTGCAAAATATTTTTGCATTTCAAGAATGCGCGTCCTCCTTTAATTTAGATGATTGTCAGCAAGTCTTACGAGGCTTTGATTTTCTTAGGTTGCACAAGGTTTTAAAAAGAAAAATAAACGTAAGAAAAATTTTGAAAAAAAATTTCGAGTTAGAAATTTTTTTCCTAAATTTTTTTTGAAGTATCATAAAAAAAACTAAATTTTGAAATGCTCTTGAAAGCAATTTTTAAAATTAATTATCGTTAATCATTTTGGTAAAAGAAGAATATGTCTAAACAAACCTTCCAACGCAACAAACCACACGTTAACATCGGAACCATCGGTCACGTTGATCACGGCAAAACTACATTAACTGCCGCTATCACAACTTATCTTTCAAAAAGCGGATTAGCTGAGAAAAAAGGTTATGATCAAATCGACGCTGCTCCTGAAGAAAAAGAGCGTGGTATTACGATTAATACT
>CAIZZE010000036.1 GCA_903937405.1 uncultured Alphaproteobacteria bacterium | reverse complement strand
AGAATCCACCAACTTCCAAAAACCAATTCGTTTCAACTCAATTTTTGAACCTTCGTGAAGAAGGAAATTGGCCTAAGAAATAGAGAAAAATTGAACGACTTTTTGTGTGGATTTTTTTCTAATGACGGATTTGGGTTTAATCTAAAAAGAATGAATCATTTTGTCTCGGTGTGTAACAAAATCTTTTACGCTCTCAATCACTAATACATCTTTGGAAGACTCGTGCATATCAAACAAAGTAGCTTCATGAAAGTTATTGGTCTTGATTAGAATCTTTGTCTTAAATCCATTTTTACTTGATGCTTGTACTAATAGTTGTTGCGCTTTTTCCAATGTTTCATCAAATCTTTGAATTTTTATGGGTATCGGTTTTGTAGAATCATTAACTCTTAAGAAGCCGTCTATTCCCTTATTCCTCTGTACCGGCATTGCATCAATTTCTTTTAAAATTTGTAAAACCTCAGGACTTTGATTTAGGTAAGAATCTTTTCCATTTTTTAACAAATTCGAATCTGTCTTGATAGGATTTGCTATTCTCTCGTTAGCTAGATTTACAGCATCCTCAGATATATCAAAGCCGATATATTTTCTATTAAGTAATTTAGCCGCAACAAGAGTGGTGCCACTTCCACAAAATGGATCTAAAACAAAATCATCTACATCGGTTACTAGCTGAATTATTTTTTCTAATAACAATATTGGCTTCTGAGTTGGGTAGCCTACACGTTCATTCGCTTTGGGATTTAAATATGGAATATCCCACACATCTGAAAGAGGAACTCCTTTCTTGTCTTCCATTAACTCACACTTTCCTTCGATATCTGATTTGTATTTAGTTTTGCCATTTTGATCTCGAGCTCTTTTTTGAAAAATTTGATCAATGTTTGTTGATGGAGAGTAGCCTTCAAAAACTTGATTAAATTTGAATTCTGAAGTTTTGCTATAGAAGTAGATTGCCTGGTGAGAATTCAGTAAGCCTTTTTTTGAGTTGGACCATCTTCTATATGTCCATATAATTTCACTCTGAAAATTGTTGGATCCAAAAACATTATCTAGTGCAATTCGTAGATGATGTGATGCGCTTTTATCGCAATGTAAAAAAATACTTCCCGAATCTTTTAGAACTTTTTTGCATTCAACGAGCCTTTCTTCTATGTAGTTAGTGTAGTCTTTGATACTATCCCAAGTATCTTCAAAGGAGTATTCCTTTGAGTTATCTCTGGTTTTTTGCGATTGTTTTTTTTGTGTGAAGAAAGGCGGATCAAGATAAATTAAATCTATCGAATCAGATTTAATTTTTTTTAACTCTGTTTTGCAGTCCCCATGCGTGATCATAATTTTGGTAAAAGGTTTTTAGTTTTGTGATTGGCAATTTTTTCTAGGATTGACAGAAGGTCAACTTGCGTTTTGTCTTTAATGATTTTCCACGCTCCATCTCCAAAATAATACTCTCCTCCAACTCCAGCATATACTGTTTTCAATGTCTCTTGTATACGAATTGCTTGGGTGCGATTTGGATAATAGAACATTATGCGAATGGGTTTATATCCAGCGTTTTGATATTTTTTATTCGGGTATGTTCTTTTGTGATATGATCTCCATCAGTTGTTGCGTCTCTCCACTTTATTTCATACGCATCCTTATCAACAAGGCAGTCTATCTCAAAGGTTTTTGGTTTAGATCCTAACTTATTTGAGATACGGATTTTTTTCTGTGCCTTAGGAAACTTTTCTTCAAAGCACAAAATTGCAGCTTCTTCCAAAAACGATCCTGCATATTTGTAAAGAAATCGCCCCATATTTTGATACTCATCAATTAGTCTTCCCTCTTCAGTTGCAATACCTAGCACTCTGTACAACAAGTAATGAGAATTATCATCTTTTTTCATCTCAACGACCCTTTCATCCATTTTTTGACGAAGATTTTTTGAGTATTTTTCAGCTAGATTATGAATCTTTTCGTAAATGTCGTTCATTTAATAAAACTGATTAAATTTTTTAAAGTTAGCTTTGCAACTATTGCTTAAAAATAAATAAAAACAACCCACAAATTTTTTAAATTTTAAGCTTAGAAAGAATAATCTCCAAATCTTGAAGCTGATTCTCTAGAAATTGGATTTTTTCATGAATAAGGGGCATCAGTTACATCAGGTTTAAAAATGATATCCTTGCTCTATCCAATAAAGCCAATCACCAATAGCTTGTTTTGTATTTTCATCAACATCTATACCCTCAATTTGTTCTAACGGAACGCAAATCATATCGCCTCTCCACTTGATTCGGGCAAGCATGTCATGCTCACAATTTTCTGCTTCATCCATACCAACAACCTCTATTGTTTCATTTAGCGATAATGGTGAAGTGCTGACTTTTTTGATGCATTTGGCCTTGAAAGGAAAAGTAATGGTATCTTGCAAATAGCAGTGCCAACCCATAGCAGCTTCGGACTCATCGTAGGTATCTACAATGATTTGCATCTCAATGCGGTCTTCGATTTCCTGATTAAATTTCTTAGTTTTTGTTTTCATAAAATTATGTTTCTTATTCATATCGCTTCTGATATCGCATAAGTTACACCTCGCCCCTTCCCAAAAGACTGAATCTTTTTCATTTCAATCAAATCGCGTAATTTTACTTTTATGGTACTGCGATTAGCACCCGTTAACCTTTGAATTTCAGACACTGCAAGGCGGTTGTGATTTTTAAGAATCTTCAAAATTTCTAAATGCAGTTCACCAAAATTTTCTTGCAGGATTTTTTCAAGCGCCACCTTCTTCTCTAAATTATCTTTTTGCTTCTTGAGAGATTTTAAGAAAAACAAAATCCAGTTCTCGAATCTGATTTTTTTGGTTTCCAAAGTGGTTTGGCAGTCGCGCAGATTTTTGTAGTAGAGATCTTTGTTATCTTCGATGATGCTTTCAAGCGAGCTATATTGGATGTAGTTGTATCCAAGCTTTAACAAAAGCAGGTTGGTCAGAATTCTTGAGAGTCGTCCATTGCCATCTTGGAATGGATGGATCGCTAAAAAGACCACGATGAAAATTCCAGTGATGATTAGCGGATGAGTTTCTTTTAGCTCAAAAGCCTTATTCGTCCATTCAAGCAAATCAGCCATTTTCATTGGTGTTTCGAATGGTGTTGCAGTTTTAAAAACGATGCCGATTTCCTTTCCATTTGCGTCAAAAGCTACGACATGGTTATCGAGCTTTTTATATTCGCCACGATGACGAATATCTTTCGAGCTGTGCTTGAGAAGGGTGGAATGTAGTTGCTTTAGGTGATTCTCGGTTATTCTTAAATCTTCAAAACTTTCCAGGATCAAATCCATAGCATCAGAATAACCAGCGACTTCTTCTTCGTCTCTGTTTTTAAAAGATGTTTTTCTTATGTTAGAGAGAAGAGTTTCAACCTGAGCGTCCGTTAACTTAACACCTTCAATACGGGTGCTTGAGGCAATTGATTCAATTGTTGCTGATTTTTTAAGCATCTTCAAGCGATCCGGCGAAAGCGTATTAATTGCTTGCCACTTACCTTTAAACTCATCAATTTCGCTGATAAGGTTTAGTATTTCGTTGGTAATAGTGACTTGGTAGTTGGTCATAAAATGGCTTGTTAGATTAAATCTTTAGCCAGCTCATCATAGACCAGCAATTGCAAAATGTCCATAAAAATGTCCAATTATATCCAATTGGATAATGGATTTAAGATTTATTAAAAAGTTTGCAAAAGGACTCTTTCGTATCAATCAATGGTCAGGCTTCTAACTTTTCGGTGTACTTGAAATAGCCTTCAAACCCTTATAAATAAAGGCTCCACAAAAACGGAGAAAAGTTCGCAAAAGGGGTCGTTTCCTCCGCCAAAATATCGGTCGTTCATTTTGTCTCATTTTCGAACTTTTTGGTCTCCAAAGTACGGTCGAAATCGGAAATGCCCTTGATTTTCTAGTAGCACAAAAATCACTCCAACTCATATTGGGCTTGACCCCAGAGATGCCTTTCTTATTAAAAATGTCTCACTGGAGATTTAGAAAAATTTGTTTCCGCTAAAAAAATGGAGAATTAAATAGTTTTTTGGGTTACCACAGACTTCTAAGATATCGATATTGTTGGTTGCATCAATGTTAAGCCGAAATGGAGATTTGGAGAATTTGTCTCACTTTTTTAAAAAATTCTTTACCTGAGCTTTACTTTTTTTTAGCGAAGTACGGATCTGAAAATAAAGGCTTCAGAAGCATTTTATCGAAATTTTTCAACCGATAGCATCTGGCAGTTTTGTCTCATTCTCGAACTTTTGGTTAAGCCAAAACCTAAAGCGCAATTTCCCAACTTGCTTTTCAACTAAATATTGCTTAACCTTCTCAGATTATTTTTTCTGCTTTTGCTAGTAGAAATTAGCAAAATTTTTATCTCAAAATGAAGCCTAAATATAAAGGATTGTCAGTTGTTGAAAGGGTTGATTTATCTTCTGCAGAAGAAGAGCGTAACACGCCATTTCCAATTGCGAGCATTTCTAAAAGCTTTTGCGGAGCAGTTTGTGCTTTGATGGCTGTTGATGATAAATTGGGTGAAGATGGTATTGATTCAACTTTGCACGATACGCTAGAAGAAGCGAAAACGCGACATCCTGAACGTATAGAACAAATCGATGAATATCAGAAAATGTTATCAAATCGCGGTTTCTCTGATGTAAAAATTTCCGAATTATTAACTCATCGAAGCGGTTGCAGAGATGCTGATGAAATTGCACCATCTGCTTATTATAATCGCTCGCCTTTAGAATTTTTTTCAGACCATTTAGGACGAGGAAAATGTAAACGTGGTGAATATCGTTATTCAAATGTTGGCTATAGCTTGCTAGAAGAAGTAGTTAACCTCGTTTCAGATAAGGGAAGTTATAAACAAGAACTCCAAGAAAGAATTTTTGATAGGTTGGGACTTGCCAACACTGGATTGTTGGAAGATTCCTTAGATCCAAAATCTTTGGAAGCAGATAAGCATTTAAGTCGAGCAGTTTTTATTCCTGGCAGCAAAGAAAGTCCGCATAGCGATCAAATTATTGAAGTACACACTGAATTTCCTGCTAACCACACTACACCTTTAGGAGCTGTTCACGCTTCTTGTGGTGGACTTTACTCAAGCGTTAGTGATTTAGAAAAATTTTCCGAAGAATTGGGAAAATTGATTATTGGTCGTGAAAATTCTTTAACCGACAAGGCAGAAAATGCATCAAGGCTTTATCGTGACAGATTAGGTGATAATTCCGAACATTACTCTTTAGGAGTTGAGTTTGAGAAAGTTAAGCTCTCAGAAGGTGAAGAAAGGTGCGTGATGAAACACAAAGGTTTATTTCCAGGAAATTTTGCTTTAATGTCCGCCTTACTGCCATGCAGTTTTGAGCAATTGGAATCAACTGCAGTAATTGCAACAGATGGGCAATTGAGGACAGATATTTTTTTGCAAAAATTTGATTACATGGTTTCTTCGCTTTTTACAGAAAAAGCAGAAGCGATTCCTACAGAAATGATAAAAAGATTTGTAAGCTCAAGATTAGATGAAAAAGAAAAAGTCAGCTTTGCCGATGCGCCAATCGATGAGATTGAAAAATATTTAATTGAACGTGACCGACTTCCAAAAAATTTTTCAAGAGTTCGTGCAGAAATTGCTGATGGCTTCAAACCAGCTGGAGAAAGAGTCAAAGAGCTTCTGAGAGACAATTATTTAAATGAAGATGGGGTGATAGATAGTGCAAGAATAGCGGCGGATTTTCATACAACAGAAGATGTTGATAGAGTTATCGAACCATTCTTTGCAGTAAGTAGGTAAAATGCAGAAACTGTTTTGGGCCAGTTAGAAAAATCGTTAACAAAAGAAAATTTTTCTGACGCTTCTGGATTAGATAAATCAGCAGATGTAAAATTTGTAGAGAAATTAGGTCTAAAAGAATCCGAAGAACACAAAAAATCATTTGTTGAAAGAATGCGTAGCGATAAAACTAAAGGAAAAAGTTTGGGTGGTTCAAATGAGTTGTAGTTCGAATCCTAACCGAGGAGCATCTGCAACTTTCGAACTTTTTTAGTTAAGTCAAAATGTGCCTTTAGCCCTTGTAAATAGTGCATCGGCAAAAATTTAAAGGATATAAAAGCAAAATTAATTACAATGACATTGATTATCTAAACATCACCAACAATCAAAGAAGAGCCTCAAAAGCAACTGAACATAAAAAATCATATAGCTTTGATCAGATAGTTAAAACCATTCGCCAAATGCCAAGCAAGACAATGATTGAGAGGCGAAACAAAGCGATAATTTCTGCTAATGCTCTTTGTAGTTTAAGAATTTCTGAACTTAGAACGATTAAACTTAAAAACTTGATTGAAGAAGACGGCAAATGTTTTATCCACATAAACCCCAAAGATATTGCCGCTAAAATAGCCAAAGCGAGATATGCTGATTGCGCGCAACTTCCACAAGATATTTTTGATAATTTAATTGGTTGGAAAAGTGAATTGGTGGCAAAATTCCAATTCACCAACAAAGACCCTTTATTTCCAAAGATTCCCAGCAATTTTAATCAACTAAATTTTCTTAAAAGCGTGATGACAAAAGAAGAAATAAAATCTGGCTCGCAAATGAGAGATATTTTTAAAAATGCCTTTGTTAGTGCTGGTTTTGAATATATCAACCCTCATAATTTCCGCCACACCAGAGCCAGATTTGCCAGCAAACAAAGCCCTCAATATTTAAACGCAACAAGGCAATGTTTAGGGCAAAAAAATATTGATACAACGCTTAATAGCTATGGCGAGCTTTCGATGTATGAGCAAAGAGAGTCTATTGCTAGCGTAAAAATAATTTAAAATTGATTATCAAATTTACTTTAAGGGTGGTTTGTTTAAGATTTTAGAAATTCAAAAAAACTTTTAAAAAAACACCTTAAAAAATTATGAGTATTAACAATCTAAAAAATACGGTTTTTAAAATTCTAAAAGCTGATGATAGAATTTGGAATAAAGAAAAGAATGAGCTAAATCAAACCCTCTTGATTGATTTGCTTGATAAAATTGATGAAAAAATTATTGGCATTTTGCTTGAAAATGAAGAGATAAGAGGCAAGTTTTTTGTTAAAATCAAAGATATTTTTGTTTTTAAAACTAATGATTTTAAGTTTTTTTTAGAAGAAAACAAAATCAGCAATTCTTATACCAAATATAAAAATCAAATTGGTTTAACCGATGGCAAAAGATTTTTAAAAGATAGTGGTGATGTGGTTTTGGATTTTCCTTTTAAAGATTGTGTTTTAGAGGGTGGGCAATCAACGGAGGAAGGTGAAGATAAATATTTTGAATATTCTGACAAAGCCCAAAAATATGAAGAAAAAACCGCCAAGAGAAAGGAAATATTTTTTAATTCTGTTTTAGCACAAGATGAAATTGACCGCCTTTTTGATGAAAAGGCTTTGGTGGCTTTCAAAAGATTTAGCAAGGAAGGTGAGAGCGAGGTAAAGGAAATTAAAAGAGATGCAAACGGCACAATCAAAGAAAATCTGATCATTAAAGGCAATAACTTGCTGGCTCTTCATAGTTTAAAATCACAATTCACTGGCAAAATAAAATTAATCTACATTGACCCACCTTACAATACGGGCAATGACGGCTTCAAATATAATGACAATTTTAATCATTCAAGCTGGTTAACTTTTATGAAGAATAGGTTAGAGATAGCAAAAGAATTGTTAAGAGAGGATGGATTTATTACTGTTCAATGTGATGATTATGAGCAAGCGTATCTAAAGGTTTTGCTAGATGACATTTTTGGTAAAGATAACTTTAGAAATTCAATATATTGGCATAGAACATATGCTGGAAAAACAGTATCCAAGAACTTGCCTTGGAATGTTGATGTTATTCACTTTTATTCCAAAAGCACAGAAACAAATATAAATAATGTAACTACGAAACTAAGCGACAAAGACATAAGCAGTTATACCAAAGACGATAATGATGGTAGAGGCAAATACTCCACTGTAAGTTTGCAGAAAACTGGCGGACCAGGACCAATGACTACATATAACTATGCTGATAACAATGGAAAGTTATGGGAATGTCCAAAAAAAGGGTGGAGAATGAGGCAAGAAAAATTAAAAGCATTAGAAAATGACAACAGATTGTATATCAATGGAAATACAATAAGAGAAAAATATTATTTAAAAGAAAGGCAAGAGATTGGAAAACAAATAGATAATTTTTGGTCTGATATTGGAAATTTAAATAGGCAAAGTGATTTGGCGGCAGATTTTACTGGGCAAAAACCAGAAGTTCTATTAAAGAGAATCATAGAGTTATCATCAAAAGAAAAAGACATTGTCTTAGACTTTTTTGGTGGTAGCGGAACGACTGGAGCGGTGGCTCACAAGATGAATCGCCAATATATTTTGGTTGAGCAGATGGATTATATTAAGGACTTGCCGGAGGCTAGGTTGATAAAAGTTATTGCAGGAGAGCAAGGCGGAATTTCAAAATCAGTTAACTGGCAAGGTGGTGGGGATTTTATTTATTTTGAGCTTGCTAAGTGGAACGAAACAGCAAAAGAAAGAATCTTAGATTGTCAAGATTTAAAAGAATTGGAAGTCTTATTTGACGAGCTTTACGACAAATATTTTCTTAATTACAACCTCAAAATTAAAGAGTTTAAAGAAAAGGTTTTGAAAGAAGAGGAGTTTAAAAATCTTGAATTAATTGATCAAAAAAAGATATTTTTGACAATGTTGGATTTAAACCAGATGTATGTAAATAAAAGCGAAATGGCGGATAAAAATTTTGCTATAAGCCAGCAAGATCAAGAGTTGACTAAAGAATTTTATAAAAGCGAGGTTTAAAAATGGGCGATATAAAAAATCTTTACGAGACAATCAAGGCAAGGGCATATGATTTAGACTTACCAAGATCAAGATCCTATATCCCAAAATATATTTCTGAAAATCTAAAACATAATTTTTTTGACTGGCAAAAAACTGCCTTTGAAAATTTCTTAACCTTTGAGGCAATTAAAGAGGCAGAAAATTCAAAACTCCCTACCCATTTAATGTTTAATATGGCGACGGGAACGGGTAAAACTTTATTGATGGCGGCAAGCATTTTGCACTACTACAACAAGGGTTATCGCCACTTTATCTTTTTTGTAAATCAAAATAATATTATTGATAAAACTGAAAATAATTTTATCCAAAGCTCACACAATAAATATCTTTTTAAAGACAAAATTGTCATTGATGATCAAACCGTTTCTATCAAAAAAGTTGAGAGTTTTAGTGATTATCCACAAGGAATTGAGATTAAATTTACCTCTATTCAAAAGCTCTACAACGATATTCACCTTGAAAAAGAAAACAAAACCTCGTTGCAAGATTTACACCGCAAAAATATTGTGATGCTGGCAGATGAAGCCCACCATTTAAACACCGATACCAAAACCAAAAAAGGAGAAAATTTTGAGTTAGATTTAAGTGGAGAATTAGCGGGAAATGCCAGTGCTAAGGATATTGAGAAAAAAGGCTGGGAGCATACAGTTATTGAGTTGGTTTTAAATAAAAACGGACAAGAAAAAAATAACAAAAATGTCTTGTTAGAATTCACCGCAACCATCCCAGAAAACAAAGAAATCGCCAAAAAATATTCTGATAAAATTATCGCCAAATTCACCCTAAAAGAATTTTTAGGTGCTGGCTACACCAAAGAAATAAACCTTGTTTCTTCTAATGTTGAAAAGAAAAACAGAATCCTTTTAGCCCTTTTGTTTCATTATTACCGCCACAAAATTGCTTTAAAAAATGGCATTGCCAATTTTAAACCTGTAATGCTTTTTAGAAGCAAAACCATTGAAGAATCAAAAAATGATTATGAAGAATTTTTAAATTTAACCGCCAATTTAAAAGCTGAAGATTTTAATTTTTTAAGAGAAATTGATGGTAAAATTGACGAGAGCAAAAATGTTAATGAGCAAGGAAAATTAAGGGTTAAACAGATATTACAATTTATCCAAAAAGAGAAAATAACCTATTTTGAAATTGCTAATTTTATTAAAAATAATTTTGTTAGCCAAAATGTTATTATCACCAACTCAAAGCAAGGCACAAAAACCAAAGAATCCACAACCGAAGATCAAGAAAAACTATTAAACAGCCTTGAAGATAAAAATAATAACATTAGAGCAATATTTACAGTCGCCAGACTTACCGAAGGTTGGGATGTTTTAAACTTGTTCGATATTGTGCGGCTTTATGAGGGTAGAGATGAAGGCAAGGATGACAAGGGAAATAGAAAGGCTGGAAGTTCCACCATTTCTGAAAAACAATTGATTGGCAGAGGAATTAGATATTTTCCATTTAACTATTCTGAAAAAATCAAAAATAAAAGAAAGTTTGATGATGATTTAGAAAATGAATTAAGAATTTTAGAGGAGCTTTGTTTTTATAGCACCAACGAGCCCCGCTATATTGACGAGTTAAAAAGAGAATTAAAAAAAGATGGATATACAAAAGACAACAGAACCATCAAAACCTTTGATTTAAAGCCAGAATTTAAAGCTAGTGAATTTTATCAAAAAGTTAAAATTTGGAAAAATAAATCAATTGAAAATCCAAACAGAAGAAAGGCAACATTGGAAGATTTGCAGGCTAATTTTGCTTTTGAATATGTGGTTAAATCCTTAGAATTTAGGGAAGATTCTAAAATTTTTAATGAAGAACAAAAAACTAGCAAAATTAACAAAGATGATAGCAAAACAATTTCTATAAAATTCAAAGAAATTGAGAAGCATATTTTTAGAAAGGCAATTGCCATTAAGGCAAAACAGGGGGGCTCTTTATTTCAATTTGAAAAGTTAAAAGAAGAGCTAAAAATAGAGTCGATTGATGATTTGCAAGAGCAATTGCTTGGTGATTTTGATTTAAAGATAGTGATTGGTAAAAACATATCTTTTAATGATGTTTCTGGGCAAGAAAAATTGGATATTGCTTTAAAATTCTTAGAAACATTTATTGTAAAACTCAAAGCTGATATTGTGCCAAATATTGGCAGTGAACAGTTTTTTGCTCATAGCTTTGCAGAGATTTTTGGCGAACCAAAGACAAAATCTATCAAGCCAGAAAATGAGGATAAGTCAATTGTTGATAATGAATGGTATATTTTAGATAAATTCGTTGGAACCAGTGAAGAGAAAAAACTTGTAGAATTTATCAAGAAAACAATTGGCAACTTAGAAGAAAAATATAGCCAAATTTATCTGCTTAGAAATGAAGAGATTTATAAAATATTTGATTTTAAACAAGCTAGAGGCTTTCAACCAGATTTTATTTTGTTTTTAGAAGGTAAGGATAGTTTTTATTATCAAATATTTATTGAACCAAAGGGAAATTGGGCTAAAGATAAAAACAACAATTTTGAAGCTGGCAGCGAAGGCTGGAAAGAGGAATTTTTAAAAGAAATTTCTGCAAAATATGGCGATGGCGATATTATCAAGGCAGAAAACAGAAAATATAAACTGATTGGTTTGCCGTTTTATAATGAAGAAAAACCGCAAGATTTTGAAGGTGTGTTTTTACAAAAAATTCTTGGTTAAAAAATAATTTGGGGGTATAAATGGGGGTATGTTTGATTTTTATAAAATCATAAACCTTTTATTTATAAGGCTTTGTAAGCTATAATGTGAATGCCTCTTTCCCGCCATACCTCCCCGAACCTAGAACCATAAGGCTTCAGACCATTTGACTGTTTTTGCAAACTTTATTGCGAACTCACATTCCCACCCCCTCCAACCACTGTAGATCGAAGCGTACCGAAAATAAATTTCATAAAAATAAAACTGAAAATCGCTAGCTAGGGAAGAGATGCGATTTGCGAACTTTTTGTTGCGCAAGGTGCAGTTAAACCCAAATCCGTCATTAGAAAAAAATCCACACAAAAAGTCGTTCAATTTTTCTCTATTTCTTAGGCCAATTTCCTTCTTCACGAAGGTTCAAAAATTGAGTTGAAACGAATTGGTTTTTGGAAGTTGGTGGATTCT
>CAIZZE010000035.1 GCA_903937405.1 uncultured Alphaproteobacteria bacterium | reverse complement strand
TGTTTGGACACATCAAAGAAAGGGTAAAAATTCATCGCGGACTTACCAAAAATCGGAGGAAAAAAGCGGTGAAATTTTTGCTGAAAAACTGGGGGCGAAAAGTGGATTTTTAGCCCCCCATTTTTTTAATTATGCCTTAAAATTTATAAACGTAACTTCCCATCAAACCATAAACAACAGCGCTGGTGCCGCTTTCTTTCATGTTTGCTCTTGTAAAATCAATCATCAAACCATTGCTAAATTTATAACCGGCAGAAAGTTGCAGCATGTGATCCGAAGATTTTGGAGTGGTTTGTGCTTGTTTGATATTTCTGGTCAAATTGGTAATGCTGGCATTCCAATTGCTATATTTTCCGATCACGGCTGCTGTTGTGTAAATTGCATCTCTTCCTTGAATTCCGCTGAAATTTTGGATTTTTACCGCTTCAAAAAATGGTGTAATTGTAGAATTTACACCAACATGATAAGCATAATCTGTTGCGATAGTGTAGCCTTTTTCTCTGCTTCTGCCATCCATTTTATCAACATCAAGATTTCTATAACCAAGATTGTAATGCCAATTTTCAAAGCCAAATAAATTTTCACCATTCATTGCAACTAAGTAAGAAGAAAGAGTACCGGTATTTCCAGCAGCGCCGTCATTTCTTGGAGCGCGGCCGCGATCATCAATCGCACTTTTGCTTAAAGCTGTGGTATCGTTAAAAAATGTATTAACTGAAATTTTACTGCTTTCTAAAATTGCCACACCACCAACGCCAATTTTTTCACGAAGGTTATAATCTTCGGCAAATTGTGCCGTGAAAACGCCCATTCTTTTATCTTTTTTGTAAGCAGTTCCGAAAGTTGGATCATATTTACCGGCGTAAATATCCATATCTTCATTTTCGTAATTAACTTTCAGCTCTTCAATTAAAATGCCTTCATCTGACATTCCAAAGCCACGATTTGATTGTAGAATTGTTCTATATCTTTCCGGATAAGTTCCGTTTCTCGTGGTTAGAGTATCGTTTGGCTGCAATCTCCAGTCAGTTTTAATTGACCAATTTTTATTAATGTTAAAAGAAATATTCGGCTCAACATAAATATAACCATTATTTGCTGAAACACCGCTTCTATTAACTGAACCAACGTGATCAGCTTGAAGTTGCGTCAAAACATTCCCTGTAATATTAGGAAAATCTTGAGCCAAAGCTGTGAAAGAAAATGAGGAAAATAATAAAAATTGAGACGCAAATTTTTTCATAGAAATTTTTTAAAGTTGATCTTTTGAAACTCTTGGAAGAGTTACGGTAACAGTTGTTCCAACATTGATTTCACTATCAATTGCAAAATCGCCGCCATGAAGTTGGATAAAATGTTTGGTTAAATAAATTCCAATTCCGGTTCCTGCAACTGATAAAGTATTTTTAGCGCGGAAAAATTTTTGGCCAATATTTGCTAAATCCTCTTTCGGAATGCCCATGCCTTGATCGATTACACGCAAAGCCACTTTTTTGTCGTTAGCTTTTCCCAAAATTCTTACCGTAGTATCATTTTTAGAATATTTTACCGCATTCGAAATGATGTTGGTAATTGAGTGATCAAGCAATTTTGAATCGCCGTAAAAATCAGATGGAAGCTCGTCAATACTGGTTAGAATTTGGATATTTTTATTCATCGCCAAATTGGAATTTTTTTCAATAATATCGAATATAAATTTTTTGAGATGAAAAGTTTCATATTCAACTTTAATTTTATTTTCACCATTTTCCATACGCGCTAAATTTAATGTACTGTGAATTAAACCATTCATGCGTGAAATGCCGCTTTTAATGCGTTCAAGTGCTTTATCAATTGATTCATCAATGATACTATGATTTTTGATTTTTCTGGTTAGAAGCTCGCGCGTGCTGTCGATAATTTGCAGCGGAGTTTTAAATTCATGCGAAACCAAAGCCACAAACTCACTTTGCATTTTACGCATTTCCTGCTCATTTTCCAAAGCTTCTTTCAACTGGGAAGTTTTTTCGATCAAAGAATGATTTGCCACCATTACGCGCTCGATTGAATCTGAACGATCAACAGCGATGGAAAATTGATCGGCGATCATTTCCACCAATTCAATTTCATCAGTCAGCCAGTTTTTTTTGTCACTTTGGTGAATATAAATTCCGCCATTAACTTTGCCGTTAAAACTTGTGGTTACGGCAATTTGTGAAGCGATAGAGAATTTTTCGCAAATTTCTCGAATCGGATTAAAATTATTATCCACCGCAACATCTTCAACTACCACCAAAGAACTGTTTTTATCATTATCGCCGTAACGCTGATGAAAATGATTTTGAAAATTTATATATTTCGCCAAAATTTTTAAACCTTCTTCATCATGAACATCTTTAAACATTGGCTGCGTATAGCTATTATGATATTCAGTAACAAAACTAGTATTGGCATTTTTATAATCATGAAGCAAGCAACGATCAGCTTTTAAATGTTCACCTAAAATTTTAGCAATTTTTTGAGCAATTTCATCAATCGGTAAATCAGAAATAATTAAATAACTAACTTCGCGAAGCAGCCTTTCATTATAAAGCGTTCTTTCGAGATTTTTTAAAAGCCCAACATTAGCAGAATTTTTTTCTTCATGTTGTTTGGCAACTTCTGCAATTTCCATTTTCTGGAAAGAAAAAACCGCGTGGCGATGCCCAGCAAGATCGGTAAAATCAGTGGGAATGAAAGTGATTTTATATTTTACTTCACCCAAAGCTATGTCTGGCAACATCAGGATTATTGAGCAAGGATCAAAAGCTTTTACGGCTTTAATTAAACACACATATTCCAATTGATCTTCGGAAGAATAATCAAGATCAAGATCAGCAAAAAGAAAGTCGTAATTTTTTCCCATTAATTCAAATTCATCTAACTCGAAAGTTTCGTAGAATTTTTTATTGGCAAAAATTACGGAGAAAAAGTTGGGATTATGTTCTTTGCTTTCGCAAATCATCGCAGCATCAAGATTAGCTTCGACTGATTGTTTTAAAGTTGTTAATGCTTCCGGCTCTTGAGCTGGTTCTATAATTTTTTCGATTGAATCTTGTTCCAGCATGGGAATTTTTAATTTAGCTTTGGTATAGGTCATCGAGCAAAGGTCGTTAGACCGTCGTCGAGATGCTAGCTCGATAACCTAAAATATTCCGATTTACTTTTTCTTCTTTTTTACCGTCGACGATTTTTTCCGCGCAAAACCTTTTCTTCCGCCACCCGCAGCTTTTTTCTCTGCGGCAGTTGCAATCACATCAACTGCGCGGTTCAAACCAATTTCCAAAATATTGTCATCTTTTACCGACGTAAATACTTTGTTATGCAATAAATAAGGTCCAAATGGCCCGATATTAGCTACGATTTTTTCGCCAGTTTCAGGATGCATTCCAACTTCGCGCGGCAATGACAAAAGATCTGCCGCTGCTTTTAAATCAATCAAATTTGGATCAAGATTTTTTGGAATCGAAATTCGTTTCGGTTTTTTTGCTTTAACTTTTTTCTCTTTCGCTGGCTTTTTAGCTTTTGAAGGTTTTTTAGTAGTTTTCTTTTCTGCTGCTGCCGCTTCTTTTTCTTCAGCTTTTTTCTCAGCAATAATTTCACTTCCGATCAATTCTAAGTAAGGCCCGTAAGGTCCGATTTTAACCATAACTTCAAAACCGCTTTTTGGATCAATGCCCAAACTTCTTGGTTCAAACTGAGGTTTTTTTTCTTTTCCCTCTTCGCCTTCTTCAAAAATCTGCATTGTGTGTTTGCATTCCGGATAGTTCGAGCAACCAATAAAGGCGCCGAATTTTCCAAGGCGCAAACCTAATTTTCCGCTATTACAAGTTGGACAAGTGTCGTTTAATTCACCTTTTTCGTTGAAGCCAAAAATATGACCAGAAATTTTTTGATTTAAAATTTCTAAAACTTCAGAAAATGGTTTTTCGCTTACAATCGCAATGTTGCCATTAAAATCTTTCCAGAATTTTTTTAAGAAAACTTTCCAATTCATTTTGCCGTTGGAAATGATATCGAGCTCATCTTCAAGTCCCGCCGTGTAATCAAATTCTACATATTTGGCAAAAAATTCTTTCAAGAAAGTTGTTACAATTCTGCCGCGCTCTTCAGGGAAGAAGCGTCGTTTTTCTAATTTCACGTAACCGCGATCTTGCAAAACTGAAATAATTGCTGCGTAAGTTGATGGACGACCAATTCCAAGTTCTTCCATTTTTTTAACCAAACTAGCTTCAGAATATCTTGGCGGCGGTTCAGTGAAATGCTGTTGTGGCTTTACTTCAATCAAACCGAGATTTTCTTTTTCTTTTAATTCTGGCAGATTTTGCTTGGCATCATCTTCATCTGTTTCGTTATCATCGCGATCTTCACGATAAACTTTATAGAAACCGTCAAACTTAACTGTCGAACCAGTTGCACGAGCTTTGGCGTAAGCTGGAACTGTAGTAATATCTGCTACAACTTGATCAAAAATTACATCGGCCATTTGTGAAGCCAGCATTCTTTTCCAAACTAAGTCGTAAAGCGCGAATTGCGCGACATCAAGATATTTTTTAACTCGCTCTGGCGTTAGTGAAAAATCGGTTGGACGAATCGCTTCGTGAGCTTCCTGAGCGTTTTTAACTTTGCTTTTGAAAAGGTTTGGCGATTCCGGCAAATAATCTTTGCCATAAAGTGAATTAATTTTTTCACGAACTGCGGTGATTGCTTCGGGAGTTACAGCGATTGAATCTGTTCTCATGTAAGTAATTAAACCTTGCGCCGCGCCTTCAATTTCAACACCTTCATAAAGTTTTTGCGCGACCATCATGGTGCGGCTGGCAGAAAATCCTAATTTTCGCGCCGCTTCTTGTTGAATTGAAGAAGTTGTAAATGGTGGATTGGAGCGGCGTTTGGCTTGTTTTTTAATTACAGAAACAACTTGATATTTTTTTTCAGCTAAAAGCTTTTTGATATTTCCAGCTTGTGCTTCATTAATGATTGAAAATCTCTCGAGTTTTTTACCTTCCAACTCAACTAAACTGGCTTGAAAATCGACATTCTTTTCATTTTGTAAATCAAGTTTAACATCCCAATATTCTTCGCTTTTAAAAGCGTCAATTTCATCTTCACGATCGCAAATTAAACGAAGCGAAACAGATTGAACGCGTCCCGCAGAGCGGCTTCCCGGAAGCTTGCGCCATAAAACTGGAGATAAAGTAAAACCAACAAGATAATCCAACGCGCGGCGCGCTTGTTGTGCATCAACTAAATCCATATCAATTGAACGTGGATTTTTGATCGCTTCGATAACTGAATTTTTGGTAATGGCGTTAAAAACAACGCGCTCAACTTTAATCGTAGATTTAATTGCTTTTTTAGCTTTTAAAACTTCGAGAATGTGCCAAGCGATTGATTCACCTTCGCGATCTGGATCGGGCGCTAATATTAATTTTTGGCAATTTTTTGCTTTATCAACGATGTCTTTTACATGTTTAGAAGATCTTGCTGAAACTTCATAATGCATGGCGAAATCATTATCGGGTTCAACAGATCCATCCTTGCTTGGCAAGTCGCGAATGTGACCAAATGATGCCAGAACTTCATAATCACTTCCTAAATATTTGCCAATGGTTTTGGCCTTAGCTGGAGATTCAACGATTAAAAGATTTTTCATTTATTTTATATTTTAGACCTCAAATTTAATTTAAGGTCTTGTCATTTTAAAAGATGCTAGACAGGTTCTTAGACGTTTCTTCTAACAATACGTCCTTTGGTTAGATCATAAGTTGTCATTTCAACTTCAACTTTATCACCCTTCAAAACGCGAATTTTATTTTTTCTGATCTTGCCCGATGCATGCGCCACAATGATGTGGCCATTTTCCAGCTCAACGCGAAAAATCGTATTTGGCAAAACTTCAACAACGATTCCGTTCATTGTTAGTAGATCTTCTTTAGGCATTATCTTGATTTAATTGATTTTAAAAAGTGTAGAAGCGGCGGGAACCTATTTAAGAGAAAAGTAAAATTCAAGCGGTGTAAATTTAGAGTGATTAAATTGGGAAAGAAAATTGGTTTTGGAATTTTTTTGTTAGTACGGATAGATCCTGAAACAAGTTCAGGATGACGATGTGGTGAATTTTATGCTCAAACTTATCATTTTTACTCCGTCAGATCCTGTTTACTCCTTCAAATCCTGTTTACTCCGTCATCCTGAACTTGTTTCAGGATCTAATATCATACCAAACCAAAAAAGCTCCCTTCAGAATTTCTGAAAGGAGCTTTTAAATTTTAATATCGGGAGCCACCACCACGCAAACCCAGCGTGTGTATTCATATTCCCCGTGGGGGTCTTGTATTCTGATACACTCCCAACAAAGCAAATCTTTTTTACTTAAAAATTTTTAGCAAGATATTTATTTCTTTTCCTCTTCCCTCACGCCAAGAATATGACAAATCGCTGAAGTCATTTCGGAACGGTTTAATGTATAAAAGTGAAAATCATCAACTCCCGCATCATGTAAAATTCGGCAAAGTTCAACTGCCACAACACCGGCAATTAATTGGCGAGTATCTTGTTTTTCATCAAGACCGGTAAAAATATTATCCATCCATTTCGGAATTTTCGCGCCGCACATTTTAGCAAAATGCCTAGTCTGTTTTACATTGCTTACCGGCAAAATTCCCGGGATAATCGGAACTTTAATTCCGGCTTTACGACATCTTTCGACAAAAGAAAAATAAACATCAGTGTCAAAAAAGAATTGCGTAATAATGCGGTCAGCTCCGGCATCAACTTTGCGTTTCAAATTATCAATATCTTCGGCCACGCTTTTTGCTTCCGGATGTTTTTCTGGATAGCCAGCAACTGAAATTTCGAAATCAGCAATTTTTTTTATTCCCAAAACAAGTTCATTGGCATATTTATAACCATGCGGATGAAGTTGGTAATTCGGGCTGGAAGCTGGCATATCACCACGCAAAGCCACAATATGACGCACGCCCATTTCCCAATAATTGCGCAGAATTTCATCTGTTTCTTCTTTGGAAACTGCAATACAAGTTAAGTGAGAAGCTGGTTTTAAAGTGGTTTCCTCAACAATTCTTTTAATGGTGTGATGAGTTCTTTCGCGAGTCGAGCCGCCTGCTCCGTAAGTTACGGAAACGAAATTGGGATTAAGATTTTTTAAATTAGAAATCGCATCCCATAATTTAATTTCCATTTCATCGGTTTTTGGCGGGAAAAATTCAAAGGAAACATTAATGTCACGTTTATTGGAAATAACTTCTTCCAGTTTGTTTGTGTAGATTTTCATTTATTTTAGCTTGAGATAAATCCTCCGGCACTGCGTGCCACCTCCTTTTTCAAAGGAGGCTTGGCTTGCAAAACCCTCTTTGAAAAAGAGGGTGGATCAAATGCGCTAGCATTTGAGACGGGTGATTTATTTATTAATAAAACGACTTCCCGGTTTAATCGCCAGAATATTTTTTAATTCTTCGGGCACATTATTTTCATCAAAAGTTTTTACGTTAACTTTTAAGAGAGAAATAACCGCAACGCCCATTTTATCTTGCAAATCTTCTTCGCCACTGCGATCAACCAATGAAGCTTCGGCAACAATTTTTGCGCCAAATTTTTTAACCAATTCAAAAGTTTCAAGCGAAGATTTTCCTGTTGTGATCACATCTTCAACCACCAAAACTCTAGCATCTTTTTCTAATTCAAAACCACGACGCAATTCAAATTGACCATTAACTCTTTCGCAAAAAATTGTCGGCAGCCCAAGTTGACGACCCATTTCATAACCAACAATTACACCGCCCATTGCTGGCGCTACAACAATATCAGCAAAATTTTTGCCCAATTTATTTTCAATTTTTTTGGCTAATTCGGCACACAGTTTTTCTGATCTTTTTGCATCCATTAAAACTCGCGCACATTGCATGTAAGTGTCAGAATGTAAACCAGAAGAAAGAATAAAATGCCCTTTTAAAATCGCTTTGGCTTGTTCAAATTCTTGTAAAATTTCTTGCTCTTTTATGTTCATGATGGGAATGTGAAAAAAATTTTTGTAAATGGCTCTACAACCAGCAAAATCAGGCTTAAGAAAAAAATATGCAAGATAAAAAATCCTACCTAACTTCCGCAGTTAAAACTATTGAAACTGAAATTGAGGGCTTGAAGTCGCTGCTGACAATATTGGGCGAAAATTATATCAAGGCCGTTGATTTAATTTTAAATTGTCGTGGTCGCGTTGTAATTAGCGGCATGGGAAAAAGTGGACATATCGCCAATAAAATGGCCGCAACTTTTGCTTCCACCGGCACGCCGTCATTTTTTATTCATCCCGGTGAAGCCAGCCACGGCGACCTTGGCATGATTACGCAACAAGATGTTGTAATTTTACTTTCCAATTCCGGAGAAACCAAAGAATTGAAAGACATTATTTATTACTGCAAAAGATTTGAAATCCCAACTATCGGCTTCATTCGCCGCGCTGAATCTGAACTTACCAAAACCAGCACTGTTCCTTTAGTTTTGCCGGCAATTCCAGAAGCAAATTCTGTAAACGCCCCAACCACTTCAACCACAATGATGTTAGCTTTGGGTGACGCTTTGGCTGTGAGCTTAATTGAAGCCAAAGGATTTAGCGCCGAAAATTTCGGAACTTTTCATCCCGGCGGAAAACTTGGTTCAAACTTTTTGAAAGTGAAAGAATTAATGCGCTCGGGCAAAGACATTCCAGCAGTAAAAGAATCACAAACAATTTCTGAAGTTTTGATGGAAATGACTTCCAAACATTTAGGATGTACCGCAGTTTTAAATGACAATGGTGTAACCACAGGAATCATTACCGATGGCGATTTGCGTCGCCATATTTCGCCGGAGCTTTTTTCACAAACTGCAGCGCAATTAATGACTAGAAATCCAATCGTAACCAACGCTGATACTTTAGCAGTTGAAGCAATCGCGGTGATGAATAAAAAATCAATTACCAGTTTGTTAGTTTTGGATGAGCAAAAAAAAGTTGTGGGAATTTTGCATCTTCATGATTGCTTACGAAGCGGAGTGGTTTAGAAAACTAAATATAAAATATTCGAAAAAATTTCGATGTCACCCTGAGCCTGTCGAAGGGTGATTCAAGTTTCAGACCTGAATCACCCTTCGACA
>CAIZZE010000034.1 GCA_903937405.1 uncultured Alphaproteobacteria bacterium | reverse complement strand
TTACCGGTACTTTCATTGGCATCTTCGGCTTGAGTAAATCCGGTAAAAATATCTTCCATGCTGATAGTTTTATCTGAAGTAATGTTGTAGAAATTATTCAATCCCACCGTGCCATTTGGTCTTTTTACCCAATGAATTGAAGTGAGTTTTCCATCAAGTTGTAAATCAGGAAATTTATTTTTCTTAAGTTCGCTTAATTCGGGATGTTTCGCTGCTATATATTTGCGCCTTGCCAGAATTTCTTCACAAACTTCATGCAAAACCGCATTGTTAAGACCAATTTGAATCGGATCTAATTCTTCTGTAAATTCCATAGTTCCAGCCGGCACACAAAAGGCCTTTTTTTCAGTGTGAACTGTGTCGCTGCGCTCCATCATCAGTAAACTGGATTTTAGTGGCGCGATTTGAACATCTATCAAAGATGCCATTCCTAAGCCGAAACTTAGTTTATTTGCTATTACATCTTTATTTGGAAAATCATTCATCGAAGAGGCGCGAGAAAGGCTGTATCGACAACGATCCATCGGTAAGTCACAGTGTTTTCTTCTTGGTCGTACAAGAGACATCAATAACTGATGTAATATGTCCATTGTAGCATTTAGCGCTATCAATTTTTGCCTGCATTTTTGCTATTTCTTCTGGAAGAGCAGAATTTTCTTTCATCTTTTCTAATTCGGACTGCATTGTTGCTCTTTTATTAATCCAGAATTTTTCGGTGTTATTCCAGACCTCAGCAACAAAATCTTTATCACTTTCACTTAAATCATTATCTTCAATTGAAACCAAATCATGGTAAGAATTTGCCGGATTGCCATTGCGGTCAGCAATAATAATTTTTGGATTATTGGGAATTGTAATAATTCCCGAATCAACATCTTGCCCAGAATTGGAAATCAAATGTTTGATGCTGAATGTCATGTGAATTGTGAAGTTTAATTAATTATTTTTATATTTAGTTTTGGCTGCTTTAAAATTCTTTCTTAACTTCCGCTAAATCTTGCTGAAATTCTGCATTTTGCAAAAGCCCGCCTATCACCAGCAGAGCCATTTCTTTTCCGCCTTTTACGTCACTTGGAAAATGCATTCCAACAATCACGCGATGCCAAGCAATTTTTTGGGCGCGGGCGTAAAATTCATCGCGTTTTTGTGGTAAGATTAATCCCATAACATGAGCCGTAGTAAAACTTCCGCAAGTGTGACCGCTAGGATAAGCTGGGTTGGAATGCGCTTCCACCAAAGCTTTAACTCTTTTATCCAAAAGATAAGGACGTTTGGTATTCCAATATTCTTTAGCGCGATCATTCGCAATTTGTGAAGTTTCGGCGACGCGATCAAGCAAATTATAAAGATGCACAAAACGCTCGCGGCTCATTTTTTCATCAACAGCTAAAACCAATGTTTCCGGCGTGTAATGCACTTCTTTTTCGGCTTGAATAATTTCATTGGGATCAGGATTTTTTTGTAGCTCAATAATTTCAGCAATTTCTTTTTTTGATTCTGCGCTATCTTGCTTGGTTGGAGGTGTAAGTAATGTTGGACTAATTGAATCAGCAGTAAAATAAGGTTTCGCTTGTGAATTTGCAGCGAAAAGCAAAGTGGAGAAAAATATTAAGAATAGTTTTAAGTGTTTCATAAATTTATTGAGATGATGTTTAAAGATCGGGCTAGCATCTCGACGACGCTTCGCTTTCTAAAATTTTACTTTTTCTTTTCCTGTGTTGTTATATCAAAATATTCAGCGTCGATGATGGTGTTTTTTGAGAGATTTTCTTTTGCTTCAGGTTGTGAATTTTCTACATTTGAATAATTACCCGATCTTTTTTTAAAGCGGCTTTTTTTAAAGCGGAATGCGTCTTTGAAAAAAGGGTCGAGTTTCATGCGGGCGACGAGTAAAACTAGAATTCCGGGAATTAGCAAAAGTAAGCCGGGTGAAATGAAAAGAGCGGCGAGAAACCAAGGCCAGTGCCAAACATTTACAGCGCCGAAAAAAGCGGCGATAGAAATTGGTAAGGGAAAGCGGAAAATTATTGAAAGGACGATGGCGATCGTTGCCCACATTGAGCCGAAATAAAAATCGAAACCCAAGAATGCACCATAAACTTGGAAGATGGTGAAGAGGAAAAAGGCGATTATGCCTAGTGGGATTAGGAATAAGATCATGTGATTTAATGATGTGGAAAAATAATATTACTAACTTTCCAGCTTATGCCATATCTTGTAAGCACAATTATTACATCATCTTTGCCATTAACTTTTTTGGTAACATAAAATTTATTTAGAGAATCAAACTTATATTTTATTTTTATTTTGGCGTTTTTCTGCATTTGCGCAATCGTGTCAACAGTAGTTGTAGGCTTGCCATCGCTACTCAAATTTGCTTTCGGATTTTCACTTAAAAAAAGGGCAAAACTTTCCGGCGAAACCATGCCGTTAATCATGGCATCAAAAGCTTTGGAGGCCATTGAAAGTGCAAAATCGCGCATTCTTTCATCAGAATATTGAGGGTTCTCTTTAATTCTTACAGTAATTTGGTTTTCAAAAATAGATTGAAATTGGGATTTTAGATTTTGGCGTAAAAGTTCGTTATCAATATTTTTTTTCAATTTCTCAGCATCATGACTTTTAACGCTGGTTTTAATTGAATATATCGTGATCAGAGGCCCTGCTGCTGTCGCAAAAGCTAGAAAAAATATGATGAGGGCGAAAAAAATTATTATGATTTTTTTAGAATTTTTCATGAGATAGTTAGGAAATATTTGTTTAAATAAATTCTATCCAAAATTAGGAAAATTTTTGAAATTAAGTTTTAGACGCTGTTAGCTAATTATTTTTACAACTTTTTGTAAAAACTGTTTAGCGTTAGGATGTTTAGGATTGTTGTTCGGTGTTATTATTAAATCAAAATTTTTATCTCTCGGGATTTTAAAAAATTCTTCCCGTGTTTTTTTATCTTTCGGGATCAAGCCAATCATCGTTTTTAAATTTTCTCTTGAATGGTTAATTTCTTCAATTGAATCACCAGCTCTTGTGACGCTTAAATTATCGATTGCATCAAGTATTGAAAGATCGCCAATATTTAGTTTAAGTAATTTAATATCGGCGTTTTTTTGATTATCTGTTGAATTTAACGCTTCTTTTAAGCCTTCAAAATCATTTTCAAAAGTACTGCCAGCAATTTTTTCTAACACTTTCACCAGTTTTTTATTATTATACCAGTGAAGAGCGTGATGAGTTTTGCTTCCTTTCGATGAATTATGTTCAGAATTTTTATTGATCTTGGCGATCACGTCAGAAGTATTTTTTATGAAAGATTTATTATCATTAGTTGATTGACTTAAATACCAGTTTTGTAAAAGAAGTATAATCGAAAGAGCATTAGTAATCATGTTGCTATCAAACATCAATCCTTTTCCTTTGTTCGATAATCTGTTATGTAATGTTTGTAGTAATACTTCTTTGGTAGATGGTTTTTCTTTTAATGCTTCTTCAAATGCAATTTTGAATATCTTAGTAAGATTTTCACTAGTGCTTTTTATCAGAAATTCAGTTTTGTGTTTTTCCAGTTTTGCAGCAAGTTGTTTTGCGGAAAATTCGGATTCTAAATCTTTAAAGCAGTAAGTTTTTCTTCGAAAGAATTAAATTCTTTACTGCCATTCAATAACAATAAATCGTTTGAAGTTAAATTATTTCTCAATTCTTCAACTTGGGTGCTTTTAAATTTACTTACTATTTTGGGATCGTGTTCTTTTTTCAATAAAGCTTGTTGTTTTTTAAAATTTTCATCGTTCGTGAGATTTTTTGCTTCTGAAGCAATAAATTCTTTCAGAAGATATGGCAGATCTGCTGATTGTAAGAAGTTAAATTGCCCGTTATTTTTTATTGCATCAAAAGTAGATTTCTCAACATCAATTGGCGGCAGTATTGATTTAATTTCTGAAGTTAGACTATTCGTGCCTTCTTTAATTTTAACAGCGCTATTTTTTATAAAACTTTTCACTGCAGAAATATCCTCTCTAAGTCTGGTATTAACTCTATTCGTAAGTGACAGGACATCTTCCTCGGCTGAGATTATTCTTGATTTTTTTTCAGTTAGAGAAATTTCATGTTCTCTGAATTGAGATTCTTGATTGTCAAAATCAGTCTTCATCGCATCGGTGAAGAGTGATTGTTCTTCTGCTGTTGGTTCTGGTAATGAAGACTTTTTACTTCTAATCCTAGATAATATCTCTTCATGCGTAGCTTGTCTTAAATCTACAACTTTTTGATAATCGCTATTTGATTTTAATCCTAATGACTCCTGCTCAATAATTTTTTTCAAAGTTTCTTCTGGAATTTGCTTCCCGAATAAAATATGAGACTTCGAGACTTTATCAAAAGTTGTATCTTCAATCGCTGCAGGCTCATCAATTTCTCCAACTGATCCTGCAATTTTATCAATTTCTCCTTGTCTCACCTTTTTAGAATTTTCAATGGCGGCAAGATAATTCTCTATTCTGGTTTTAACATTTGTTGCCAGCGCTTCGGCTTCCAGATTATTTATTCCAGTTTCAACTTCTGCATCACGTAATTTTATTGCGAGGTCATCAAGCTGTTCTTGATGTTCTGCGGTTTTCAACAGTCTTTGTGATTCACTTAAGCCATCTATAAATTCTTGAATAAGATTGGCATTAGCTGATTTAGCAAGGTTCAGTTTTTTATCGGCACTTAATAGTATTTCTGTTTTCTTCTCTTTTGAAATTGAACCATCAGTTGCACCAGGCGGAGCTGACCCAGCTAGAACTGCCAATCTTTTAAAGTTAAAAGTAATCGCCTGCATGAAGGCGGAGAACTGATTTTTGGCGATTCCTCGATATCTGACTCTTTTGTTTTGCTTAGAAAAAACATACTCAAACGGAGCTCGAATTGCGGTGTAATAGCGATCAAGATCACGATTCTTGCCTTTCATGTTATTTTTTTTGACGGCGCAGAGGTGGAGTCCTTTTGTGAGCGCGGCCTGTCTAGCATTTTTGTCGCAATAGCCTTTGTCGGCGTAAACCGCACCAGAGTTTGGTGCCGCATGTTTGAAGCCTTTGGAGTCAATCACGTTGGCTGGAGTAATCGCTACTTTGTTGATCATGCCTGACTGCATATCAACCGAAGTATGCTGTAATAGTTTAAATTTAATCCGACATTCTGTAAAATTGTTCAACTAACAAAAACAAAATTTACAGGAGTATTTATGTCAACATTAACACAAAAAATAATCAAACCAAAACTAGGATTATTAGAGCTAGCAAAACAGCTTG
>CAIZZE010000033.1 GCA_903937405.1 uncultured Alphaproteobacteria bacterium | reverse complement strand
GATAAATCTTTCGAGCTCGCGATCAGATAAATCTTCGAGAAATTGCAGCAACAAGCAAAGAAATATCCGATAAATTCCGTAGCCTTTGTAATCAGAATCTACCTCAAACCTTTCTAGCTCAATTCGCACCGAATCCAAATTTCACAAATTCAAAAACTTACGGTAAATGTGAGCGGAGGAAACAAGATCTTCCAAACAGACCATCTCAATTTAAAGCGAGAGGATTTTAGAGGGGATTTGGGGGTTGGGTTTGCGACAGTGCCATTGAGTAGTTCAGAGCTTGTTGGATAAAAATACAATAAATCAGAAGGTGGAAAAGAAAAAGGTGTCAGGTCTCAACACTTAACACTGTTTTTATTTTTCCTAATTCAGAAAAAAAGGTACCAGGTCACTTTCGAACTAACTAAACCTTGATTTATTTTATTATTCCCCAAGTTGGACTCAGTCAAACTTGGGGAATAATAAAATAGGTCTTACTACTTTATTAAGAGCTTTTTAATTTTTTGATCAGTTTTATACTGACTAAGTACATAAACTGACCATATGACAGCAGGCAGCCAGCCGATTATGGTTAATTGAAGAATTAAGCAAATAATAGCTGCGAAGGGTCTTTTGATAGTAAAGAATTGTAAAAAAGGTAGAAGAATGGCTAAAATTAAACGCATAATATTTAAGTTGTTTGATTTAAAAAAAGTCAAAATCAAAACAATTTAGTAGATAGAAAATCAAACAAAAAACCCATCAGTGTTAACTGATGGGTTTTTTTTATTTGCAATAGTGGCTCAGTGCGGGATTCAAATTGCTAAATTTCTCTGCATATCCCAAAGCCTTGCAAAACAAGTCTTGAGGATTTGGTCTTCTATTTAGTGATTTTTCAATCGCGAGAGCAGATGATACTTTTTACTAACTTTCTCTATCGCTAAAAACCACCATTAAAAATAATACAAAACTCAATATTTTAATCAGGTCTTCTTGGTTTTTTCTTGTGTTGGTTCGATTATAGCGTAGCATTGGGAGAGGTACTGGAAAAATTTTTATCAAAATTTGCGTAGAGATTTATGGCTGAAATAAAGACTTGCACTAGATGCATCCTAACATCACAGATTCCAAACATTTCGTTTAATGGTGATGGCGTTTGTAATTTTTGCACTGATTACGAAAAAGAAAAACAATATCTAGATCGCGACTATGTTGCTCTGGAGAAGAAAATGATCTCCACATTAAAGGTTAGCAAAAAGCATCCTTATGATTGCATGGTGCTTTACAGCGGTGGCAAAGACAGCACCTACATGCTTTACAGGCTTGCTAATCACTATAAACTAAGAGTTCTTGCCTTCACCTTCGATAATCATTTTATTCCGCCAGAAACTTACGCCAACATCGACAGAGTTCTTAAAAAAATTAACGTTGATCACATCGTTTACAAACCATCGTGGAATCTTAATAAAACCATTTTTAACGCCAGCTTCCAAAATTCTTCGCTGCAAGAAAGATCAAAAGAGTTAGCTTTTATGATTGGTCATGCATGTTGGCCGTGCTTTACTCAGATCGCGTTGCACTCATTTAAATTAGCCGCTGAAAAAGGTATTCCTAACGTTGTTGTTGGAACAACGCCAGGTCAATTAAGGCAGAAGAAATACGATCTAAAATCAAAGTTTGATGGTTTGGCTGATGCCCACAAAAACATGATTGCGCCAATGATTAATCTTTTGAAAGTTCTTGGTAAAAAAGATGCGATAAGTGCTCTTGATGCTTCTTTGTGGATAAAATTAAAAATCGCCAGAATGAAGTTAGTGCCGTTTTTTGAATATAATAAATACAACGAGCACCATGTTTATGAAACCATTGAAAAAGAGCTTGATTGGCGCAAAACCAAAAGCACCGATTCTTGTTCTACCAATTGCCAGCTAAATTCTCTTGGCATCGCAATTCACCAAAAGAAATACAATTTGCATCCTTATGTTATTCCTTTGGCAAGAGATGTTAGAGAAGGATTGATGACCAGAGAAGAGGCTTTGACTGCAGTAAGTGGTCAAGTGAATGAAAAGCTAGTTGATCATATTGCCGAAAGCTTCGGACTAGATATGAGTCGGATGTAAAATTTCCCTTTTTGGTATTTTTATTATTGGGTCTCCATTTTTCCCTGAGAATGGTCCAAGGTTGAAGTTGTATTTGTCTAAGAGCTTATCCACTAAATCAATTTTTTCCACATCAGGAATTCCAATCACAAAATCTTCATTAATTCCTTCTTTCCAAGATACATAACCTTCGGCGCAGCAAGTGTAGCAATCTTGCATGGTTGGTAATCTGAACGGGAAATCTGTGTTAAAACCCTCTGGTCCTCTGGCGTAACATTCAACATACAAAGTATCATTTCTTGAACCAAGTTCTGCCTCAAGACTGGCAGCGCGGGGATGAGAATCGTCAATCCAAAACTTCGCTGTCCTTAAATCATTTTCAGTAAGGTATGGAACGCTGTTATTACTAACCAGAATCGCACCATCAAATCTTGGCATAGCGGTTGATGCTTCGAAGCAATAGATGGAAATTTTTAAATCTTTGCGTTTGGTGATTTTCATAATCTCTTCAGCTTGGGTTTTGAGTAGCGCCATTTTGTCGTAAAGATCGATCAGGATTATTTCTTGTGGAGGTGATGAATAGGCGATGAACTGACTGACTGCCTTTCCAAGTCTTCCTGCAGCACCAAAGATTGCTAATTTAATTTTTTCGTAATCACAGTTTGTTTCTTTTGCGGCATGAACTGCCCATTTTTTTAGGGTAGCGGCAGTTGCGGCGTGTCCAGTAGTAATAAAGGGATTTGCTAAAGGTCGTGGTAATTTTCCATAGTTGCAGACATAAGGAGTTGAAGCACCCATTGCCACCATTTTTAAATTGCATTGCGCCGCAAATTCTAAGGCAGGAAAAAATTGTTTTTCTCGAAATTCTCTAAGACCTCTGGATGTTCCGATCCATACATCTATTGGAACGGGCATCACAATATTTACACCTACCGGCTTGTCTCCAACTGTGATAAAAGAAGGTATAAATGGCTTTGATTCCCAAAGTTCTCTTTCAAATGAAGGGCTCTGTTTTTTTGTATTATGAAAAATGAAATCTAGAGTTTTCCAGTCGGTTGCGTGGAATAAAAAGCCAAACCCACCTTCTTTTGGCAACAAAGATCTGACATGTTCTGGGGAAAGATCTCGCTTTAATTTTAGATCACTATTCACCCTCATAATCAAATATCAGTTTTTTTGATCATTTGTTTAAAGATGATCAGAGTTTTTGCTTATTTTTCACGAAATTTCACGATTATGAGTTTATAATTGCCTTTCGCTGTATCAAAAAAGCTAATTATTTTTTCTTGGTAAATGAATTAGCTATTTGTCGTTTTTTTAGACAGTCGCGCAATAATTTTAGGAAAAATACTCTATAAACTTTTATTTTTTACTGTCGCATGTTAAACTGCGGGGCATTGCCATTGTTGATCTTACATCATTTTTTATCATTACAAAAAATGTTGAGTGAAGTTGAATGGCTTAGTATAATTTTTGCTCAGAAGGAGATCAGTCAGAATTGAAATTTGACCTAAAGGCTTACTTAAAAAATGCGTTTTCCAAAGGGACGACCATTAACGATTATAACTTAAAAGCTCTAGTTATTGTAGGAAGTTTTGGACATCCCTTATTTGCCGCATTGCATATTTATCTCTTCAATATGCCATGGGATAGTATGATTCTTAAAACCTCAGCAGGTCTCATCTGTTTGTCTTTAGCCACAAAAGAATATTGGCCTAAAAAACTTAAACCATTTTTTCCTCTCTATTGGCATTTCATGCTAATTTATAACTTATCGTTTTTGATAACTCTTACATCGCTAAACAACCACTTTATTAAGACATGGTTCATGTGGGAAGTGATAATGCTCTATATCTTGATCATGTTTGTTCCTCATTGGCTTATATTTCTGGTTGATCTGATCATAGGAGTTGTTGGCGCTTTAATAGTTCACAGCGTCTTTTTTGGTGGTGGAGCTGTTTTTGACCCCGTTCTTATGTCATATGGTTCTGGTCCGCTGGATATCCTGCTTTACATATCAACATTCATGTTTGCAGTTATTTCCGGTCTAATTTTTAGCTACAGTAATGCCAAGGGAATAGCCAATCAGGAAAGGGCGAAAATTTTTAAATCACTTGCTGGATCAATTGCTCACGAACTCAGAAATCCTCTTAATACAATCAATTTAGTTGGAGCCCAAATAAATGATTTGGCATTGGATCTCGATAAACAAAACGGAAGTAGTTATCAGGTTAATTATAACAGCGAAAGTCCTGCGATGCCAGGATTGAGTATCATTCCAACTGCAAAATTAAAACTTCTAAACCTCACATCGCATATTAGCGATTCAATCGCCAACGCCAATAATATCATCAACATCATCCTTGGAGATTTAAGCGAAAAGAAAATTGATCCCGAAGATTTTATTTATCTTGAGCCAGACAAGATTTTGCCAGATATTGTCGAAAAATATGGTTATCGAAATGATGAGGAAAAATCCAAGGTTAAACTTTTGCCACCAAGAAACGAGGACGATAACTTTTTACTCAAAGCAGTTCCGAATCGCTTAACTTATATTGTTTTTAACCCAAATCCGTCATTAGCTAAAAACTCTCTAATGACGGTCATTAGGAATGCAGCTAGTATTGACAAGGCTTTCAGCTATGTTTCCTAGCCAGAGTTTTTCCAAAAAACCGAATGTTTTTCTTCCCAAGTTTGAG
>CAIZZE010000032.1 GCA_903937405.1 uncultured Alphaproteobacteria bacterium | reverse complement strand
TGGAGCTGGATATTCTTTATCGGGCGGAGTATGTATTTCGAATTGTAGTTACACAGTAACTGGAGGAAGCCCAAGCACAGGAACAGTATCATCGGGATCAGGAATAATAAATTGCAACACCGGAAGTCATTACTCAAGTAGCGGCTATGCTTATACTTGTTCCGGCGGAACCTCAATCACGGGAACATGCTCATGTGCAACTGGATATACTGGTGATGGATGTTCAACATGTGATACTGCGAATGGTTATGCTTCAGATGGAAGTGGAGGATGTGGCTTGCAATGTACAATAACTGGGGTAAGTGGAATCATAAATGGAACCAAAGTTAATGCTAATTCAACGACTTTATCCTGTAATGCTAGTGGCGCCAGCGGGTCTATTACTTATACCTGCTCTGGTGGTTCTTTGAGTAATTTGGTCAATAACTGTATCATCCTGTCTTGTACCGGTGGCAACATAATTAATACAACTGCCTATACCGGAGATGTTATTCACGCCTTTACTTCCGGCAGCGCAACACTTACCCGTACTAAAAACTTGACAGCAAAAGTTCTGGTAGTAGCTGGTGGTGGTGCTGGTTGGGGTGTTGGTGGTGCTGGCGCAGGAAGTAATCCAGCTGGCTCATATACCGGAGGGAATGGTGGTCCAAGTGTAAATTACAGTAGCATCTTCTCAACCAATTTCGGACATAACGGTTGGTTTGCCAGCGGTGGAGGTGGGAGCGGAAAAATTGCAAACGGTGGAGCTGGCGGAACTGCGAGTGCCGGTGGTGGTGCCAATGGAACAGGCAATAACACAACACCTGCAGCAGCCATGAATAACACCGGCGGTGGCGCCAACAGTGGTATTGGCGGCAGCGGTATTGTTCTTATCCGCTATACCAACTAGCAAACCCAAATGTCACAAACATTCACCAAGAAATTTAAAAAAAACCGGCGTGGCTATTTTTCATTTATAATTTTAGCCACGATTTTTTTGGTCACAGTTTTTGCTGAATTTTTGGCCAATGACAAACCTTTGGTTGTCCACTTCAACAACAAATTTTATTTCCCGATAATTCAAAATATTCCTGAAAAAAACTTTGGCGGCGAGTTTGAAACCCAAACCGATTTTCGTGACCCGGCAGTTCAAGAATTAATCAACAAAAACGGCTGGATGGTTTTTGCCCCAATCCCATTTTCTTACCACACCATCAATTTTAACATCAAGACTCCCGCTCCTTCTAAACCAACATTCACTAATCTTCTTGGCACTGATGACAATGGCCGCGACGTTTTAGCGCGCGTAATTTACGGCATCAGAATTTCTCTAATTTTTGGACTAACTTTAACTTTCTTCAGCGCAATTTTGGGAATTTTCTTAGGTGCAATTCAAGGATATTTCGGTGGCCTTTGCGACCTTATTTTACAACGCTTCTTAGAAATCTGGTCGAGCATGCCGGTTTTATTTTTACTGATAATTTTATCTTCAATAATCACGCCCAGCTTTTTTACACTTTTAATCTTAATGCTATTTTTCAGTTGGATGTCTTTAGTAAGTTACGTGCGAGCTGAGTTTTTAAGATTACGCAATTTCGATTTCGTCAGAGCCAGCAAAGCTTTGGGAGCTAGTAATTCGCGAATTATTTTTCGCCATATTTTACCAAATGCCTCGCCCGTGATTCTCGCCAATTTACCATTTTTACTCGCCGGCTCAATTGCAACTCTAACTTCACTCGATTTTCTCGGCCTCGGATTACCAATCGGATCGCCATCTTTGGGCGAATTATTAGCTCAAGGAAAAAACAATTTAAATGCTTACTGGCTTGGAATTAGTGGATTTGTAACCATTACCACAATTTTAACTTTGCTTGTTTTTATCGGCGAAGCACTTCGTGATGCATTTGACACCAGAAAATAATTTACTTTTGCATCGCAAAAAATAGTTTCTTTTTATTCCTTTAAACAAAATCAAATTTAACACATGCCAATTGAAATTCTCATGCCTGCTCTTTCTCCAACAATGAAAGAGGGAAATCTTGCAAAATGGGTAAAAAAAGAAGGCGATAAAATCAAAGCCGGCGAAGTAATTGCAGAGATCGAAACCGATAAAGCAACTATGGAAGTTGAAGCAGTTGATGAAGGAATTTTAGGAAAAATTCTAGTCAATGAAGGCACTGAAAATGTTGCTGTAAATTCATGCATCGCATTAATTTTAGAAGATGGCGAAGATAAAAAAGCTTTAGAAAATTATGCCTCAAAAGCTGCTCCAACCGCGGTCGCAGCTCCGAAAGCAGAAGAGAAAAAAGAAGAAAAAACTGTAGCTAATGCGCCAGCGGCTCAACAAAATCAATCATCTGCAAGCTTTTCATCTCATGTAAAAGCTAGTCCGCTTGCAAAAAGAATCGCTAAAGATGAAGGCGTTACACTATCTCAAATCAATGGTTCCGGCCCTCACGGCAGAATTATTAAAGAAGATGTTTTAGGATTCATCAATAGCGGTGGAGCCGCTAAAGGTGTGGTTCGCCGCAATCCGCAAGAAACCTACGCAGTTAAAAATAACAACATGCGCAAAGTTATTGCTAAAAGACTTTTGGAATCGAAACAAACAGTTCCACATTTTTATCTTTCTTGTGAATTCAATATCAGCAAGCTTCAAGAGCTGCGTTCAGCTTTAAATGAAGTTGCGCCTCACGATGAAAACGGCAATCCAGCTTACAAAATTTCAGTCAATGATTTGATTATTAAAGCAGTCGCAATGTCTTTGAAAAAAGTTCCGGAAGCCAATTCTTCTTGGACTGATGATGCAGTTTTAATTTACAATAATATCGACATCTCAATGGCCGTGGCAATTGATGGCGGCTTGATTACTCCAATCATCAAAAACGCTGATCAAAAAACTATTCAGACAATTTCAACTGAAACCAAACAATTGGCTAAAAAAGCCCGTGATGGCAAATTGCAACCGGAAGAATTCCAAGGCGGTTCTTTTAGCATTTCTAATTTAGGAATGTTTGGAATTGATAATTTCTCAGCAATTGTAAACCCACCACAAAGCTGTATTCTAGCTGTTGCACGCGCGGTTGACAAACCAATCGTTGATCATGGTCAAATTAAAATCGCTTCCATGATGAATGTAACTTTATCTTCAGATCATCGCTCCGTTGATGGTTCTGTGGGTGCAGAATTTTTGAAAGCATTGCGTCGTTATATTGAGCATCCGATTTTGATGGTGGTTTAAGAAAAAAACTCATTGCTTTAGAAATAAGTGCAATTTATTTTCCCACAGTTCTTAAAAAAAACTAAACAGCGCCAAGCTGCACCGCTCTAGGCAAAACAACTTATTAAAAAAATAAACTTATGGTCAAAACAATCGAATTAATTGTAGTTTTAACTTTGTTAATTTTCTCATTTTTTGCCGGCGTAAAATATTCAGATTCAGTTAAAAGCCACGCAAGCTGGCTTTTTGAAGCAAAAGAAGAAGAAGTAGAATTACCAGATTTATCTAACGAAAATATTAACGAAAATAGCGTTACTCTTGATGAAAGTGGCGAAAACTTAGAAGCTTCTCAAGCAGCCACTCCACAAGATGCAGCGCCAATGGATAACCTTGATACTAACCCACAACACCCAACACCAAACGCGCCACTTAAGCAGTAATATAAAAGCCTTCGCTTGAGTTTAAAACCTCAAGCGAAGTTAGCGCAATTCACACACGTTTGCTAAAAGTAAGTGTTAAACCCGAAAACCTATATGCGTCACCACGCTTTCACTATTTTTTTCCTTTCCTTCGTTTCCCTACAACTTCCAGAAGAAGCTTTTGCTGTTGACTCTGAAGCCAATCGTGAAGCGGTTGTGTCGCCTAGATCAAAACGCCTTTATAAAACCAGCAGCGCTAAAAAATATTTATCTTTTGGTGGCAATTATTCATCGGATTACAATTCCAAAAGCTACGATTTAAACGCGCGTTATCTTTACCAAAGCAGCAATTATATTCATGAGATAAACTTCCAAAATGAGAATAAATATAGCGATAGCGGCAGCGCAAAAAATAAACGTTATGATGTGAAAAAATCCGAGCTTTATGACCTTTCTCTTTCCAGCAAAGTGCGAATCAAAGACAGCGAAAATTACGGCGTGTTTTTTCACCGCACAATGTATGACGATCTTTCCAAATTTTATTATGATTTACATACCGCTATTGGTTTGGGACGGATGTTTTTTAAAGAGAAACTCGAGTTTGACATTAGCATCGGCTATCACGATATAAAAACTTATGGACATGAAATTGATATAATTCCATCAATTAGAACCAATTTCAAGATTACAAAAAATCTGACTCTAACCCAACGCGGCTATTGGTTTCTTGATCATGAAAGTATGGATAATGAATTGAAGAGTAGCTTGGTTTATCGAATTAGTGATCGTATGTCTTTAGAGTTACGCCATACTTTTGAAAAAAGAAGATATGAGGAAGATGATAAACATGTGGCGACAAATTTAGTGAATCGCAGCGTGACGGTGGGAATGGTGTTCGATTTAAATTAATTAATTAAAGATGGGATTTGGTATTGTATTATCTATCGTAATTTTTTCTTATAAATTCTCAATAAATTCTTGGCTTGAAATAGTGGTGTTAAATAACCCAATATCCTCATCTTTATGCCTCCACAAGCCAGCATATGAAAGGCTTTTATCCTCATATTTTTTAAATTTACAAACCGCATCATTCATTAAGGAATCGTTAAAAACTCCAAGACTTACCAATAAATCAAAATCACCAACATTCAATCCAGTTACTTTTTTAAAAAGTTGTGGCTCAAGTTGCATAATAACATCTTTAAGATTTCTTTCCCGATAATCAGTCAAATACATAAAAACAGGAATTCTAGTCGAAAATTTAATCAGTTTTTCCTGAATTTGTTTTCTTTTCGATTTAAATTCTTTTTCTTCATCCGATAATTCTTTTTTTTCTTTAGGGCTCAAATCTCTTTCATTTGCTTCTTTTTTAATTTTTTTAATTGATTCAGATTTATTAATAATTGTTTCAATATCTTGGTTTAGAGTTCTAAAACCTTCAATGCTCATCAACGCATTCATGGCTTTTTCACTCGCCATCAATCTTGACAAAGTTGCATTATCAACATTAACCAAAAGTGCACTCTCCCATCTTCTGGCAAGCAAAGTTGCCGTGGTTCCGCTAAAGGCGATATCTAATATTTCAGCGGCATTAATTTGCTTTGTAGAGCTTCCATCATAAGCCAAAATTGGCAGAAAATTGATAAATTCCTCAACTTTCTTTTCAGGATTATTCTCATCAATATTCAGGCGACAGCCGTAATCCGCAATTTGGCGAAGCGCTCGATTTGGTGCAAAATCAAAAACATAACATTCTTCTTTGATAATTTCGATTTTGTTTGGCGACTTATCATCAGGATTTTTGATCTGCCAAGGCGTTTGCACTCTAAATGCCGCTTGAAAATAGGTTTCTGGGCTGGAAGAATTTCTAAGCATAAAAATTCCGCTCCAAGGTTTAACAGAAACGCCCGTGGTTAATTTTCCACAAGAAAGAGTGATGGTTTTGGTTTGAAGCGGGTTTTCCATTGCCTCAATAACTGGCTTTAATGCTTCAGCGCCAATTCCAGCTTCTTTTCCTGCTGCAACAATGATTTTATAATTATGATAAAAAATATTTTGTCTTTTGCTCAAAATATTTTTCATCGCATAACAAGACGAAACGCTGGGCAAAAACCAAAATGTGTGAGTTAAAATTTCTAATAATCTAGCTTCAGAAAACGGCATTAAAGGTTTTTTTGCTCCTTGTTTCAAATTATCAATTTGAGTTTCTAAAAAAGATCCGCGAATCAAATCCAGCCATTTTTGCACTTCATTTTCATAAACAAATTTAGCATTTTCAAATTTCCCTTTTGCCTGGAAAAAAACATTCAAATCAAATTCATTAAATTCACCGCCTTGAGCAATTTCTTTAATAGAATCAGGCATTTGATAGGTTAAAATAACCATTCTTGGCAGCGACAAATAAGGGTTATTTTTGCCTTGCCAGTTTTCTTTAGCTCTTTGCTCATCGCTATAAGTCCAATTGAAAATTTGCTCTTCAATAAATTCTCCTGAAGAAATGGCTCTAAATGGCGTTCCCGATAAATATAAAAAATGGCTGGTAGTTATTGGCATCAAACCTTCATCAATATTATTTTTTCCATTTTTATCATCAAAAAATTCCAAACCTTCACCTTCAGCAAATCTTTGTTCTTCCAAATCTTCCGATTCAAAAAGGTCTTTGGCGTTTTCTCGCCAAGCTCCATAATGATATTCGTCAAAAACCACGCAATCCCAATTGGTGGAATGAACCCACTCATTTTTTGCCTTAATTCCGCCAGCAGAATTTTTGCCTAAATAATCTTGAAAAGAGCCAAAGCAAACAAGCGGCTTTGAATAATCAACTTTTTTTAAGTCATTGTTTTTGGCAATAAATTGCCAATTTTCAAAATCAATATGACTTTCCAAATCTTCTTGCCAAGCGTTTTGCACTGCGGGCTTGAAGGTTAAAACCAAAATCTTTTTCCAACCCATTTTTTTTGCTAATTGATAGGTGGTAAAAGTTTTGCCAAAACGCATTTTAGCATTCCACAAAAAATGAGACGGTTTTTTTGAATTTTCTTGTTTTGACTTTAAGAAATATTGAGAAGTTCGCTCCACCGCATCTTTTTGCTCTGGTCGCATCGCAAAATCCAAACTTCTTTCTGTGGCAAATTCTTGATTATTTTTGATGCCATTCACAACAATTTGCAAATCTTCAAGCCTGCATTCAAACCACTCACCATCAGGGTTTTTAAAGCCTTTTTTGCGCAAAATTTTATGAATTTCGCGATCAGTAAAATAATCGCCATTATTTTTTACAGCACAGCTCTCAAAAACAATTTTATAAGCAATGCCACTGGTTTTTAGCTGTTCAGCAATTCTGATTTTGGCATCGCGATCTGTAAAACCAATTTTCAACAACCCTTTTCTGGTTTCTTCTTTTGGCAATTCATAAGCATAAATCGTTGGATTGGGGTTGGGGCGCTTTGGGAAGAATTGGTTTTTAGTCATAATGCTTCTCGATTGGCCTAATTAAGCTATTGATAAAATTTATTTCTTCCTCATTGATGCCATATTTTTTATATAATTTTTCATCATCCCATTCTTCTTGAAAATCTTGCATTGGGGCAAAAATATATGTTTTCTTGGTAATGTGTTGAGTGCTTTTTGCCAGCAAAACCATAAATCTAAAAAAAGAAGTGAGCATATATTTGGCAACATTTTTGCTTTTGCCCTCATTTTGAAAAGGCCCTACAACAATATAGGTTTCGGTTGAGCAAGAATTGGGAGCAGAAATTATTGGTTTGCTTAAAATTAAATGAGGATAGCTATCATCGCCTGGGCTTGCATATGGCAATATTACTTTCCACATCTTAATCCAACTATGATTGCTTTGAACCTGTTTTTCATCCACAAAACCATTATCACCAAATCTATAAAGCAGAATTTGATCTTTGGTAGTTTTTTGTTTTGAAAAATCAGCAAAATTTGTTGCCAAGCCAAATGGTTTTCTTGCACTCACAATATTGCTAAAAGATTGTTCTTTAAACTTTTGAACTTTGTGAAGAATTTGAATCGCCTCATTATATCTGATGAAGATATTAAAACCTTTTTCTAAAAGTGGTCTTTTCATTGAAGATATGATTTCGTTTTGTTTGTGAGTAATAATTTCACAATCACCTTTGTGATCTCTTTCCCACAGAAAATAACACACTCCACCTCTAATATTTAAACCCGCAAAACAATCGCTAGTATTTGGAAAATCATGAATTTTAGAAATTTTTTTATCATTTAACATTTCATCTCTAAATTCATCTAAGCCTTTTCCACCGTTATACCATCTTGCAGGAATGATCATTGACAAAAATCGCGGATTTAATTTTTTAGCTTGCTCAATAAATTTGTGATAAATTGGTTTGGCGCTTTTGCCAAATCCGCCATCGCTCATTTGATAAGGAGGATTGCCAATAATTACATCAAATTTCATATTAAATATTTTTTCAGGGTTGTTGTGGTGAATAAATTGATAGGCGTGGGTTTCAAGTTCTTCGCATCGATCATATGCCAGCTTGCCTGCGCCACAAAAAATGCATTTGTCATTTTTCCAACTGTGATTGGTTTGATCAAATTTAATATTGCCAATTTCATCAGCAAAATCGCTAGAAATTGAATATTTGCCATTGGCTTTTTTGGCACAATAAAGCGTTCTTCTTGAAATAAGAGCGGTAATTTCGGTAATGGCAATTCCAAAAACTTGATTGGCTAAAATATGATTAATTCTGGTTTGCAAATCAGGAATTTGGCTTTCTAAGCCAGTAATTAATCTTTTGGTAATTTCTCTTAAAAAAACTCCCGATTTTGCAACTGGGTCTAAAAATTTGATATTTTTATCACTCCAAATTTCTTTGGGAAGATTATCTAAAATTTGATTAGCTAATTTTGGCGGAGTAAAAACCTCGTCATTACTAAGATTGGCAAGGCAAGTGAGAACATCAGGATTATAGTTATTGCTGGAATCAATCATATTTATTTAATTCCATAAAATGAGTTAAAGGATATTCCTTTTTGGCTTTAGCAATTAAAACTTCTTCACCTAAATCAGAAAAAAGCCCGACAGAAAAAAGGCTTGGTTCGTCAAAATCTTTATAGGCAAGCAAATCTGAAAATTGATAATCTTTTCTTTTAATCATTGAGCCATTAACCGCCGACCATTCGCAAAAGGTGATTGGTTGGTTGTTGTCAACTTTTTTCAAACTCAAAGCATCGCCCCACAGAATATTTTTTGAAAAGACAAATTTGATATTTTCAAGATAAACTTGGCTGACTTGGTTTTTGTAAATTGAGCAATAAACTTGGCTGAATATTAGCAATAATCTTTGGCGACATTCATCAACATTGTCTTCTAAAATATCAATTCCATAAATTGAAGAAGCGGCAATTAGAGCATATCTTTCAAATTCAATTTGATTTTTTTGATATTGCTTTACAACCACTCCCAACTTTCTTTCCAAGATTTTTGCCAAAAAATTTCCATCTCCACAAGCGGGCTCTAAAAATCTTGAGTCAATTCTTACAGTTTCTTGATCCACCAAATTTAGCATTGCTTCCACTTCTCTTTTGGAAGTGAAAACCTCGCCGTGATTGGCAACTCTATTTTTGTGTTTTATGTTATTGTCGTTTTTCATAATCTTAATTAAGTTTTAAATTCTCTTCATTGTGCTTTTTAATTTCCAACTCAACTTCCTCTTCACTTAAATCAGGCCTAACTTTTTTTACATTCGGCACATGATGTTCATTGCCATACATGTCAACAATCACTGTCATTTCTTCTTCCAGCTTGGCTTTCTCTTCAGCAATTCCGCGATTTAACTCATGTTTTAATTCATCAATTCCCAACTCACCTTCCATTTCTTTTAGCGACTTCTTCAAATCACCATACATTCTTTTTGCGCGATAAAAAATTTTCCCCACAAAATGAGCAATTTCGGGCAAATCCTTCGGCTTGATAAAAATCAAGGCGATGAGAATAACCAAAATTAATTCTGCGAAGGAAAAGCCAAACATTTAAATGAAAATCGATTGAACAGGTTCTAACCAAATCTGCCGGTGATATAATCCTGCGTTTGCTGATTATTCGGATTAGTAAAAATTTTATCCGTCGTGTCATATTCAACAATTTTACCCATGTTGAAAAACGCCGTCATGTTTGAAACACGCGCCGCTTGCTGCATTGAGTGTGTAACAATAATGATTGTAAAATTATCTTTTAATTCATCGATTAATTCTTCAATTTTTGCGGTAGCGATCGGGTCAAGCGCCGAACAAGGCTCGTCCATCAAAATCACTTCCGGTTCAATTGCAATTGTACGTGCAATGCACAGACGTTGTTGTTGCCCACCAGAAAGTCCGCTGGCTTGATCATTCAAACGATCTTTAACTTCTTTCCATAAACCAGCTTTGGTCAAACTGCTTTCAACAATTTCATCGAGCTGTTTTTTATTTTGAAAAAGACCATGAATTCTTGGCCCGTAAGCCACATTTTCATAAATTGATTTTGGAAAAGGATTTGGCTTTTGAAACACCATGCCGACAGAAGCGCGAAGCAGCACCAGATCTAGGTTTTGATTATAAATATTTTGGCCATCGAGCGTTATTTCGCCTTCGATTTTGCAACCCAAAATAGTGTCATTCATGCGATTGATGCAACGCAAGAAGGATGATTTTCCACATCCTGAAGGCCCGATCAAAGCTGTGACACTGTGTTCTTTAAAATCCAAATTAATGTCAAATAAAGCTTGTTTTTGGCCGTAGAATAAATTGATATTTTTTGCTGAAATTTTGCTGGTCATGACTGCGATTTGTAGAAGAGATTTAAGAACTGCCAAACAAAATATTTTTTCATTTCTAAATTAACATTTATTTCTTTGATGAGATTCAAAAAATTCATTCCCCGTTCACTTTATGGAAGATTTTTGCTGATCATCGTGGTGCCGATTTTGATCGTGCAACTGGTTTCGATTTACGTTTTTTATTTTACACATCTTGACGTAATCAGTAAACACATGGCTCGCAACATTGTTGAAGAAATGGTCTTCATCAAAAAGTCAGTCAACAAACCAGAATATGAAAGTCTTTTACAGGATTTTTCCCAAAATGTGAGTTTACATTTTTCTTTCGAGGAAAGACGCCGTTTAAAAAAGAAAAAAATTGGCGATAGTAATTGGCGCCAGAATAAAATTTACGATTATATTGATCCATTAGTTGATCCTTACAACCGCCTGAAATCAGAACTTGATAGTCACGGCTTAAAACCTTACGAAATTTTTGAAAGCCCAGATGATGATGATTTTATCATCGTTAAAGTTCAAACCAAGCAAGGCTTGATTTCTTACGATGTTCCAATCAAAAAAATCACCAGTTCCAGTTCTTATGTTTTTACATTTTGGATGATTTTAACCGCACTCATAACTTCCTTCATTTCGATAGTTTTCTTGCGCAATCAAATTCGTTCAATCCGAGAATTACGAGACATTGCTGAAAAATTTGGACGTGGACAAAATGTAGAAAATATCAAGCCTCACGGTTCAGAAGAAATCCGCTCGCTAGCAATTTCTTTTATTAAAATGAAAGAGCGCGTAATGCGCCAAATTACTCAGCGAACAGACATGTTATCCGGCGTTTCTCACGATTTGCGAACTCCCTTAACCCGCATGAAATTACAATTGGAAATGATGCAAAAATCCGAAGAAACCGAGGATTTAAAAAGTGATATTTCTGATATGGAAAAGTTGGTAGATGAATATCTCGATTTCGCCCGCTCTGATGATAAGGAAAAAAGCAATTTGATCGAGATCAAAAAATTCCTGCAGGAAAAAATCATCAATTATTATAACAAAATGAATAAACGAATTGATGGCTTTTTAAACCTCAAAGATGATCTCGAAATACCAGTGAAAAAACTAGCCTTGAAGCGCGCTCTGGTTAACTTGATCGACAATGCTTTTAATTACGGAAGCCTCGTTAGTTTGACTGCTTCTCTTTCCGATAATAACCTGATTATTTCAATTGATGATAATGGTCCGGGAATTCCTAAAAATGAGCGCAACAATGTGTTTAAGCCTTTTTATCGCATTGACAATTCTCGTAACCTCGATAAAAAAGCCGCCCAATCCACATCTGGAGGCGGCTCCGGACTTGGATTGGCAATTGCGATGGACGCTATCACTTCTCACGGCGGCCGTATAAAACTTTCCGACTCACCATTTGGCGGACTTCGTGTAACAATTTTTATTCCAGTTTAATGAAACGAATTTTAGTAACCGGCGGCGCCGGCTTTCTTGGCTCTTTTTTATGTGAAAGACTTTTAGCGGCAGGAAATGACGTAATCTCACTCGACAATTATTTCTGCGGTAGCAAAAAAAATATCGAACATTTAATGAGCAATCCGCGCTTTGAAGCAATCCGCCACGATGTTACGCAGCCAATTCATCTAGAAGTTGATGAAATCTATAACTTCGCTTGTCCGGCTTCTCCGGTGCATTACCAACATAATCCGGTTCACACTACAAAAACCTGCGTCATGGGCGCAATCAATATGTTGGAATTAGCGCGCAACGTAAATGCTAAAATCATTCAAGCTTCAACTTCAGAAATTTACGGCGATCCTTTGGTTCATCCGCAATCTGAAGAATATTTCGGCAATGTAAATACAATGGGCGCGAGGTCTTGCTACGATGAAGGCAAACGCGTTGCAGAAACTTTGTTTTATGATTATCACAAACAATATGGCACCGAAATCAGAGTTATACGCATTTTCAACACTTATGGCCCGCGCATGTCGGTAAATGATGGTCGCGTGGTTTCAAATTTTATTGTTCAAGCGCTACAAGGTGAAGATATTACGGTTTACGGCAAGGGTGATCAAACCAGATCATTTTGCTATGTCGATGATTTGGTAGATGGAATTATAAATTTCATGAATTTATCGGGCAGCGAAATTGGCCCAATTAATCTAGGCAATCCCGGCGAATTTACTATTTTGGAATTAGCCCAAAAAGTTTTGCAAATGACTAATTCAAAATCAAAAATCATTTTCAAAGATTTACCACAAAACGATCCGATGCAGCGCAAACCAGTGATTGAGAAAGCAAAAAACTTAATTAACTTTTCTCCAAAAGTTGATCTTGAAAAAGGCTTAGAAAAAACTATTCAATATTTCAAAAAAGTTTTGGAAAAATAAATGACCGGAATTTTTGCAATTCATAAGCTAAAAAATGCTAAAATAACCAATAACTCCGTTATTTTACACAAAGGCAAAGTGGTTAAAGAATCCTGCGTGGCCGAGCCTCAATATCAAAAATATCAAGAGTTTGGATTTCGCTTAAAATATTTTTTCCCGATTTTTACAAATCCTAGAAAAACTTATATTTTAATCACCGATGAATGGTCAAAAAATTATTGTCATTGGCTGTGGGAATCGCTTTCAAAATTGGTGAAATTAAAAAAAGAATTTCCAAAAGTAATTTTACTTTTACCAAAATCATATCTTAAAATTGACTTTGTAGTAAAAAGCTTGGAAGCCTTTGGTTTCAACCAAAACAATATTAAAACCATTCCTGAGAAATCACATTTACGAGTAAAAAATCTCGCTTTTATTCCCTGCATCAATATCACTTTTTCAGATTATTTTAATTTCTTAAAACCGAAAGAAGCGTCTAAAATACTGACTTCGTATTATTTAGAAAAATTAAAAACCAATTTCGGCGAAAGAATTTATATTAGCCGTTCTAACCCAAAAAAAAATACCACTCGCCAAATTTCTAATGAACAGGAATTAACCGCGATGCTTTCCACTCATGGCTTTAAAACTGTTTACATGGAAAATTTTTCTTTCTTAGAACAGATTTCAATTATGAATTTTGCAAAATATATTATTGCTCCACATGGCGCTGGAATAACAAATACAATGTTTTCCAAGCCACAATCTTATTTATTGGAATTGGTAAATATCGATTGGCAAAAAACCTGTTTTGCAGAAATTGCTGAAAGAATGGCAATAAATTATTATCGCATTGATTGCTATTCTTTGTCCGGCGAAGAAAAAAATTTAGAACTTAGAGATATCACAGTTGACGTTTTAGAACTCGAAGAAAAATTAATTAAAATTTTAAGATCAAAATGAAAATCACGGTAATTGGCAGCGGCTATGTTGGCCTAGTTTCAGGAATTTGCTTTGCCAAAATTGGCCATGAAATTGTCTGCGTCGATAAGGATGAAAGCAAAATAACCAAATTAAACTCTGGAATAATCCCGATTTTTGAACCGGGTTTGGAATTGCTTTTGGAAAATTCGGTTAAAGCAAAAAAAATCTCTTTTACCACCGATTTAAAAACAGCTCTAAAAGGCTCAAATGCGGTCTTTATCTCAGTTGGAACGCCACAAGATGAAGATGGAAGCGCTGATCTTTCTCATGTTTTAGCAGCGGCAAAAGAAATTGCTGAACTTTCTGATTCTTACAAATTAATTATCACCAAATCTACAGTTCTAGCCGGAACCGGCGCGAAAATTAAAAAATTAGTCGCCCAAACTAATCCACAATTGGATTTTGCAGTTGCTTCAAATCCAGAATTTTTACGCGAGGGTGCTGCAATTGATGATTTTATGAATCCTGATCGCATCGTGGTTGGCGTTGAAGATCAAAAATCAGCTCAAATTTTTGCTGAAATTTATCAGGCTTTTGCCGCGGAAAAACTGATTGTAACTGATATTGTTACGGCAGAATTAATTAAATATGCCGCCAATTCTTTCCTCGCCACCAAAATCGCTTTCATTAATGAAATGGCTGATTTATGCGAGGTTGTAGGTGGAAATATTAAACAACTTTCACATGCAATTGGTCTTGATTCACGAATTGGCGAAAAGTTTTTAAATCCCGGCCCGGGCTTTGGCGGATCATGTTTTCCCAAAGATATTTTGGCACTTTTGAATGTGGCTAAAGAAAACAAAGTTGATTTATCAGTTGTTGATTCGGTAATCACTTCCAATTCCAGTCGTAAGGTTAAAATGACTCAGAAAATTTCTGATATTTTGGAAGGTAAAATTGACGGCAAAAAAATCGCGCTTTTAGGTTTAGCCTTCAAAGGAAACACCGACGATATTCGCTATTCACCAGCAATTGCGATTGCAAAAGAATTGTTAAAAAAAGGCGCAAAAATTTCCGCAACTGATCCAGAAGCAATTGCAAATTCCAGACAAGAATTTTTGGAATTCAAAAATATTGAGTTTTTTAATGACGCTTTCGACGCCATGAAAGACGCCGATTTGATTGTGATTGCAACTGAATGGGACAATTATCGCGATCTAGATTTAGAAAAAATTAAACACGCTACCAAATCGAAAAAGATTCTTGATTTACGTAATTTATATGATGCTAAAAAAATGAAAGATTCTGGTTTTGAATATTTTCACGTTGGACAAAAGAAGTAACATACCAAACGTCTTAACAAAATAACCGCTCCCGTAGCTCAGGGGATAGAGCATTGGTTTCCTAAACCATGCGCGCATGTTCGAATCATGCCGGGAGCACCAAAATAATTTATGATCAAAATCGATAAAATAACATTACCAGATAACGTAATTCTCGCGCCAATGTCAGGAGTTACTGACTTGCCTTTTCGTCGTTTGGTCAAAAAATTTGGCGCATCTTTGGTAGTTTCTGAAATGATCGCGTCGCGCGCCATGATTATGCAAACCCGCGAATCAATGAAAAAATGTCAGAAGGATGAAGCGCTTTATCCAATGTCGGTGCAGCTCGCCGGCTGTGATCCGGAAGTTATGGCTGAAGCCGCAAAATTAAACCAAGATTTAGGCGCCGATATTATTGACATTAATTTTGGCTGCCCGGTAAAAAAAGTTGTAAACGGCTTTGCTGGAAGTGCTTTGATGAAAGACGAAGATTTAGCCACTCGCATTATGGAAGCGGTTGTAAAAGCCGTACAAATTCCGGTTACTATGAAAATGCGTTTAGGCTGGAATTATGAAAATTTAAACGCACCAAGTCTGGCTAAAAAAGCTGAAGATGTCGGCATTAAAATGCTTACGGTTCATGGGCGCACACGTTGCCAAATGTATAATGGCAATGCTAATTGGGAGCAAATTTCTAAAGTTACCGATGCGGTAAAAATTCCTGTAATTGCCAATGGTGATATTAAAAATTCAGATGATGCCAGAAAAGCTTTAGAATTATCGCGTGCCAGTGGCGTAATGATTGGTCGCGGTGTTTACGGAAAACCATGGCTTATCAGTCAAATTAACGCCGAATTAAAAGGCGAAATTGTTGCCGCAGCACCGCCAATCGAAGAGCAAATGAATATTGTTTTGGATCATTTTGCCGAAATGATCGAACATTACGGAGAACAAGTTGCAATCCCACTCGCCCGCAAACATATTGGCTGGTATAGTTCTGGCCTCAAAGGTTCTGCCGATTTTCGTGCTAAAATAAATGTAACTCAAGGCGCTCAAAATGTGCGCGGCGAAGTTGAAAAATTTTATAATTCCCAATGTCTAATTTAAAAATTCAGCTCGCACAAATTAATCCAACAATTGGCGATCTTTCCGGCAATTGTGAAAAAATTTTACATGAATTTAACAAGGCAGAAAAGCATCAATGCGATTTGGTAATATTCCCCGAAATGGCACTTTGCGGCTATCCATGCGAAGATTTATGGCAAAAAAAATATTTTATTTGGGAAATTGAAAAGAAAATTTTAGAAATCTGCAAAATTTCTCAAAACTCTAAATGCGCGATTTTATTGGGCGCTCCGACATTAACTTTTAATCGCGCCAAAAAAGAAATAATCCAAAATTCTGCTTACTTAATTGAAAATGGTGAAGTTAAAAAAATCATAAATAAAAAAACTTTGCCCAATAATGGCGTTTTCGATGAAAACAGATATTTCGAGGCTTCCCAGACTCTTTCCCTTGTTGAATTTCGTGGTTTAACTTTAGCAATTTTAATCTGCGAAGATCTTTGGGATTCGAAAAATATTTTTCTACTTCAGGAACAAATTTTTGATGCCGCAATTGCGATTAATGCCTCGCCTTATTCCACCAAAAAACATGAATATCGCAACAAAACTGCGCAGAATTTTACCAAAACTTTAAACAAGCCTTTGATTTACGTAAATCAAGTCGGTGGCCAAGATTTTTTGGTGTTTGATGGCGCTTCATTTGTAATGGATGCACAAGGTCAAAATGTTTTACAGCTTAAAGATTTTTGCGAAGATGATGCAATTATCGAAATCAACAAAGAAGGCGAAATAAAAGACCCGATTGCCGAAGTTTTACCAAGCGAAGAAGAGCACGATTATTCAGCCTGTGTTTTAGGACTGCGCGATTATATTAGAAAAAATAATTTCAAAAATGTTTTACTGGGAATGTCCGGCGGCATTGATTCGGCGCTAGTTGCAACAATGGCTGTTGATGCTTTGGGATCGGAAAATGTTGCCCTTTACGCCTTGCCAAGCCGCTTCAATTCTGAAACCTCAATGATTGATGCCAAAACCTGCGGTCATAATTTAGATTTAGAATTAAAAATTATTTCCATCGAAAGCACTTTTGACACAATGCTTTACACGCTGGGCGAGATTTCAGATTTAGCCAAAGAAAATTTACAATCCCGCATTCGTGGCAATATTTTAATGGCGCTTTCCAATAATTCTGGCGCACTTTTACTTTCAACCGGCAATAAATCGGAATTAGCCTGCGGCTACGCCACGCTTTATGGCGACATGTGCGGCGCTTTTAATCCGATCAAAGATTTATATAAAACTCGAGTTTATGAATTAGCCAATTGGCGCAATGAAAATGTGCCTAATATTTCTATTTTTCCTCACAAAAATTTGATCCCGCAAAATATTATCGCCAAAGCGCCAACCGCAGAATTACGACCAAATCAAAAAGACAGCGATTCGCTGCCCGAATATGAAATTTTAGATAAGATTTTATTTTATTTGATTGAGGAAAAACGCTCGGTTGTAGAAATTATTGCTTTTGGTTTTGAACAAGAATTGGTAGAAAAAATTGCTAATCTTTTTTATCGCAGCGAATATAAACGCCAGCAATCTTGCTTGGGTCCAAAAATTTCCGAGATGTCGTTCGACCGCGATCGGCGTTATCCGGTGACTAATAAATTTACAATTTAATTATGACGATCGAACAACCAATATATGCTGGTTTCTGGGTTAGAGTTTTCGCGGGATTGCTTGATATGGCATTTCTTTTGCCCATCTTTGTAATTCTGTTTTTCTTCTTCGGAATGGATGATTTTCAATCAATCAAAATTCACTCCAACTTACAAAATTTTTCCTATTTCAATGCCTCTTCTCACAGCCGCTATTTTGATTATATAACCTACGCCGTCAGTATCGCCTACGTTGCTTATTTTTTATCCAGTAAAAAACAGGCAACTTTTGGTAAAAGAATTATGGGAATTTATGTTGGAAATCGTGATGGCTCAAAACTAAGCGCCGCCAAAGCAATCGCCCGCTCGCTTGCCGGATTATTTAGCGCCGCAACTTTGGGACTTGGCTATTTACCAATAATTTTCACCGCCGAAAAAACCGCACTTCATGATCTAATTTGTAACACGCGAGTCTTTCATGGTAAAAAAATATGAGCAGCACTGAAAAATTAATTTGCGGCGATTGCACAGCCAAATTTGAGGTTAAAACCGGAAAGCGCGGCAGCTCTTTTGTTGAGTTTTTATTATGGTCAACCTTAGTAATTCCGGGCTTTTTTTATTCAATGTGGCGCAAACGCAAACCTAAAAAATATTGCGATTATTGCGGCAGCACATTTCTTTTGCCTGACAATTATGAAACACAGGCAATGTTGAAGCCCCTAGAAACTAAGATGGAAAAGAAAATTGATAAACCAAATATTACTTACAAACTGTAATTTATACATTGTTTCAAGTCCGAGTGGACCCCGTCGTGAAGACGGGGTGACATGCGCTGGAAGATCCTCCCAGAATTTGTCACCCCGTCTTCACGACGGGGTCCACTCGGACTTGAAACAAAAAACCTACAACAGAAAAAATCAAAATAACATGACTATAAAAGTTCGTTTCGCCCCTTCCCCAACTGGTTTTCTGCATGTCGGAAATATTCGTGCCGCAATCATCAATTATCTTTACGCCAAAAAAACCGGCGGACAATTTTTCTTAAGGCTTGATGACACAGATTTGGAGCGCGTGCGTGATGAATATCGCGAAATGATTTTAACCGATATGAATTGGCTAAATTTGCATTATGATTTGCTTTTCAAGCAATCTGATCATTTGGCAAAATATGAAGAAGCTAAAAATAAATTAATCGAAAGCGGCCGACTTTATGAATGTTTTGAAACTGCCGAAGATTTGAATTTTCAAAGAAAGGCGCAAGTTGCTTCTGGCATTTCTCCGATTTACAACCGCGCGGCTTTGAACTTGAATCCAGAACAAAAAGAATCACTGCGTGCCCAAGGTTTAAAACCACATTATCGCTTTTTGCTCGAAGATAAAATCACTTCTTGGGACGACAAAATTAAGGGCAAAATTACTTACGAAGGCCGCCATTTTTCTGATCCGGTTTTGGTGCGCGACAATGGCGTTCCAACTTATACTTTTTGTTCAGTTGTTGATGATGTTGATTATGAAATTACCGATATTATTCGCGGCGAAGATCACATTACCAATACTGCAATTCAAATTCAGATTTTTGAAGCTTTGGGCGCTAAATCTCCCAGCTTTTCACATTTAGCTTTGGTGAAAGCGTCGGATGGAAAAATATCGAAACGCGAAGGCGGATTTGATGTTAAATCGTTGCACAATGATGGTTACGAACCAATGGCAATCGTGAATTTACTTGCTCAAATCGGCACTTCCGACCAATTAAAAATCCATAAGGATTTTGATGAATTAGTGCGCGATTTTGATTTTTCAAAATTTTCTAAATCTGCCACAAATTATGATATTTCTGAACTCATGACTATAAATCAAAAATTGCTGCAAAGCCTTGATTTTATGGCTGTTTCAAAGCGTTTAAAAGAAATAGAAATTAGCGAAGAAATTTCTGAAAAATTCTGGAATTCGCTTAAATTAAATATCAGTTTTCTTCATGAATTAAAAGAATGGATTGCGATTTGTAATCACGAATTTCGTTTTGAAAATAAAGAATCAGATAAGGAATTTTTACGCGAAGCCGCGTCTTTACTTCCTCAAGATACTACAGATGAAAATTGCTGGAATTTATGGCTTAATGAAATCAAGAAAAAAACTGACCGCAAAGGTAAAGATTTATTCATGCCAATTCGTTTAGCTCTAAGCGGAAAAGAACATGGTCCGGAGTTAAAATTTTTGGTGAATTTGATTGAACGCGAGGAAATTCTGAAGCGCTTACAGAATTAATAAAATTATTTTTCTAAACGCTTAAACTGCCCATCAATACAAGCTCCGTCTTCAACGGATAATAGATCATATTCAATTGTTCCGGTAATTCTGGCTTTAGCTGCGATATTCAAATTTTTGGCGCGAATCGTGCCATCAAACTTGCCGCGGATGCTTAAAACTTCTGCAATTATAACTCCTTCCACCACACCATCTTCGCGCAGGATTACTGAATTACCTTTAATCGTACCTTTAATATTACCTTCAATTTCGATTAATCCTGGGCTGATAATTTCTCCTTCAATACGCAGATCGCGCGAAATAATTGTTGGAGTTGATTTGAAATTGGCGCTAATGGATTCAAGTTTTTTTGAGATAACTTTAGCGTTGTCTGCGTTTGGATTATTTTGAGTCATTGGTGGGAAAAATTTGGCTTTAAGATCAGCTATTGGCATATTTTGCACTCTTATCATCATTAAATAAAGATTCTCCGGCTTCTAAAAATCTTCTCGGATTAAGCGGTATGTTTTTATATCTCACTTCGTAATGTAAATGCGCTCCAGTGCTTCGTCCCGTGCTTCCCTGAAGAGCGATTACGTCACCTTGTTTTACCATTTGACCCTCGGTAACTTTAACTGCCGATAAATGCCCGTAGCGCGTTGTAACACCAAAACCATGATCAATTACGATAGCATTTCCATAGCCGCTAAATTGACCAGCTAAAATAACTTTTCCTTTCGATGGGCTGATAATTTTTTCATTAGTTACACCAACAAAATCAAGACCATGATGCGAGGCCATTCTGCCGGTAATTGGATCAGCTCTAGTTCCAAAGCCGCTTGAAATATAATAATTTTTCATTGGTTTGGCAAATGGCATCACAATAGCGATTTTTTCTAGCACCATTAAATAATCGAGTTCAGAAGAAAATTTGATATTTTCTAAATGCTCTTCCAAACTTTCTTCAGAAGCATTTGAAACAATCATTGAATCCATGGAATGACTGTCCAAATCAAGAGGTCCGCCTTGTCTATCAATAATTCCTTTTTTGCCGTTAAGAGAAATTTCCTTCACTTCTCCAGATTTTTTTTGCAAAGCTTTTGGTGGAATTTTTTTGATATTTAAACCAGTAACCGCCATTGCGTTTTCGATTTTCTTAATTCTGGTTTGAGTGATTGATTGAATAGTGGAAAGCTGACTTTCAACATCTTTAATTTGATTTAAAGTATGTTTATCGCGTCTGGATAAATCTTCTTCTTTGAAGTTTTTTGGCTGTTTAAATTGCGACTCTTCACCTTTTACCGCTTGAGCATTACCAGTAATTGAAGCCAGATATTCATTAATCTTTTTTAACTTTTCGTTCACTTCTTCAAATTCATCTTCGAAGTAGTTATTAGCTGATCTTAATTTGCTGATTTCCTCTGCTTTCGCTTCAATAACTTCATCATAACGCATGGTTTGGGCAAAAATATTTCCTACCCAAACAAGGAATAGCAAAGTGCAGATTTGCGGAATCGGTCCTAAAGTAAAGGTTCTGATCTTATTGTTGGTAACAAAAAGAATGGTTCTTTTGGCAAAAGCAAATTTATAAAAACTAACAAGTGCTTTTACTAAAAAAAGACCAAGAGACTTAACTGTAGCTGATATTTTTTTCTTCAAAAAATAGCTGTTTTTCATCAAAATTTTCGTTGTTACTAAAATGTGTAAGCTGTGTGGTGAGCTTAGAGGTGTAAAGGTTGATCGGGATTTAGCCGCATTAAAATTTAATATAAACTGTGAGTCATTGTTAAGACCAGCTCCCCAATGTCAAGATTTTTATGCGGCAACTATTAAATTAAGGGATTGACTAAAAAACTTATCCTCTTAATTTGCGCGCCCCTTATTTGATAGTTATACAAGAAAACACAAATCAACAAAATTATGTCACAAGCAAAACTTCCAAAAACAGCTGCTGCTGGAATTGATCCGAAACAACATATAGTTAATATTGTAATGACTGATGGAACCAAGTTTCAAATTTTTACCACTTGGGGCAAAGAAGGCGATACTCTAAAATTAGACGTTGATCCAAAAAATCATCCAGCTTGGCACGATAAAGCTCAAAACTTCGTTAACGCAAGCAACGAGAGACTTACTAAATTCAAAAGCAAATTTGGTAATTTTGATTTTGTTGGCGGAAATAAAGCCGAATAAAATTGTCTAAAAAAAATTCTCGCCCAATACTTTGTTTAACGGGCTGGGGTCAAAAATTTGATTCGCTGGAAACTATTTTCAGCGAATCTTTTTCTGACCCTTTTTTTGTGTCTTCTTTTGACTATTTTGCTTTTGATAATGTTGAAAAACTTTTTGCTGAAATTGCTGCACAAAAATTAAATCCCGAAATTCTGATTGGGTGGAGCCTTGGTGGACAACTAGCTGTGCGTTTGATTGAAAAAAGAATTCTCAATCCGAAATTATTAATTTTAATCGCGCCACCTTTTCAGATGTTAAAAGACAGCCGCGTTCACGCTGGAATGTCGCAAAATTCCTTTGATGAATTTTACGGAAATTTTGTCAAAGCACCAACCCAAACGCTGAAACAATTTTCAATTTTAACTGCGATGAATGATCGTAGCGCCAAAGAAATTGCTAAAACTCTCGATATTAATGATAAAAATTTTGCCCAATTAAAATTTTGGCTCGAAGAATTAAGTCGCTTTTCCTGCTTTGATGTAGATTTTACAAACATGCCGCGAACTCTTTTCTTTCAAGGCGCGGGAGATATGATTGTTCACGCTTCACAAGCAGAATATTTTAAAGAAAGAATAAAGAATTTTCGTTTGGAAATCTTTCATAATTGTGGTCACGCACCGCATTTGAGCGATGTTTCGAAGTTTAGAGATTTGGTTGTTGAGGAAATTAGCAAAATATCCGATCTTTAAATTTTGCGGCGATAAGAAATTGCTTCCAATAAATGATTTTTATTAATTTTTTCTGATTCTTCTAAATCTGCAATAGTTCGCGCAACCCTTAAAATTCTGGTTATTCCGCGCATTGAACTTTGCATTTTTTGCACCGAATTTTGCAGAATTTTTTGCGATTCATCATCAAGTTCACAAAATTTTTCTAAAATTTTACCATCAATTCGTGAATTTATTTTTGGTGAATTCTGCATTTCTATTTCAGCTTCATATCTTTTTTTCTGTAAGTTCCGCGCCTTTAAAACTCTGGCTGCAACTACTTTTGAACTTTCACCTTTTTTCAAATTTCCCAGCGTAAAAATATCAACCTGCGCCACATTTATCGAAATATCGATACGATCTAAAAGTGGTCCGGAAATTTTATTTTTATAATCTTCTCCACAAACCGGCGCTTTTTTACACTCGCGCGCTCCATCGCCCAAATAACCACAGCGACAAGGATTCATCGCCGTTACCAATTGAAAATTCGCCGGATAAGTTATGTGCGAATTAACCCGCGAAATACTAACATTGCCAGTTTCTAAAGGCTGGCGCAGCGAATCTAAAACCTGACGCGGAAATTCTGCCAATTCATCCAAAAATAAAACTCCATTATGCGCCAAAGAAATCTCACCAGGTTTGGCTTTTGTTCCGCCACCAACCATTGCAGGCATTGAGCAGGAATGATGAACTTCGCGGTAAGGTCGCGCCGTAATTAATTTTCCATCGATAATTTTTCCGCTCACGCTGTGAATCATGTTTATTTCAAGAATTTCTTCTAATTCACAAACTGGTAAAATTCCCGGCAAACGCGACGCTAACATTGATTTTCCAGTTCCGGGTGGTCCAACCATTAAAAGATTATGTCCGCCGGCAGCAGCAATTTCTAAAGCGCGCTTTGGAATGTCTTGTCCTTTGACATCAAGCAAATCGGGATAATTTTTCTCTTCAACAATTCTGCTTGTTTCGGGACGAGCTAAAATTTGCTCACCCTTTAAATGATTAATCAAAGTCATTAAATCTGGCGCGGCAATAATTGGTAAATGTCCAGCCCAAGCAGCTTCGCGACCATTTTCTTTGGGACAAATAATTCCAAAATTTCTTTGATTAGCACCAATTGCAGCAGAAATTATTCCACTAACTGAATTGATTGTTCCATCAAGCGAGAGCTCGCCGAGAACAAAAAAATCATCGATATTTTCTTGAGATAAAACACCAATTTCGATCATAATTCCAAGCGCAATCGCGAGATCAAAATGACTACCTTCTTTTTGTAAATCGGCTGGCGCTAAATTGACGGTGATTTTTTTATAAGGCCAAGAAAGTCCTGTGGAAGAGATTGCGGCGCGAACGCGCTCTTTTGATTCGCCAACTGCTTTGTCGGGAAGTCCAACAATAGTGAAGCTGGACATTCCGGGTGAAATTTTTACCTGAACATCGATTACAGCAACATCGATTCCGATGAAGGAGAAGGTTTTTACTTTGGCTACCATGGTGATGGTTGGTTTATTTTATGGTGAAAAAAAAATATTTTGTCGGATTTTTGAGGCCGCCCTCAAAAATCCGACTCAATTTAGAATTAAAAAGCGCAGCTTTTTAATTGTTATAATACATTTCAAATTCTACTGGATGTGGAATTTGCTCATATCTTTCAACTTCTTTCAATTTCAATTCGATATAAGCATCGATTTGATCGTTAGTAAACACGCCGCCTTCAAGCAGGAATCCTCTATCTTTATCCAAAGCAGTCAAAGCGTCACGCAGTGAACGAGCAACTGTCGGGATTTTTTTCAATTCTTTTTCTGGCAAGTGATAAAGATCCTGATTTTTTGGCTCACCTGGGTGAATTTTATTTTTAATTCCATCAAGACCAGCCATCAAAAGTGCCGAGCAAGTTAAGTAAGGATTTGAAGCCGGATCTGGGAAACGAGCTTCAATTCTGCGTGCTTTTTCGTTAGTAACATGCGGAATACGAATTGATGCCGAACGGTTTTTTGCCGAATAAGCCAACATTACCGGAGCTTCATAGCCTGCAACCAAACGCTTGTAGCTGTTAGTTGTAGCGTTTGAGAAAGCGTTAATTGCTTTGGCATGTTTAATGATGCCGCCGATGTAATATAATGCTAATTCAGAAAGATTGGCATGAGAATTTCCCATGAAAAGATTTTGACCATCTTTCCAGATTGACTGGTGAACGTGCATGCCCGAACCATTATCAGCATAAATTGGTTTCGGCATGAAAGTTGCAGTTTTGCCATAAGCTTGGCAAACATTGTGAATTACATATTTGAATTTTTGAATGTTATCTGCCGTTCCGGTTAAAGTGCTATATTTGAAACCGATTTCAAATTGAGCGTTGGCAACTTCGTGATGGTGCAAAAGTGGTATCAAATCAACTTGACGCATAGTTTCAACCATTTCACCGCGTAAATCTTGACCAGAATCAATTGGAGACGGATCAAAATAAGCACCTTTAATTGGCGATCTGCGGCCCAAATTTCCACCTTCGATAATTTTTTTAGAATTGTGTGGAGCTTCTTCTGAATCAATTGAGTGCGAAACGCCGTGAGTTCCGACGTCGAAACGCACATCATCAAAAACGAAAAATTCTGGTTCTGGTCCGAAATAAGCAACATCGCCAATTCCACTTTGTTTCAAATATTCTTCCGCTTTTTTAGCAGTGAATCTCGGGTCGCGATCATAACCTTTTCCAGTTGCTGGCTCAAAAACATCGCAAGTAATTACCAAAGTTGGATGAGTTGCAAAAGGATCAAGAAAAACGGTATCTAGTTGCGGCATTAAAATCATGTCTGAATCATTAACTTCTTTCCAAGCTGGAACCGAAGAACCATCAAACGCCACACCTTTTAATAAAGCTTCTTCATCAACTTGATCAGCGCAATGGCTGATATGAAGCCATTTGCCGTTATAATCAGAAAAACGGAAATCGATAAATTTAATGTTGCTATTTTTGACTAAATCAAAAATAGCAGAAACGCCAGATGCCTTTGACATGCTTAGAGAAATTTTATTTTATATGAGAAAAAGAACGACAGCGGATGTGTCGGTCGTGTTAAGAACCTGTCCACCATCTTTTTTAACCACAGATTTTGGCATATTTTTAGCGCTTTTTTGACAAAATTATGATAAATATCTGGATATATTTTGAATAATTTTTGTCAAAAAATAAGCAAAAATAGGGCGAAATATGGGGTTAAAAAAGATGGTGGACATGTTCTAAGACGGGATCAACTTTTTACCGGCAGGGCTTTCAAAAGTATAGAGGTTTTTTTTGGAAATGTTTTGTAATTTTTGCAAATAAATCAATCTTTAGAAGTTATCGATTGATTTTTCCAAGCGCATTCTTAAAAAGCATGCCCTTCCAATTTTACAGCAGGTGCCCTTAGCTCAGCTGGATAGAGCAACAGCCTTCTAAGCTGTAGGTCAGACGTTCGAATCGTCTAGGGCACACCATCCGCTTTCGCTGAAGCTACAGCGCGACTTTCCGTTCTCCGAAAATTGCGGTTCCTACTCTTACATAATTTGCGCCGAGTGCGATTGCTTCTTCGAAATCTGAGCTCATTCCCATTGATAATTTTTCTAGGCTATTTTCGCGGGCAAGTTTGGCGAGTAAGGCGAAATAAGGCGTGGCAGATTCATTGGCTGGCGGAATGCACATTAATCCAACAATATTTAAGCCGCATTCATCGCGGGAAAATTTTATAAAATCTTTTACTTTTTCTGGAGCAATTCCGTTTTTTTGCTCTTCTTCACCAATATTTACCTGAATAAAAATTTCGGGGTTTTTATTTTTTTTGAGAATTTCTTTTTTCAAAACCAAAGCCAGTTTTTCGCTATCTAAAGTTTGAATAGAATCAAACAAATCAACTGCTTGCGCCGCTTTGTTACTTTGCAAATTTCCAATAAAATGTAATTTAATTTCTGGAAAATCTTTTTTGATTTGCGGCCATTTTTCTTCTGCTTCTTTGATGTAATTTTCACCAAAAATATTGCAGCCAGCTTTAATCGTCTCGCGAATTTTTTCTGCTGAAATTGTTTTTGAAACCGCAATTAAGTTGACTCTTGCAGCATCTCGACTGTAGATTTTACAAGCGCTTTTAATTTTATCCTTAATCAAAAATAAATTACGTTCTATCTGGTTTAACATGAATCAAAAAATTTTGTTTGAGATAAATAAATTTCCTTGCCCGCCGGTTTTTTTAACCGACCGCAAAAAAATTTCCGACTTTAAAAAAATCATTAAAAGCCTGCCGAAAAATTCTACAATCATCATTCGTGAATATGATTTGGATCAAAAATCACGAGAAGAATTTGCTCGAGAAATTATTAAATTAGCCAAGCTGCGAGCTCTGAAAATATTGATTGGAAAAGATATTTTGCTGGCAAAAAAACTTCAAGCCGATGGCGTTCATTTCTCGGATTTCGATAAATTGCCGCTACAATTTTTAATAAAAAAATCTTTTCCGAAAAATTTTATTTTCAGCTTTTCCTGCCATTCTCTTAAGTCAATTTTAAGATCGCAAAAATTAAAACCCGACATGATTTTGATTTCACCAATTTTTCCAACTACCAGCCATGATTTTTCTCGTGAGGAGACAAAAGAAATTGGTTTTAAAAATTTGGCAAAAATTGCTTTCAAAACCAAAAACTGCAATTACTTTTCGCACAAAATTTTTGCACTTGGAGGCATTAATTCGCAGAATATAAAATCGGTTAGAAAGCTTGGTATTTCAGGCTTCGCCGCTATTGATCTCTTTAATGGAATTTCATGAAAATTACACCAGTTATACTTTCCGGCGGTTCGGGAACAAGATTATGGCCGATCTCGCGTAGCCTTAACCCGAAACAGTTCTTAGATTTTTTTGGCGAACATTCTTTGTTTCAAAAAGCTGCTTTAAGAGTTAAAAATTCAGAAGATTTTCACGAGCCAATTATTGTTTGTAATAATGAACACCGCTTTACTGCTGCAGAAGAATTACAAAAAATTAATATCACTCCAAAATCTATAATTTTAGAACCAGTTGGGCGCAACACCGCTCCAGCCATTGCAATTGCTGCCCTCGATGTGATTGCAAGTCACGCCAAAAAAGATGATTTAATTTTGGTAATGCCTTCGGATCATATAATTCAAGATGAAGAAAAATTTCTAGCACAGGTAAAAAAAGCAGCCAAAGCAGCAAATGACGAATATTTAGTAACTTTTGGTATCGTGCCCGACAAGGCTGAAACTGGTTATGGCTATATCAAAAAAGATGAAGAATTATCTAAGTTTAAAGAAATCTTCACCGTTGAAAAATTCGTAGAAAAACCAAATAAAAAAACCGCCGAAGAATTTTTAAAAAGTGGCGAATATTTGTGGAATAGCGGCATATTTATGTTCAAAGCTTCGACTTATCTTGAAACTTTACAAAAATTACAAAATGACATGTTTTTGCGCTGCTGCATTTCCTACAATAAAGCGGTTCGTGATTTGGATTTTATCCGTCTTTTTGCAGAAGATTTTGAGAAATGCCCAAATATTTCTGTTGATTATGCAATAATGGAAAAAGCAGAAAAAGTGGCTGTACTGCCAATTGAAGTGGGTTGGTCTGATGTTGGATCTTGGCAGGCAATTGCTGAAATTACCAAACAAGATGAAAATAAAAACAGTCTGATTGGCGATGTTTCTGCAGTTAAAACTAAAAATTGCTACATCAATTCTCGCAGCGGCTTAGTTGCAACAATCGGCGTTGAAAACCTGATTGTTATTTCATTGAAAGACACCGTTTTGGTTGCCAATAAAAACAATGCCCAAGATGTAAAAGAATTGTTCGAAATGTTGAAAAAACAAAAACGTGATGAATGCCATTCCCACACTAAAGTTTTGCGTCCGTGGGGAAGTTTTGAAACCATCGATATTTCTGATCGTTTCAAAGTTAAAAGAATTACGGTGAAACCAAAATCTTCGCTTTCTTTGCAAATGCATAATCACCGCGCCGAACATTGGGTAGTGGTTAAAGGCACGGCGCACGTGACTTGCGGCAGTAAAGAATTTGTTATGACGGAAGATGAGTCAACTTATATTCCGGTTGGGAAAAAACATCGTTTGGAAAATAAGGGGCAAATTCCTTTAGAGTTGATCGAAGTTCAAACTGGCGGTTATTTGGGTGAAGATGATATTATTCGTTTTAGCGATATTTACGGAAGATGATTCTGTCGCGTAAATCAAACTTTTCTAAAATATGGCGACCTTCTTCATAATTTTCATCCACGAACTTCAGATAGCATTTCGTCACATCGGAAAAATTTTATCTAATTTTTTGTTTTTCCTAATCTCTGTTGCAATTTTCACCATAATCTCACAAAACCAAGAAAATCAAGGCTCTACAACTTTTTATTCGATCACAATAATCTGGTTTTCTCTTCTTTCTTGTTTAATTTTTTCCGCTGCTGAATTTTTAAAAAAAGATTTTGATGATGGAACAATTGAACAAATCTTAACTTCGGTTGATAATTTTGAGATTTTTATTTTAGCCAAAATGCTGGGAAATTGGCTGGTTTGTTGTTTGCCGATTTTGATTTCAATCTTCCCACTTGGTGCTGTTATTGGCCTTAACCATGATTTAACAGTAAAACTTTTTTTATTGGTTTTTTTAGCGAGTCTGGCAATTAATTTTATTTCTACTTTTTGCGGAAGTCTTTCAACTCTAGGAAATTCAGCGCCAATGATTGCGGTGATTGCTTTGCCATTAATTATTCCAGTAATTCTTTTGGCTTACAGCGGATTGATTGAAGGACAGCAGGAAGATTTTAAAATTCATTTTAAAATTCTGGGCGGTTTTTGTATTTTTATTGGATGTATTACGGTTTTTGCGACTTCTAAGATTGTCAAAATTGCAGCGGAATAAAAGTCACCCCTGAAAAATCTCAAGAGTGACTATTGAGATTTTTAAATAATGAATTCCATCACAACTTGTCCAATTCCTACAGCCTCACCTTCGCTAAATTTGATCTTGCCAATTTTTACATCGTGATCGGTGCGAATTGAATTTTCCATTTTCATGGCTTCAATTAAAACTAATTCTTGTCCGGCTTTCACTTCATCGCCTTCCTTCACTTTAAAGCGCACGATTTTTCCGGTGATTGGCGAGGTTAAATTAACTGGTTTAGCATTTTTCTGAATTTTCGGCATGAACTTAGAAAGTTCAGCGATACGTGGTGAATAAACATTCACGAAAGCATCAAATCCCGAATATTGCATTAAATAGCTGCCGGTATTGTTATTCTCGCGAATTTTAACACCAACGCTTCTGTCATTAACCACGGCACGAAAAAGCTTTTCACCATTATTCCAAGAGCTTACCAATTCGATTTCTTTATGATCGCATTCAAGCTTTAAACGATCCTCGGATCTTTCAAGTAAATTCACCAAATAAGATTTTTCATCAATCATCACCACCCAACGCTCAGAAATTTGTTTTTCGCGGTTGCGCAATTGACCGGTCATGTGACCATTTCTTTCATAATTTTTTAAGAAAATATGCATGGCGCTGGCGATTAGAACTTCTTCAGCGCGCGAATCTAACTCACTTCCTGAAAAGCCAGCCGGAAATTCTTCTTTAATGAAGCTGGTTGAAATATCGCCACTTACAAAACGCTCATTTTTCATGATAGTTTCAAGGAAGCTGATATTGTGCGAAACGCCACCAATTGCAAAACTTCCCAAAGCGTGACGCATATGCTCAATTGCTTCATGACGATCTTTACCGTAAGAGCAAAGTTTGGCAATCATCGCATCATAAAACATACTTACTTCGCCGCCTTCGTAAACACCAGAATCAACGCGCACATTGGCGTTTTTTTCTGGTTCGATGTAAAGGTTTATGCGACCCGATGAAGGTAAAAATCCACGCGATGGATCTTCAGCGTAGATACGTGATTCCATTGCCCAGCCATTTAATTTCACATCTTCTTGCTTGAAATAAAGCGATTCACCCAGTGCGATTTTGATCATTAATTCCACAATATCAAAACCAGTAACAAGCTCGGTTACGGGATGCTCTACTTGCAGACGAGTGTTCATCTCAAGGAAATAAAAATTGCGATTTTTATCCATGATATATTCAATAGTTCCGGCAGAAAAATACTGAACTTTTTTGGCCAAAGCTTTCGATTGCTCATACATTTTAAGGCGGCTAGTTTCATCCAAAAACGGACTTGGCGCTTCTTCAATCACTTTTTGGTTGTTGCGCTGAATTGAACATTCTCTTTCGCCCAAACAAACCGTGTTTCCGTGTTTATCGGCAATAACTTGAATTTCGATATGGCGTGGATTTTCAATAAATTTTTCAATAAAAATACGATCATCCGAAAAGCTATTACGGGCTTCATTTGAAGCTGAGAAAAAAGCATCTGACATTTCTTCTTTTTTCCATACAATTCTCATCCCTTTTCCACCGCCGCCAGCAGAGGCTTTAACCATCACCGGATAACCAATTTTTTGGGCAATTTCTGCCGCTTCAATATCATCTTTGACAACACCCATATGGCCCGGAACCGTGCTAACACCGGCTTCAATCGCTAATTTTTTAGATTGAATTTTATCACCCATCATCTCGATTGAATAAACCGAAGGGCCGACAAAAATTACTCCCGCCTTTTCCAAAGCATTGGCAAAATTACGATTTTCTGATAAAAATCCGTAACCAGGATGAACCATAGTTGCGCCGGTTTTTTTCACAGCAGCAAGAATTTTATCAATATTTAAATAACTTTGCGAAGATGGCGAGTGACCAATATTTACAGCCTCGTCAGCCATTTGCACGAATAGAGAATTAGTATCTGCATCAGAATAAACCGCGACAGTTTTAATGCCCATTTTGCGGCAAGTTTTGATAATGCGACAAGCAATTTCGCCACGATTGGCAATCAGTAATTTATGCATGATTGATTTGATATTTGAGAGATTTAACTTACCTATTTGAAAGGCGCGCGGATGCTATGAATGAAGATCAAAAAATCAAATTTAATTTTACTAAAAATATTATGGCCCTAGCTAATTACGCAAAACTTATACGCTTACATCAGCCAACCGGAATCTGGCTACTTTTTTTGCCCTGCCTTTTTGGAATTTTTCTAGCCTTAAAAAATGTACCCAATCCTGATTTTTTTGAAACTCTGCGCGTAGTTGCTTTATTTTTTATCGGCTCAATCGTAATGCGCTCTGCAGGATGCATTGTGAATGATTTACTCGATCAAAAATTTGATAAGAATGTTGATCGCACCAAAAACCGCCCACTTGCTTCAGGAAAAGTTTCTCGGCTTGAAGCCATGATTTTACTTGGTGCATTGTTGTTTTTAGGACTTTTGATTTTAGTGCAATTTAACACCAAAACCATCTTGAGCGGTTTTGTAGCTTTGGCTTTACTTGCAACTTATCCTTTGATGAAACGCATCACTTATTATCCGCAAATATTTTTGGGACTTACTTTTAATTTCGGAATTTTGATGAGCGGCCTTGCCATTACTGAAGAAATCGGCCTTAGTACTTTAACACTTTATTTTGCCAGCATTATTTGGACTGTGATTTATGACACAATTTACGCTTATCAAGACATTGAAAATGATTTAAAAATTGGCGTAAAATCAACCGCGATAAAATTTAAAAATAACCCAAAAAAAATCCTACTTTCATTAAACTTATTAATGTTTTTAACCTTGGTAGGATTGGGTTGGCAAAGCGATTTTCGCAGCGAATTTTATATTTTAGTTTTAGTTGCTGATATATTTTTGAACCAGAAAATCAGAAATTGTGATTTTGCAAATCCCAAAAATTGTCTCACAGTTTTTAAACAAAATACTTGGGTTGGATTTTTGATTTTAACGGCAATTTTCTTAGGATAATGAAAATTGGATTGCTGGGCGGAAGCTTTAATCCTCCGCATCTAGGTCATATTCATATTAGTCAGCTTGCGATAAAAAAACTTGGATTAAATCAAGTTTGGTGGATTCCAACTGCGCAAAATCCATTCAAAGAAAAATCGATTTATGAAAGTTATAAAAATCGTGTTTTGAAATGCGAAATTTTAGCAAAATCACAATCAAAAATTCACATAAAACAATTTGATGAAATTTATACACAACGTTTAATTTCAAGGCTGCAAACCCGTTATAAAAATATAGAATTTTTCTGGTTAATGGGTGCCGACAATTTAGAAAAATTTCATCAATGGGAAAATTTTAAAAAACTGATTTTGCAAATTCCTTTAATAATTTTTGCGCGAGAAAAATTTTTAACTAAAATTAAAAAAACTCAATCTTGGAAATTTATTTCTTCCACAAAATATAAAATTTTTTACACCAAAAATTTAGACATTTCTTCAAGCGAAATAAGAAAAAATTCAAATGAATAATTATATTGTTGATACTCATTGCCACCTTGATTTGATTGAAAAACAGGGCGCAAAAATTGAAGAGATAATCGAAAATTCTTTGCAGAATAATGTAAAACTTTTGCAAACAATTTGTACCAGAATTACTGAAATTGAGAAAATTTTAAGCTATACCAAACTGTATGATTTTATTTACGCTTCAGCTGGCGTTCACCCTTGCAATGTTTTAGAACAACCAAAATATGCAGCGGAAGAAATTATAAAAATCTGCGACGAGAATCCAAAAATTATTGGAATCGGTGAAACTGGTTTAGATTATTTTCATGATAGATCGGCGATTGATTTGCAAAAAATCAGCTTTTTAGCGCATATTGACGCTGCTAGAAAAACCCAATTGCCATTAATAATTCATAGTCGTGATGCTGATTTGGATATGATGGAAATTTTGGAAAATGAGCAAAAAAAAGGGAGATTTCCGGCCGTTTTACATTGTTTTTCTAGCACCAAAGAATTGGCTGAGAAAGCGTTGGAATTAGGAATTTATATTTCAATTTCAGGAATAGTTACTTTTAAAAATGCCGCGCAATTGCAAGAAATTGTAAAATCTTTACCTTTAACTTCTTTATTAGTTGAAACAGATTCGCCTTATTTAGCACCAATGCCGCATCGCGGAAAAAGCAACCAGCCTGCTTTTACAAAACATGTTGTAGAGTTTATTGCCGAATTAAAAGGTTTAAGCATTGAAGAAGTTACAAATCAAACCACTGAGAATTTTTTCACGATTTTTAAGAAAGCAAAAAAATTATGAAAAATAATTTCATGCAAGAAGCTTTAAAACAGGCAAAAATTGCTTTTGAAAAAGATGAAGTTCCCGTTGGCGCTGTAATTGTTGAAAATGGAAAAATCATTGCAACAAGTCACAATCAAAATTTAATTTTAAAAGATCCCACCGCTCATGCCGAAATTTTAGTAATGCGCGAAGCCGCTAAAATAAAAGATTCCGCGCGGCTTGATGGCTGTGATTTATATGTAACTTTGGAACCTTGCGCCATGTGCGCTTCTGCAATTGCCTTAGCCAGAATTAGGCGAGTTTATTACGCCGCTTCCGATATAAAATTTGGCGCTGTTGAAAATGGAGCCCGAATTTTCTCTTCCACATCTTGTCACCATAAACCAGAAATTTATTCCGGAATTTCTGAAGAAGAATCAAAGGAATTGATGCAAAGTTTTTTCCGCAATAAACGCTAAAATTCCCAACGATTTTTAAATCAGAATTATAAATTATAGCTGTTTCACATGAAACAAATTGACAGGAATAAAATCATTTTTACCTTGCACTACATCTAATTTTTTCTTAAAAAACTTCTAAAATAATGTCACATCATCACAAACGCGCGAAGGTTTTTTCTATCGTAAATCAAAAAGGCGGAGTCGGCAAAACAACTACAGCTGTAAACCTCGCTACTGCTTTTGCTGCAATTAAAAAAAGAGTTTTACTAGTTGATTCCGATCCTCAAGGAAATGCCAGCACCGGATTTGGGATTGTTCAAGCACAAAGACAAAAAACAGTTTACGAAATCCTGATTGGCGAATGCTCAATTAAAGAAGCGATAATTCCGACCAGAATTCCCAATCTTAAAATAATAACTTCAACCGTTGATTTATCAGCCTGTGAAATTGAATTAATCAATTTAGAAAAAAGAGAATTTTTATTACGTCGGGCATTAAAAGAAGTTATTCATGATTTTGATTATATTCTAATCGATTGTCCACCATCGCTTGGAATGCTTACCGTCAATGCCTTGACAGCTTCCGACTCAATTTTGATTCCAATGCAATGTGAATTTTTTTCACTTGAAGGTTTGAGTCATTTATTAACCAGCCTTGATTTGGTAAAAGAAAATTTAAATCACGAATTAACAATCGGCGGTATTATTTTAACCATGCATGACCGCAGAAATAAACTTACCGAACAAGTTGAAATCGATGTGCGCAGCTTTCTAAAAGAAAAGGTTTTTAAACATAGTATTCCAAGAAATGTTAAATTATCCGAAGCGCCTTCGCATGGTCTTCCCGGAATTATTTACGATCCAAAATGTCCAGGATCTTCAGCTTATATCAAGTTAGCAAAAGAAATTTTAAACAAAGAAAAACACTAATCAGGAGCAATATGCAAGAATCAATTCAGCAAGAAAGAAAATTAGGCCGCGGCTTGTCAGCATTACTTGGGGAAAGTAAATCTAAAAATGAAACTTTTATTGTTCCTAGCAAAAATTCAAAATCAGTCGAATTAATTGAAATTGGAAAAATTACTCCCGGCATTTATCAGCCAAGAAAAAATTTTGATATGGTTGAGCTAGAAGAATTAGCCAATTCAATTAAAGAAAATGGTCTGATTCAACCAATTATTTTACGCAAAATTGGTGATGAAGATCATTATGAAATCATTGCCGGTGAACGCCGATATCGCGCCTCAATTTTAGCAGGTGCCACTTCAATTGCTGCGATTGTTAAAAAAATTAACAATCACGAAGCTTTGGAAATGGCGATTATTGAAAATATTCAAAGATCGGATTTATCTTTAATCGAAGAAGCCGCTGGTTATCAACAATTAATTGAAGAATTTGCTTATGGACAAGAACAGATTGCTAAAAGAGTTGGTAAAAGCCGTAGTCATATCGCCAATCTTTTACGCTTATTAAGTTTGCCTCAAACTGTGCGCGATTTGTTGGATAAGAAATTGATTTCAATGGGTCATGCGCGCGCGATTATTAATTCCAATAATCCAGAAAAGCTGGCAAAAAAAGTTATAGACGAAGCTTTGACTGTACGTCATGTAGAAGATTTAGTGCGTGATGAAAAAATCGAGAAAATTAAAAATGTTCCGGTTTTAGTTAGAACAGAATCGAAAATTAGATTTATAAATAGTGAACATTTAACTGCTTTGGAAAATAAATTTTCTGAGTTACTAGGAATGGAAACAAAAATTTCTTATAACTCTTTTAAAAATAATGGAAAAATTTCTATAAAATTTAGTGAGTTTGAGAAAATTCAAAATTTAATAGAGAAATTAGAAAAATAGTTTCATGTGAAACTTTTTATTTAAAAATTTAACAAAATAATAACATGAAATTAACCGCACATCCTTATCTTCTGGAAATCGAGACTTACAAACCAGGTAAAGCTAAAATTAGCAATAATACTCAAAAAATTATCAAACTTTCTTCCAATGAAAATGCTTTAGGTTCAAGCCCAAAAGCAATTGAGGCCTATGAAAAACATGTGGCAGAAGTTGTTCGTTATGCCGACGGATCTTGTTCAAATCTGCGCCACGCGATTGCCGAAAGCAATGGAATTGATGCTGAAAGAATTGTTTGTGGCGCTGGTTCTGATGAAATTTTAGCTTTTTTAACTTCCGCTTTTGCCGGAATTGATGATGAAATAATTTATAGTGAACATGGATTTTTAATGTATCCAATTTCTGCCAAACGCGTTGGGGCAAAAGCAATTTCAGTTAAAGAAAAAAATCTAAAAACTGATATTGACGCTGTTTTAAAGGCCATTACTCCTAAAACTAAAATTATTTTTATCGCCAATCCAAATAATCCAACCGGCTCTTATTTGAATAAGGATGAAATTGAAAAATTAATTAATGGCACGCCAGAAAATGTTTTGATTGTTTTGGATCATGCTTACGAAGAATTTGCAGAAGTTTCTGATTATCCAAATGCTATAGAATTAGTTAATAAAAACCAAAATGTTGTATTAACCAGAACATTTTCAAAAATCTATGGATTGGCTAGTTTACGAATCGGATGGTCATATTCTTCAAGTTATGTTGCCGATATTTTGAATAAAGTTCGTGGGCCATTTAATGTTGGTGGACCGGCACAATTTTCTGCAGTTGCAGCTTTGCAAGATGAAGAATTTTTTAAAGCTTCGAAGAATCACAATAAAAAATGGCTTGAAATTTTATTTAAAGAATTTGCTGAAATTAAAAATATCAAGGCTCATCCTTCAATTGCCAACTTTATTTTACTTGATTTTGGAAGTTTTGAAAATGCTAAAAAAGCCAATCAAAAACTTTTAGAAAATGGCATAATTCTGCGCGAAATGACATCTTATGGCTTAGAAAATTGTTTACGCATGACGATTGGAACTGAAGAAGAAAATTTACAAGTTTTGAAAATTTTGAAGGATTTGTAATTAATGGATTTGAACAGTTTAAACGAAAGCGATTGGCAAAACTTTGTTTATCTAACTTTAATTTTAGTAACAATGGTTAGCGGATTAATTTCACGCCGCATGCCTTTTGGAAAAGTTTTTAAATATTTAGCAATTTGGTCTGCCCTCGGGATTTTTGCAATTTCGCTTTATGCTTACCGATTTGAATTTTCCGATTTTAAAAATCGCGTCATGGGCGAGATTAAACCTTCGAGCATTCAAGTTAATGCCTCGGGAGAAATGATAATAAATCTCGCGCAAGACGGCCATTTTTATATGGATGTGGAGATTAATGAGTCTCCAATGCGTTTTATGATTGATACCGGCGCGAGTGACATTGTAATAAGCACTGCCGAGGCCCGCAGAATCGGAATTAAGCCCGAAAAATTAAACTTCAATAAATCTTACCAAACGGCCAATGGCATTTCTTGGGGAGCATCAGTTGTTTTAAAAACTATAAAAGTTGGAAATATGGTTTTTTACGATGTTCCAGCTTCCGTAAATAGCGCTGAAATGGGAACCTCACTTTTGGGGATGAGTTTTTTAAGACGCTTTAAAAAATATGAATTCTATCGCGATAAATTGATTTTATCGATGTAGACACTGTTAGCTATCTGCGAATCGTCAGCAATTTATTATTGTAAATACAAAGTAAACTATCAGCCAAACGCAAAGTGAATTGGCGATTGATGGCAGGAATTACAACATAATTATCACGAATTGTATAAGTTAAAGGCTGTTCGCCACCATTCACATCAACCATGTTAATTGATGGAATTACCAGATTATCATTGGCAAATTGGAAATAGGTTTCAGAACTATTATCGTAAACTTTAAGAGGCACGATATTGTCAGATTTACCTGCAACACTATAATCAAAATTTAATTCATTATTTTCTGGATTACGCTGAATAATTCCCGGAATTGGCTCTGTAACATTAGCACCAGGAGTTGGAGTTTTAACTATTCCTCCTTTTGGCACAGAAGGCTGTTGAGGCATTTGCGGAGCTTTCATTGCCAAATTTGGAACCACTAATTGCGGTGGAATTGGCAAAGGTTGTCCAACTCGAGGATAGAAAAATCTCACAGTGTAAACTAAATCTTCATCAGCCTTACCATTAAATTCATCAGATCTAATATCAAAATGATAAGTACGTTTATTAGTTATGATTGTCATGTTGGTATGAGCCGCAATTTCTAGCGGGCGAACGAATAATCTTTTTCCGGCCGGAGTTAAACGCCAGGCGAAAGCTTCTCCAATTGAAATCATTTCTATCTCTTCATCTTCGGCAAATTCAATAAATGACTGATAATTATAATAAAATTTTAACTCGTAAACTTCGTTTGGATTATAAACCAAAGTACGAATGCGCGAATCTGTAGTAATTGGAGTTTGAGCAAAAGACGCAAAAGAAACAGCGAAAAAAATGCATGCAAAGAAACCAATTCGAAAGCATGATATAATTTTCAAGATTTCAGTTGATTTCATTTATTTCTTCTCTTTTTTAATAATTAAATACTTCTTCTGCAATTGCGTATCTAGTAACTTGGAAGCCCAGAGGGTTGATCAATCTTTCTTCCAAATTTAATTTCATGTTAGGGGAAAAACTAAAATTCATTGTGATCACTTCATCCACAGTTTTTGTATCTACTCCTGCAAGACTTATTTGTCTTACAGTACGAATTTGAGCAGTAACGCTATCAGTGAATTGAATTGATTTAACGCGAATTTCAATTCTGGAATCAGTCCCCAATTCTCTGGCATTGATACGATTTCTGAAATCACCATAAACAGCTGGAACCGACAATAATCTCACTTTATCAACATCCATTTTATAAGTTTTTGGATCATAGGCACTAGCAGCATGAATAAACTCATTGATAAAATATTGGCGGATCATCTGGTCGCCAGTGAAATTTTGCGCCGTCATTTGATTAACAATTGTGGCAATTCCACTTTTCTGCTCAACTTCGATAACATAAGGCTCAAGCGACTTTGAAGACATGATATTTTTTACAAATATCACTGCCACCGCAACTGAGAACATTGAAATTAAAGTAAAAAGCAAAAGTATATTACGCTGAACCACAACAATCTGGTAGCGGTTTGAATACCAACTTTTTATCTTTAATTTAGTTTTTTTATCTTGGTCTGACATGCTTGAAATTAAAGGCTGGAAACTAAGTTTATAATTTTAGTAAAAAAATTTCAGGCGGAAGGTAAAGAAGCTTGATTAATAATTCAAGCCGTCTTAATTCGCCGCCCCTTCTTTATTTTTTCTTGTCTAAGAAAGTAAAAAATTCTCTTAAAGAAATGCCTTTCATCGAACGCGAAAAAATTCCTCTATCGCAAAAATTGGAACAGTTAAATTGGCTGTTAATTTCGCTAATTATTATACTGGCTTTTGTTGGTTTTTTAATGCTTTATTCCGCAGGTGGTGGAAGCTTCAAGCCTTGGCTCATAAGGCAACTCGGCTTCTTCTGCATATTTTTCCCATTGATGATTTTCATCGCGGTTACCGATATAAAAATCTGGTTTCGCGCCTCTTATGTTTTTTATGCTATCGCTTTAACTCTAGTAATTATTGTTGATATAATGGGTCACAATGCGATGGGTGCAACAAGATGGTTCAGAGTGGGATCGCTGACAATTCAGCCTTCGGAAATTATGAAAGTTTGCACCGTATTCGCTTTAGCGCGTTATTTTTATAGCATTGAAGCTGAAGAAATCGGCCGCATAAAATTTATTATCGCGCCACTTGCGATGATTGCAGTTCCAGCCTTTTTCATTTTTTACCAACCCGATCTCGGAACCGCGACGATTTTAATCATGGTTGGTGTTTCAATTTTATTTCTCGCCGGCGTTAAAACCTGGAAATTCATTTCTGTAGGCGCCGCAGGCCTTGCCGCCATTCCTTTCGCCTGGCACTTTTTGCTTTATGATTATCAAAAACAGCGTGTTTTAACTTTCTTAAATCCAAATAATGATCCGCTGGGAAGTGGATATAATATCATTCAATCCAAAATCGCGATTGGCTCTGGAGGCTTATTTGGCAAGGGTTATTTGAATGGAACGCAAGGACAATTAAATTTCTTACCGGAAAAACAAACTGACTTTATTTTTACAATGTTATCGGAAGAGTTAGGATTTTTAGGCAGTTTTTTCACGATTGTGGTTTATTGCGCAATCATTGGAATCGGCATTTCAATTGCCATGAAAACCAAACATCAATATGGCAGATTATTGGTGATGGGCGTGATTAATATTTTTTTCATTCACATGTTTATAAATATGGGAATGGGAATGGGATTGATTCCAGTTGTAGGCGCGCCGCTGCCTTTCGTTTCTTATGGCGGCACAATTATGGCGTCAATGATGATTGGATTTGGATTGGTTTTGAATGTAGATTTACACAAAAATTCGGACTTAAAACTTAACTAAATCTGCGATTCAACTTTACTCTAGATCCTGAAACAAGTTCAGGATGACGGAGTTTTGATTAAACTCGTTTTTCCCACATCGTCATCCTGAACTTGTTTCATGATCTAGCTCGTTTTAATTCTCCTCATCATCATTCACATCATATTCTTCCAGCAACTTCACTTCCCCAGATTTTTTCCCTTCAATTCCTAATTCCGCAATATTTTTCATCGCTGAATAAACTCCACGATTCAATCCTTTTACCATTTTGCTATGCAATCCAAGCGCTTTATTTAGCGACTTTCCAAGCTCTCTGGAATCTCTAAAAATCATCGTCACATTATCCAACAAACGACGCACTTCAATCTTTAAATCTTCGATATTTTTTTCCTGCTTAATTCGATCAATCACAATTCTGGCTTGCGATAAAAAGTTAATCATTCCAATTGGCGAAGCCAATATAACACCAGCTTCAAGCGCTTTTTGCTCAAAATCAGAATCAAGACTTCTAACAATATCAAGCATCTTTTCCGTCTGCAAAAACATCACGACTAAAATTTTATAATCCGACGCATTTTTGCTTCTTAATTCTTCAAATAAAAACTTCGAATAATCCTTCTTTTTCAAACTTTCCAAATGCTTGCGAAATGCATCTTTAATCTTGGCTAAAATAATTTTTTCTTGCTCAAAATCACCGCTTTGGCGCGCAACTTCGAGGTCATAAAAATGCGGTGAAGATTTACTATCAATAATTGCAATTTGATCTCCCGGAAAAAACAAAATTGCATCTGGCCTTTTCGATTCTTGCTCTGACTCATTATTCACACCTGAAAAATGCGACTGTAAAATATAATCGCCATAAGAATTGAAATCGGCTTTTTCTTTTAAACCAGAACTTTTTAAAATATTTTCCAGCGTAATTTCCGCAGTTCTTCCCGCCGCACCAGGACTGAGCAAAGCCTGTTTAGTTAAATTAATTATATCGGCAGATTTTTTGACATCATCGCCCAAAGAAACAACTTTTGCCGTCACATTTTCAAAATTTTTAAACAGCGTTTCAGTAATTTTTTTAATATTTTCCTGCTGATTTACACTAATCTGATTTTGCTGCTCATTATTTTTTTTAATCAGATTTTCTGACAATTGTAAAAGAATGGTTTCCTTATCTTTATTCCATTCTTCTCTTTGCCTTTCAACTTGCTGCTGTTCTGATTTTAGAAATTGATTTTGGGTTTCTAAATGAACATTTTTTTGCTGTAAAAAATTAATTTTTTCTTCTGATTTTTCTTTTTCTTCACGCAAAAAATCAACTTCGTTTTGCGCTCTTTCCGCTTGGCTTTTAAATTTAGCCAGAAAATAAAAAAACATACTGGCACAAATGCCGATGATTATTGTGAAAACTAACGCTATTGCCATTGTATTTTGGAAATTGATTACTAGATTTTTTGTAGATTCTCGCCTCTCCGAGAGTCTGTTGTGTAAATCAAAATTTTCTAAGAAATTTTTGTGATTCTGATTTTTTTGAAAGGTAAGCGTACCTAGATGTACGTGCGTTTCAAAAAAATCAGAATTGCGAAAAGTTCGACGAAAAGTTTGATTTACGCAGCAGACTCTTTAATTCAGATTCATTTCAACCATGACCAAACAACAAATTCAACCGCAAGTTTTTCATGCTTTGCCTTTGCGTGATATTGTGATTTTTCCGCAAATGACTACCACAATTTTAGTTGGTCGGGAAAAATCTTTAAATTCGGTGGAAGAAGCTCACCGCTTGGGAGTTCCAATTTTTGCAGTGACTCAAACCAATCCCGACCTTGATGAATTTGACCAAAAAAATATTCACTCAATTGGCACTTTATGCAATGTTATTGAATCAATCAGAACTCCTGACGGCACATTAAAAGTTATTCTTCAAGGCATCGCGCGCGCTAAATTAAAAAAAATCATTCACGCTGAAAAATTTTTCACTTGCGAAGCAGAACTTTTAATCGATCCCAAATTTGCTACCGACAATAAAGAACTTTTAGGCCTAATCAAAGCCTGTATTGAAAGCTTCACCAAATATAGTGAACATAATAAACGCATCACGCCGGAAGTTTTAAATTCGCTGACTAAAGTAAAATCACCTCACGAAGTTGCATATTTAATCGCTACTTACATTGGCAATTCAATTAAAAACAAACAGGAAATTCTCGAAGAAAATGATTTAAGTAAAAAGCTTTTCAAAGTTTTGGAAATGTTGAAAGGCGAGATCGAAATCGGCCAAGCAGAAGCACGAATCAATAAATCAGTGCAAGAAAAATTCGCCAAAAGTCAGAAAGAAGTTTATTTAACTGAACAACTCAAAAATATCAAAAAAGAGTTGGGTCAGGAAGAAGAAAATGAAACCAAAGAAATCAAAGAAAAACTGGCGAAACTGAAATTGCCGTTAGAAGTGAAGAAAAAATGTGATATGGAATTAGCGAAGTTAGAAAAAATGAATCCATATTCTTCAGAATCGGGTGTAGTGCGTAATTATTTAGACTGGATTTGTACTTTGCCTTGGACCACTAAATCAAAGTCCGGAACCAGTTTAGATAAAGCTAAAAAAATTCTCGATTTACATCATTACGGTTTAGAAAAAATCAAAGAGCGCATTCTTGAATTCATCGCCGTGCAAATGAAAACCAAAGAATCCCGCGGCCCAATTTTATGTTTAGTTGGCGCGCCCGGAGTTGGAAAAACTTCACTGGCAAAATCAATCGCCGAAGCTTTGGGACGTAAATATGTTAAAGTTTCCTTAGGAGGAGTGCGCGATGAATCTGAAATTCGTGGACATCGCAGAACTTACATCGGCTCAATGCCGGGACGCATTATTCAATCAATGCGTAAGGCTCAAACAATTAATCCTTTAATGTTGCTCGATGAAATTGACAAAATGTCGCATGACTTCCGTGGCGATCCGTCTTCGGCGCTTTTAGAAGTTTTAGATCCAGAACAAAATTCAGCCTTTTCTGATCATTATTTAGAAGTTGATTACGACCTTTCTAAAGTAATGTTCGTTGCCACTGCAAATAGCTTAAACACTATTCCGGTGCCACTTCGTGATCGTATGGAAATTATCAAACTTTCTGGTTATACAGAAAGTGAAAAACTTCATATCGCTAAAGAACATTTAATCAGCAAACAGCGCGAAGAAAATGGTCTTTCAAAATCTGAATTTACCTTAGGCGATGAATCAATTCTAACCTTGATTCACAATTACACTTTTGAAGCAGGAGTTCGAAATTTAAATCGTGAAATTTCAAATTTGGCGCGCAAAGCGGTGAAAGAAATCATCATGAAAAAAACTAAATCGCTGCATATTACTGAAAAAAATCTTTCCAAATATGCCGGCATTCCAAAACGTCATTACGGAATTGCCAAAGACCGCGATTTAATTGGGGTTGCAACTGGTTTGGCTTACACAGAATATGGTGGAGATTTGCTTGATATTGAAGCATTGAAATTTGAAGGAAACGGCAAAATCCAAACCACAGGACAACTTGGTGACGTGATGAAAGAATCGGCGCACGCCGCTTTAAGTCACGCTCGCTCAATTGCTAAAAGTCTGAAAATTGATGCCAAAAAATTCAATAAATATGATTTCCACATTCACGTTCCCGAAGGCGCAACTCCAAAAGACGGGCCTTCAGCCGGCGTTGCTTTATGTGTGGCTTTAGTTTCAGTTTTATCTGATCGACCAATCAGAAAAGATATTGCCATGACTGGTGAAATTACTTTAAGCGGAAAAGTTTTAGAAATTGGCGGTTTAAAAGAAAAACTTTTAGCAGCATTACGCGGCGGAATCAAAACTGTGCTGATTCCAAAAGCTAATGAAAAAGATTTAGAAGATATGCCAAAAGAAGTTTTGGATAAAATGAAAATCAAACCAATTTCTCATATTGAAGAAGCTTTTAAAGAATGCCTGCTTGCAAAAAAAGTGATGAAAAATGTCAGAAAATAAACAAATTCACATTATTGCCGGACCAAACGGAGCGGGTAAAAGTTCATGTGCCAGAATCACGCTTTTGCCCGATTTTTTAAAAAGTAACGAGTTTGTAAATGCTGATGAAATCGCCAAAAATCTTTCTCCGGAAGACCCAAAAGAATCCGCTGCCCAAGCGGGTCGCCTGATGTTAAAAAGAATGGAATTTCTTTTAAATGAAGATCGCGGCTTTGCCTTCGAAACTACTTTATCGGCACGCACTTATTTGAACCTAATTCGCAGGTCACAAGCGGCCGGTTATCGCATAAATTTAATTTTTTTAAAATTACAAAGTCCGGAACTTGCAAAAATCAGGGTGCAAAATAGAGTAAGCAAAGGCGGCCATGATATTGAACCTCTCGTAATTGAGAGAAGATTCCAAAGAGGCCTCGATAATCTTAAGGATTATTTAGCAATCGTTGATACGGCTTCGGTCTACGAAGCCAGCGGTCCTGAACTCATAGAAATTGCTCAAAAAAATCAAGATCAATTAATTATTCTTAATCAAAATCTCTGGGAAAACATCTATGCGTAACGAAGAAATCCTCAAGCGAACGGAGGAGGGAATGAAAGAAAGTAATAAAGTTCTCATTCGCGAATTGATTCACGATCTGGAAGAAAAAGGCATTCACCCCGCTTGGGCAATTGATGGCGAAGTCAAAAAATTAAGAATTATTGATGAAAGCGAACTTCAAGATTTTGAAAAAGAATTAAAAGAATTTGGGCTAGAAAAATCAGATTTCTGCCTTTTAGAAGAAGATACTAGCGAAGCCTCAGAAACCCCTTATCCCTTGAATGGAAACGTCATTCTCATTCACAAAAAAACCGCTAAAATCAAAACTTACAAAGCCGGAAATAATTCCGCTTGGGTTGTTGATTTTCACCGCGATTTACAAAGCAATTTTTTCACAAACTAATCAATGCAAAATAATAAAAATATCCTTCTTGCCACCGTTCTTTCTGCCATGATTTTATTGAGCTGGACGTGGTTTTACGAAAAGCCAAAAATGGAAAAGCAAGAATTACAAAGAAAAATTCTCGCTGAACAAAAACCGCAAGTTGAAACGGTTAAAACCATTGAAAATAAAGGCTCAATTGCATCTGCAATTTCAACAACAAAACCAGCTGAAGCCGCCGTTACTTTAAAAAACCGTGATGAAATTTTAGCCCAAAGCGCTGAAAGCCGCGTTGATATTGAAAGCGAAAATTTGCATGGCTCAATTTCATTAAAAGGTGCGCGTTTTGATGATTTAACTTTGGCAAAATATTTTACGGCAATTGATAAAAAAGAAGAAGTTACGCTTTTGGCACCCGCAGAAAGTCGCGAAAGATATTTTGCTGATTTCGGCTGGATCAGCTCTGAAAGCGGCTTAGAACTTCCTCAACCAACAACAATTTGGAAAAGCGATAATAAAAAATTAACGCCGCAAAATCCGGTTACGCTTTCGTGGAAAAATAAAAATAACATCGAGTTTTTAATTCATATTACTCTGGATGAAAATTTCATGTTTGGCGTTTCTCAATCGGTAAAAAATAATTCTGGTTTTGAAATTTCCATCGCTTCTTATGGCCGCATTAATCGTGTTTTAAATAATGCCCAAAAACCAGTTTACATTCTTCATGAAGGCCCAATTGGCGTGTTTTCTGATGTTCTTCACGAATCTTCATATAAAGATATTACAAAAGAAAAACGTCAAGAATTTACTTCCGAAAAAGGCGGCTGGCTGGGAATTACTGATAAATATTGGTTAAGTTCAATTTTGCCTGATAAGAGCTTGAAATACAGCGCCAGCTTTAATCACGAATTAACCAACCAAAATAATTTTTATAATTCCGAATTTGTCGGCCAAGAATTTAAAGTTCCGGCTGGCGAAACTTTAAAATTTGATCATCATCTTTTTGCCGGAGCCAAGAAAGTTAAGCTTCTAGATCAATATGCCAAAGAATATGATGCTAAACTTTTTGATCGCGCCGTAGATTTCGGCTGGTTTTATTTCTTAACCAAACCGTTCTTTTTTATCATTTCTTTCTTGTCAGAAATTTTAGGAAATTTTGGTTTAGCAATTTTAGCAATGACGGTTTTAGTAAAGCTGGCATTGTTTCCTATGGCGAATAAATCTTACTCGGCAATTGGCAAAATCAAAAAATTACAGCCAAAAATCGAAGCCATTCGTACCCGTTTCAAAGATGATCGCATGGCGATGAATCGCGAAACTATGGAACTTTACAAAAGAGAAAAAGTTAATCCGGCTTCTGGTTGCTTACCAATCCTGATTCAAATCCCGATTTTCTTTTCACTTTACAAAGTGCTTTATGTAACTTTGGACATGCGCCAAGCTTCATTCTATGGCTGGATTCACGATTTATCAGCACCAGATCCAACTTCCATCTTTAACCTGTTTGGTTTGTTGCCATTTGCAACCAGCAGCGCTTTCACAATTGGTCTTTGGCCAATCTTGATGGGCATTACCATGATTGTTCAACAAAAACTAAGCCCTGCGAGTTCTGACCCAACTCAGACAAAAGTTTTGAAGTTTATGCCTTATGTTTTAACTTTTGTTTTAGCTGCATTCCCTGCTGGTTTATTGATTTACTGGACTTGGAGCAACACATTGTCAATCTTGCAACAATGGTTTATCAGCACCAAATTGAATAAAGAAAAAAACTAAAACCCCAAAGTCACCCTGAGCCTGTCGAAGGGTGATTCAAGTCCGAGTTTCGAATCACCCTTCGACAGGCTCAGGGTGACCGAAGTTATTTAGTTTTAATACGGAAGGATGGCCGAGTGGCTTAAGGCGCACGCTTGGAAAGCGTGTTATGGGTAACACCATACGAGAGTTCGAATCTCTCTCCTTCCGCCATACCTAGCGCATGTTACCCCGCGCAAACTTTTCTTATCTCTGTGGTTAAGCTAGCCACAAAATTGTCCTTCCAACTCTTCATTTTCTAGCAAAGAAAAATTCACGCAAACATAGATCAGACTTAACTAGAGATCGCTTTTTGTTTCCAAGAATTGCCAAATAGAGATCACTAAAATTATCTCAGGTTAAACAGAAACGGAGAATAATTTGGTTTTTTTTAAGACATTTATACTCGCAAACCATTGATATTGCTGGGCTAGATGAAGTTAAGCTAAATTGGAGATTTGGAGAATTTGCTTATTCATATCACAAAAATTTGCCTAAACTTAACTTTTTCTAAAAAGGTTAAGTATTGAAAATACTCATCTGGCGCGATTTGTATCGAACTTTCCAAACTGCTGCTGCGCGTGAACTTTTTGTTTTATTCTAATTCTAGGTTAACAAAGACTAATTCAGGAAAGATTCTTGATCATGTTAATTGATCTAACGGTTACCTCTTCAAATTCCTCTCCTTCAGTTTTGTATCCAAGTTTCTTGTAAAAATCCAAAGCTGAAATTCTTGCAATCATTTCAACTTCTTGGAAGCCTTGTGATTTTGCTAAACTTTCAGCAAACAAAACCAATTTTTTACCGATTCCATTGCCTTGTAGATGGCTATCAACCGCCATTTGTCGTAATTTTATTCTGGTTTTAGAGACCGACTTTAAAACAACTGTTCCGACAATTTTCTGATTGCATATTGCCGAGATATGAGATTGCGATTCTTCGCCATCTAGATCTTTTTTACTCCAAATAAGTCCTAGCGGTTCTCGCAATATTTTATAGCGGAAATCTAATGATTTTTGATAAAGATCGGAATCAAAATCTATTACCTGGATCGCTATTTTTGTGCTGTCTTTTCTTTGAGATGATTTTGTTCCAGCATTATCAGTTTCCAGCCATTCCTTCTTCTTGAGCTCATACATTCTGGTATTTTTGCCGTTACCACGAAAAATTTTATCTCCAACATAGGAAAAACCGAGCTTAAGTAAAATTTTAGATGACGCTTCATGACCATCAATCCTCACGCCAGCAGTTATTACATCAATTTCAATTTGAGGATCATTAAAGATGTGATCAATGTACGAGAAGACCATTTCTGCTCCAATTCCAAATCCTTGACACCGACGATGAATAGCGTATCTAATCTCATAGCTGTAATCATCATCAGTTGCAAAATTTCGATGAATTATTCCGCAGCGACCAATAAAATTCCCGCCATGATCAAAAAAAGCCATTTGAGCAACTCTGTATTTGGCGCGGTGATCAATGATTGCTAGCAACTCATTTTTTGTTTCTTCAAGAGTTTGTGGAGTGCCGCTGGTTGTGCTAACAACGATTTCATCACTGTGTAATTCGTTAAGAATTTGAAGGTCTTCAATTTGAAAATGCCTTGCTTTTAACCTACTTGAATCAATAGCAAATTCTCGTTTATTTTTATGCGTCATTTTATCTCCCTCTTTATTTCAGTAAGCGTCAGGCGTTTATGTTTCATTTTTTCAATATTTCTTACTCTTTCGATCATCTCCTCACTAAACATTTGATAGCCTGATTCCGTTACCTCCGCAACCTGCAACAAACCCTCTTTTGTCCAATGCCTGATGGTTGGAACTGTTTGATTTGTTGCCTTGGCAAGTTCGCCGATTTTTAGAAGCTTCTCACTTTCTGGTTTTTCAACTTCACCATCAATTGCCTTTAGATAAATATTCAGAGAGCGATCAACAGCAGCGGCAATTAGTTTGAAATAATCATTTTTTGAATCGCCTTCACCATTAACCAACTGAGGTTTTTCCAAAGATTTGATGTAAGCCAAGCGATCATTCTTTCTGATAATCGCAGGTGGATAACCTTTCATCATCAAAATCATATTCATCAACAAACGAGCAGTTCTACCATTACCATCAATGAATGGGTGAATGGTAACAAAGCGATAGTGAGCTTCTGCAGCAAGTTCGACGGCGTGCATTTTTTCTTCTTTTTTTAACCAAGAGAAAAACCCATCCATTAAATCCTGAACTTTTCTTGGATTTGGTAGAACAACAGCGGAGCCAGAAATTCGAACAGGAACTCGGCGATAAATTCCAGCATTTTCACGATCGATTTTATCTAAAATTATTTCGTGAATTTTGAGAATGTCTTTTTCTTTTAGGTCTGATGGTTTGCGCTTGATTTGCTCTTTAACAAAATCCAAAGCCGCAGCATGATTCATTGCCTCAAGATGTTCGGTAATGGATTTACCGCCAATAGTTAAGCCCTTTTCAACAACCAAAGCAGTTTCAGCGCGCGACAAAGTATTTCCTTCAATGGCATTGCTGGTATAGGTTAATTCAATTCGAAACCATTCTTCCAAATTCTTTATCAGCGCAGTATCGAAAGGTCTGTGCTTATCTAATATTTTCTTTTTTTCAGTTAGTTTTTTGTAGTCCATTTTCCACCTCATGGTTTTATGATTCTTGAACCATAAAGTATTACCTTATAATTCTCAACATAATTGAGAAACTAAATTTGGTTTGCTTAAAATGCCACTTGCCTATCGCTAAAATTTTTTCGAACTTTTTGGTTAAGTATAAGATGGTCTGGAGTCTTACAAACAATAGGTTTAGAAATGACATTCGATAGAGAATGGTTCGTTTGGAATGCAGTCAGCTCCGCCATCCTCTTTCGCTTACGCTACATCGCGACTGGCCCGCTAGGGACGACAAGACTGTATTGTAAGCAAAAGCGGATGAACTGCACTGTAGTACGAAGTGCGTAAGCAAGCTAAGCGGTCTATTCCAACAAGCTCATTACATTTTTTCATCAAGTAAAACGGAGATGAAATGAAAGATAACAAACAAAATTCCCGCTTCGAAATCATAACAAACGGTCTCATTACTTTCGCCAATTATCGCTTAGAAAAAAACATCCTAACAATAAAATATGTTGAAGCGCCAATTGAACTTCGTGGAACCGGTGCAGCCGGAAAATTAATGGAAGAAATTGCTAGAAAAGCTGACGCGGAGAAATTAAAAATAATTCCGATTTGTGGATATTCAACGTCTTGGCTGCGTAAACATAAAAATTATCATCACTTACTTGAAACCAATTAAATTTTCATGATTAGATTAATTTCTGCACTCTTCTTAATCCTTATAATCATTGCTTCGCCAGGCTTTTGCGACAGATCAAAATATAACCACTAAAAATCAAACCAATTACCTATTTTTCAAAAGAACTATTCTTGAAGCCAAAAATAATAACTGGAATTTATCGGCTAAAATAAGGAGCTTAGGAGCAATTGAAAGATGGCCGCTAATGCAGTTACAAAAAGAATTAGAAAAGTCAGTTTATACCAATTAACCAAGACAAATTAAGTAAAAAAATGAATTACATCATACCGCAACTTCCACTCAAGAAAGATTTCGAAACCAAAGAAATTCTTAAAAAACTGACCAAAGCACATCAAGCTTTGGCAGAATTGAAAGGCGTTGCTGCGATTATTCCCAACCAAAATATTTTGCTTAATACCCTGTCTTTACAGGAAGCAAAAGACAGCTCGGCGATTGAAAATATTATCACCACTGATGACGAACTTTACAAAAGTGATGCCGTAACTCAGAGCTTTACAACTCATGCTGCCAAAGAAGTTTATAATTATGCCGCTGCTCTAAAAAATGGATTTGAAGAGATCAAAAAGTCAGAGTTGTTAACGAACAACTGCATTCTGGAAATTCAGGCCAGACTAGAAGAGAACAAGGCTGGTTTTAGAAAATTGCCCGGCACGGCTTTGAAAAATGATAAAACTGGCGAAGTGGTTTACATGCCGCCGCAAAATCCAGCGGAAATCGAATCACTTATGTCGAACTTAGAAAAATTCATCAATGACGATGATATTTCTAACTTAGACCCGCTTATCAAAATGGCGATTATCCACCATCAATTTGAAACCATTCACCCTTTCTACGACGGCAATGGCAGAACAGGAAGGATCATCAATGTTTTGTACCTCGTAAAACAAAAATTGCTAAATAGCCCAATTCTTTATTTGTCTCGCTACATCAACAAAAACAAAGCCGACTATTACCGACTTTTGCAAAAAGTGCGCAACGAAGATGCTTGGGAAGAATGGGCTTTATTCATGCTTGAAGGCATCGAGCAAACCTCACGCCAAACCACTCAGCTAATTCAAGGCATGAAAATTCTGATGCAAAATCATAAAGATAAGATGCGTAGCGAATTACCAAAAATTTACAGCCAAGACCTGATTAATGTGATATTTGGCCACCCTTACACCAAAATTGATTTTGTGGTTAGAGAACTTGGCGTTAGTAACCTTACAGCAACCAAATATTTAAACGAGTTGCTGCGCATTGGCTTAATGCACAAAGAAAAGAAATGGCGCGAATCTTACTACATCAACATCAAGCTTTTTAAACTTTTGGGTGGTGGTTTTTAGAACTTATCACTTATAGAAAAATGCGCTTTCCTATAAGTGATGAGCGTCTCACTTATAGAAAATTGAAGTTTTCTAAGCGTATTATCCCAAACATGCCTAGAAAATTTAGATTTTTGAACAAATTAAAATATTAAAAACTCACAAATGACTGCCCTGCAAAATTTATTAAAAACCCTTCGTCAGAATTCTCAAACCAATCGCGAACAAGGCACTTATTTTGAAGAATTGGCAATTAAATATTTTCAAAACGAGCCTTTTTACCAACAGCTTTTTTCTTCGGTTCAAACTTATTCAAATTGGGCAAAAGAGCAAAATTTAAATCAGCGCGACTCAGGAATTGACTTGGTTGCCACAACTCACGGCACCAACGAATTTCACGCCATTCAATGCAAATTTTACGAAGAAACCTACCGCATTCAAAAATCTGACATCGACAGCTTTTTTACAGCCTCAGGCAAAAAACAATTCAGCCAAAGAATCATCGTCACCACTACCAACAATTGGTCTGAACATGCTGAAGATGCGCTACAAAATCAACAACCACCCGTCACCAAAATCGATCTAAACGATTTAGAAAATAGCCAAATTGATTGGTCAAAATACCAACCAAACCAGCAGCCGATTTTAAAGAAAAAGAAAGAGCTTCGCGACCATCAAAAAGCCGCCCTAAAATCAGTTGAAGAAGGTTTGCGGGAAGCGGCTCGCGGCAAATTAATCATGGCTTGCGGCACTGGAAAAACTTTCACCTCTCTAAAAATTGCCGAAAAACTAGCGGGCAAAAACAAGCGAGTTTTGTTTTTAGTCCCTTCGCTTTCGTTACTTTCTCAAACCCTAACCGAGTGGACGCAAGAAAGCGCCACACCCCTCAACAGTTTCGCTGTCTGCTCTGACTCTGACGTTGGCAAGAAACGAAAAAATGAAGACGACATCGTCCAAACCTTCACTCATGAACTGCGCTACCCCGCAACCACCAACTCTGCGCGCCTAGCTTTTGAAATGCAGAAACGCCACGACTCGCACCACATGAGCGTTGTATTTTCAACCTACCACTCAATTGAAGTAATTTCTAAAGCCCAAAAAAATCACAGCCTCGAAGATTTTGACCTAATCATTTGCGACGAAGCCCACCGCACCACGGGACAAACTTTTGATGACAAAGACGAATCAAATTTTGTGCAAGTTCACGATGCTAATTTCATCAAATCAGCCAAGCGTCTTTACATGACGGCAACGCCCCGCATCTATGGCAATGAAGCCAAGGCAGTTGCTGAAAAAGATAAAATCGCTATTTGTTCAATGGATGACGAAGCGCTTTACGGCGAAACACTTTTCACCATCAATTTTTCTGAAGCCGTAAAACAAGGTCTTCTAGTTGATTACAAAGTAATCGTCTTGGCTGTTGATTCACAGCATGTCAGCGACCGCCTTCAGCACTTACTAAAAGACGAAAACAACGCGCTTAAAGTTGACGATGCCGCCAGAATTATTGGCTGTTGGAAAGCTCTTTCAAAACAAGATACTGCCGAAGATTTAAACGACGACGCCAACCCAATGCGCCGCGCCGTTGCATTTTGCCAAGTGATCGAACCACAAAGTGCCACTTCCAAAACCAACAAAGTCAGCTCCAAAAAAATCTCCAGCATGTTTTCGGCTGTCGTGGAAGAATACAAAAAACAAGAAGCTGCAAGCGACAAGTTAGCAACCAAATTAGTTTGCGAAGCCGCGCACGTAGACGGCTCAATGAATGCCAGCCAAAAAGAAGAAAAAATTGATTGGCTAAAAGCCGAAACTTCAGAAAATACCTGCCGTATTTTAAGCAACGTGCGCTGCCTTTCTGAAGGTGTTGACGTGCCAGCACTGGACGCAGTTTTGTTTTTAACGCCGCGCAATTCGCAAATTGATGTGGTGCAATCGGTTGGGCGCGTAATGCGAAATGCTGAAGGTAAAAAACGCGGCTACGTAATTTTGCCCGTCGTTATTCCTTCAGGCATGGAAGCCAACGAAAGCTTGGATAAAAACCAAAACTACAAAGTTGTGTGGCAAGTGTTGCAAGCTTTGCGTTCACACGACGACCGCTTCGACGCCCTCACAAATAAACTTGATCTTGGCGTGCGCGACTTAAGCAAAATGGAAGTAATTTGCATCACCAACAAAATTGGCGCAAAAAACCAAGCTCAAAAACCAAACGAAAATCAACAAGCCAAAAACAGCTTTGGCATTGGCGAAGCAGCAAAAAACAGCGGCAATTCAGGCAATCAACAAACAGAAATAAAATTTGAAGTAAGCGAAATCGAGCGCGCCATTTACGCCCAAGTTGTTAAAAAATGCGGCAAGCGCAGCCATTGGGAAGATTGGGCAAACGACATTTCAACAATCGCCAAAAAACATATCGAGCGCATCAATTCAATTTTAAAAAACCCAGAAAACTCGCAAGAAATCAAAGCCTTTGAAGATTTTTTAAACGAGCTACGCGACGACCTAAACAACCAAATCACCGAGGGTGAAGCAATTGAAATGCTCGCCCAACATTTAATCACCAAGCCAGTTTTTGATGCGCTTTTTGAAGGCTATTCTTTCGCCAAAAACAACCCAGTTTCCAAAGCCATGCAAGGCGTGGTTGAAGTTTTAAGTCAGCACCATTTAGAAAAAGAAGCGGACACTCTGCAAAAATTCTACGACAGCGTCAAACAACGCGCTGCCAACATTAATGACGTGGCCGCAAAACAAAAAATCATCATTGAGCTTTACGACAAATTTTTCAAAAACGCCTTTCCCAAAATGACCGAGCGTTTGGGCATTGTTTACACGCCAGTTGAGGTGGTTGACTTCATCATTCACTCGGTAAACGACGCGCTAAAAAATGAATTTGGGCAAACCTTAGGCAGCGAAAATGTTCACATCATCGACCCTTTCACAGGAACTGGCACTTTCATCACCCGCCTAATGCAAAGCGGCTTAATTTCAAAAGAACAACTCGCCCACAAATACACTCACGAAATTCACGCCAACGAAATTGTGCTTTTGGCTTATTACATCGCCACCATCAATATTGAATCGGTTTATCACGACATTATGGGTGGCGACTACAAGCCGTTTGATGGAATTTGCCTAACCGACACTTTCGCGCTTTACGAAAAAGAAGATTTAATCAGCGAGATTTTGGTGGATAACAGCGCGCGCCGTAAGCGGCAGAAGAAGTTGGATATTCGCGTGATTATTGGCAACCCACCTTATTCGATTGGTCAAGAAAGCGCCAATGACGACAACCAAAATGTCTCTTATCCAAAGCTTGATGAAAACATTGCTGAGACCTACGCCAAAAACTCAAAAGCCGCTTTGTCAAAAGGGCTTTATGATTCTTACATTCGCTCAATTCGCTGGGCGAGTGATCGCATAAAAGACGCGGGCGTGATTGGGTTTGTTTCGGGAAGCGGCTTTCTTGAAAAATCAGCGATGGATGGTTTGCGTAAATCTTTGGCGCAAGAATTTTCAAGCATTTACGCCTTTAATCTTCGTGGCGATATTCGCAAAAATATGCTTAGCAAGGGTAAGGCAAAAGAAGGGCAAAATGTTTTTGGCAGCGGCTCAATGACGGGAACTGCAATCACGCTTTTTATCAAAAATCCTAAAGCTCAAAAACAAGGAAAAATTTATTATTGCGACATTGGTGATGATTTAAAAACGGAAGAAAAGCTAACAAAGGTTGTTGAGCTTAAAAGTATTGAAAAAATTTCAGCTTCCAACTTGTGGCAAGAAATTGTTCCAGATTCTCACGGCGATTGGATAAACCAACGCGACGAAAGTTTTGCTAATCACATTTCACTTGGGGACAAGAAAGACAAAAACAGCTCAGTAATTTTTGAAAATTATTCTTTAGGTGTCGCCACCAATCGCGACGCTTGGTGCTATAATTTTTCTAAAAATCAGCTCGCCAAAAACATGAGTAGCATGATTGATTTTTATAACAGCGAAGTATTGCGCTATAAGGCAGCGTGCGATGGTTTGGCAAAAGGAAATTTTCCTAAAATTGATGATTTTGTTGCCAGCGATTCAACAAAAATTAGTTGGTCGCGAGCTTTAAAAAAAGATTTAAGTCTAAAAAAAGACGCTTCTTTTCAAAAGAATTGTTTGGTTTTTGCAAGCTATCGTCCTTTTACAAAACAATGGATGTATTTCAGTCGTCAGCTCAATGAAATGGTTTTGCAAATGCCGCAGATTTTCCCTGATGCTTCGGTTAAAAATAGGGTAATTTGTGTTTCTGGGGTTGGCGCTAGGAGTGGTTTTTCGGCTTTGATAATGGATCAAATTTCTAGCCTCGATACTATTGAAAAAGGGCAATGCTTCCCGCTAAAACTCTTCTCACCAAAAACCAATGAGACTCACGCAGCTCAAGATTCAAACCCGCAAGATAATCTGTTTGCAGACGCTCCAAAACCAGCCAGTTTATTCGACGAAAAAACTGAAGGAAATTTTGTGGTGAAAGATGGAATTACCGACGCAGGTTTGGCGCATTTTTCTAAAAATTACGCGGGTGAAAAAATTTCGAAGGAAGATGTTTTTTACTACATTTACGGGCTTTTGCACTCGGAAGATTACAAACAAAGATTTGCTGACAATCTCACCAAAGAATTGCCGCGCATTCCCTGCGTGAAAAAATTCGCCGACTTTTTACATTTTAGCCAAGCTGGTCGCGAGCTTGCTGAGCTTCACATCAATTACGAAAATGTCTCGCCTTTTGCGGCAAGTTTTGCTGGTGGAAATTTGGCAATTGAAATGCTGAAAGACGCAGATTTTAAAGTTGAGAAAATGAAATTTGCCAAAGCTGGCAAAGAAACCGATAAGACAAAGGTGATCTATAATTCAAAAATCACTGTCGAAAATATTCCACTCGAAGCTTACTCATACGTGGTTAACGGCAAACCCGCAATTGAATGGGTAATGGAGCGCCAAGACATTTCAACTCACAAAGAAAGCGGCATTGTCAACGACGCCAATCTTTGGGCGTTTGAGACCATGAACAACGCCCGCTACCCACTTGATCTACTTTTGCGAGTAATCACAGTGAGCCTTGAAACCATGAAGATCGTGCGGGCGCTGCCAAGATTGGAGATTTAGAATTGTCTGCTTGATTTTTCAAAATTTTACCAAAAAAGTGCTCAAATTATCTTGCTCAAAGAGGAGTCTCAAGTTGCGGTTGGTTCTATGGATTTAAGCTTCATTTGATCACAAATCACCTCGGAGAAATCGTCTCTTTCGCGATCACTAAGGGCAATATTTCTGATCAAAATATGACTGCAGAATTAGCTAAAAAACTAAGCGGATTTTTGTTTGGAGACAAAGGATATTTATCAGCTAAAACAGCAGCAGCGCTATTAAAACACGGGCTTCATCTTATCACAAAAGTTAGACAAAATATGAAGCCAAAACCGATTTCCGAAACAACTAAATTTCTGCTAAAAAAACGCGGAATCATCGAAACTGTCTTTGGACAATTAAAAGATTTTCGACACCTTGTTCACACGAAATACAGATCGAAAATCAACTACTTCACTAACGTTTTATCAGCATTACTTGCCTACATGTTAAACCCGCAAACCTAGGATTTACTTGAATCGAGTTGGGGTTGCTTAAGCGTTACTGGGGTTATTTTATAAACCTTGCTTTCATAATCTTTGGTAAACATTTTTTTTCTTCCCCTTCCTTTTCTAACTACTAGACCACCAATTGATTCTTTATCAAAATCTTTTATCCACCTCATCATTGTCACACGAGTCACGCCAAATA